>NZ_JAUOQU010000002.1:0-261408 GCF_030547195.1 Shewanella sp. 6_MG-2023 | reverse complement strand
TCATGAGTATCTGCCTATCCTTGACTCTCTATAGAGTACGTGTTGATAAGCAGTTACACAAAATTAGTTACAGTCTCATCAGAAAAATAGTATTTAATTTAATCGTGCTCTAACCGCTTATGTACATGGATGTACTGTAAGCTTTGTTTAGTTACTTCAATAAGCCATTTTCGTTACTTCAAATTTAACTTCTCAATGATTATTCCCAGCTATAAACTTCAAATATTTTACAAGCCAGCCACAAAGAATACCTGCTCTGACATAGGCCTCAAATAGTATTAAATGCAACCCCAAAAAAGGCCAGCTTTCGCTGACCTTATTTATTGCTATTGGCTTTTACTAAAAGCCTTCCACACCAGCCATATCAGGTAATTGATGGGCTATCCCTTTATGACAGTCGATACAGGTTTTATCACCGCTCGCTAATGAGGTTGAGTGCATTTGCGAAGCGCGAGTCGATTGACGCGTAAAGTCCATATAATCGAAATTATGGCAGTTACGGCATTCTAATGAGTCATTAGCTTTAAGGCGTGCCCACTCATGCTCTGCCAACTCACGGCGTTTACCTTCAAACTTTTCACGAGTATTGATGGTGCCAAATACCTTGCCCCAAACTTCTTTCGAAGCCTGCATTTTACGAGCAATTTTATTGGTCCATTCATGTGGTACATGGCAATCTGAACACGTTGCGCGCACACCACTTCGGTTAGTAAAGTGAATGGTGCTTTGCAGCTCTTGATAAACATTACTTTCCATTTCATGGCAACTGGTACAGAACTCCTCGGTGCTTGCTAATTCAAGAGCGGTATTAAACCCACCCCAAAAAATCACCCCTGCTACAAAGCCACCTAATGTCAAAAAACCCAGGCTGTAATGAACACTTGGCCTGTTTACTACCTGCCAAACTAACTTCAATTTTTCTAGTATTTTTGCAATCATAAATGCTCCTAATGCTCAGTCGTTGAAGATTTTTTCATGAGTTCTTTAACATCCACAAAATCATTTTCAACCAATAACTTGGCATCTAACTGAGATACATGGCATTGAGTACAGTAATAACGACGTGGCGACAACGATGCCAAGAAATTATTATCTCTGTCCATATAATGCGTCACACTTACCATAGGAGCTTGAGAATGCCCAGTGCTACTACGCGCATGACATTGCATACATTTATTCACTTTCAAATCAATTTGATAACCATCAATTTTATGAGGAATAATTGGCGGCTGCATCGGGTAATTACGCACTTGCTTAACATCTGAATTAATCACTTTCTGCATAACAGGCGGTGTTGGTTCAACGTTTAATGGTGCAAGGCGTAATGTAGCAACTTTCTCATCAGGCACAGTTGCTGCCGTCAAACCAAAAGAGAATCCAACTAACGCAATGATTGACAATATTTTACGTGCTTTCATGGTGTCTCTCCTTAGGCTTTAACGATTTTAACCGCGCACTTTTTAAAGTCTGTTTGTTTTGACAATGGATCTGTCGCATCTAACGTGACTTTGTTAATGAGCTGGCTAGCATCAAACCAAGGAACAAATACCAAGCCAACAGGCGGCTTATTACGACCTCGGGTTTCTATACGGGTTTTAATTTCACCACGACGAGAAATAACCTTCACTTCATCACCACGACGTAAACCACGTTTTTTAGCATCATCTGGATGCATAAAACACACTGCATCAGGGAAGGCTTTATAAAGCTCTGGCACACGCTGGGTCATTGACCCCGAATGCCAATGTTCTAGTACGCGACCGGTTGATAACCAAATATCGTATTCTTCATCTGGCATCTCTGGCGCTGGTTCATAAGGCAGTGCAAAAATAACCGCTTTACCATCTGGCTTACCATAGAACTCAAAACCTTTACCGGCTTTAACATAAGGGTCAGACCCTTCACGGAAACGCCATTTGGTTTCTTTACCGTCAACAACAGGCCAGCGTAAACCGTGCTCTTCATGGTAACGGTCAAAGTCAGCTAAATCATGACCATGTCCACGACCAAAGGTTGCATATTCTTCAAATAAGCCTTTTTGAACGTAAAAACCAAAATGTTTAGCTTCATCATTCAAGAACTTAGGATCAGCATCACTTAATGGGAACTTCTCAACATTACCGTTTTGGTAAAGTACTTCGAATAACGTTTTACCTTTAAACTTAGGATTGGCATCTAAAACATCTTGCGGCCAAACTTCATCAGTGGTGAAACGTTTTGAGAATTCCATCAACTGCCATAAGTCAGACATTGACTCGCCTGGCGCTTTAACCATTTGATGCCAGAATTGAGTACGACGCTCTGCATTACCATAAGCCCCCTCTTTCTCAACCCACATTGCGGTAGGTAAAATCAAATCAGCTGCTTGTGTTGTTACCGTTGGATAAGCATCAGAAACAACTATGAAGTTTTCTGGATTACGGTAACCCGGTAATCCTTCTTCGTTCATGTTAGCCGCAGCTTGCATGTTGTTGTTCACTTGAACCCAATAACAATTTAAATCACCATCTTTAAGACGGCGATTTTGTTCAACGGCATGGTAGCCAGGCTTTGGTGGGATTATGCCACTTGGAATATTCCAAATTTCTTCAGCATGTTTACGATGCTCAGGGTTAGTAACCACCATATCAGCAGGTAAACGATGCGAGAATGTACCGACTTCACGCGCGGTACCACAAGCTGATGGTTGACCCGTTAATGAGAATGGGCTGTTGCCAGGAGTAGAAATTTTACCGACTAGCAAGTGAATGTTATAAATAAGGTTATTACACCACACACCACGAGTATGTTGGTTGAAACCCATAGTCCAGAAAGAGGTGACTTTCTTTTTAGGGTCAGCGTACAACTCTGCAAGTTCAATCAACTTGTGCTCAGGTACACCAGAAAGCTCGCTTACTGATTTAACATCGTAGTCAGCTACAAACGCCTTAAACTGCTCAAAATCGATTGGGGTTGAATCACCCGCAGTCTCAACGTTCTTGGCTTTTTTCTGTAATGGATGAGTGGCTCGTAAACCATAACCAATATCCGTTTCACCTTTACGGAAATTAACATGCTTAGCGACAAAATCTTTGTCTACTTTATCGTTTTGAATAATGTAATTGGCGATAAAGTTAAGCATGGCTAAATCGGTTTGCGGCGTAAATACTATGCCTAAATCCGCCAAATCAAATGAACGATGTTGGAACGTCGATAACACAGCAACTTTCACATGTGGTGCACTTAAACGGCGGTCAGTCACGCGAGTCCAAAGGATCGGGTGCATTTCTGCCATATTAGAGCCCCATAATACGAAAGCATCCGCCGCTTCCATATCATCATAACAACCCATGGGTTCATCAATACCAAAGGTACGCATGAATCCACCAACAGCAGAAGCCATACAATGACGTGCATTGGGATCAATATTGTTAGAACCAAAGCCTGCTTTCATTAATTTAACCGCTGCATAGCCTTCCCACACAGTCCATTGGCCAGAACCAAACATGCCGACTGCAGTAGGCCCTTTAGCTTTAATGGTTTTTTTCCATTTTTCAGCCATGGTATCAAACGCAGTATCCCAACTAATGGGGCTGAACTCGCCATTCTTATCATATTTTCCGTCGGTCATTCTTAACATTGGAGTTTGAAGGCGATCGCGACCGTACATAATTTTTGATAAGAAGTAGCCTTTAATACAGTTAAGGCCTTTGTTGACTTCACTTTTTGCGTCACCATGGGTTGCAACCACTTTACCGTCACGCGTCGCAACGATAACGGAACAACCTGTACCACAAAAACGACATGGTGCTTTGTTCCACTCTAATTTGGTCTGCTCAGAGCTAGTAATTAAGTTACTTGCTGATGCCGGTAAAGCCATGCCTGCCACGCTGGCAGCTGCCATAGCAGCATTAGCCTTCATAAACTCACGTCTGTTCATACTCATTCTTCACCCTCTTCTAGCTCTTCGCTTTGGTGATAAACCATAGTGGCAGTAAGCACACCAGGTATTGCGTTAATAGTTGAAATGTCATCCATTAAGGAACGCTGGCTTGGTCCTTCAATCACTACGACTATCTTCATCTCGTTGTTAACTGATAAATCTGCATTGTCCATGGCCATAATTTGTTGGCGAACTTCAGCCATTTGCTCTGGTTTTACTTGCACTATCAGGCTAGTTACGTGGATTTCTTTTTTGCTCATCAAGATTACTTCTCTATTAATTTTTGTTTTAATTTCTATGATTATCCAGCGCCAGGAGGGCCAGAAAGAATTTGACTAAACCAAATGGTGAACCCTAATGCACTAACGAGTATCGCTGACAAAATGGGTGCTAAGAAAACCGTTAAAAATATAAAAATTTTAAGTTCTAGGCTTTTCTCAGTTTTAGAATCTATATTCATGGAGCCTCCGGCAGAGGTTTCTAAGGAAAGGGATGTAGCATAATTGTTACTGATTGATATTCGTGTGAATTTTATCTTTTATCAATGACTAAACTATATACTCACAAATTGGTAAAACGAATAAATGTTTATCTAGATCATAAAAAAACCAACAATTATTACAACTAGAAATGGCATATGAACAATAAAGCGCTTCAATAGTAAATCCAGCCAAAAATAAAAATCTCATTCATGTTAATTGATTCGATTTAAACCAGAACCACTGGAGAGAAATACTCATGCATAAGTATATATAGTCTCTAACACAAAAGTTATCAACTTGTTAATCGTCAATCAAACACTTACAGAACATTCTAGTGATTTCAAACAGGCTTAGCCGATAACCATGCGAGTTACCTCGATCACTTCTCCACCTTTAAATTATCCTCAAATAAAAAAGCACAACTGAATTGTTATTCAATTGTGCTTTTTAAAGAAATATAGATGTGTCACTACACGGTTAAATACTTATAACTTATAGCGTAAGACCTTCAAGGATTTTTGCTCATCAATATCAGTAAACTCGGGGGGATTATCAATACGCTCAACAAAGGTTAAGCTTTCTGCAGTTTCTTCAACTTGTTTCATTAAAAAATCACAGCCAAGCTCAGGCGCATTTAAACACAACAACACTTCACCGTTATCAGCCAGTAACTCTGGTAAACGTCTCAGCAGCCTTACATAATCTTTGGTGGCAACAAAACTTCCTTTTTGATTACTTGGTGGATCGGCAACAATTAAGTCATAAGGCCCAAGTTTGGTTAGTTTGCCCCATGATCTAAAGATGTCATGACCGAGAAAGCGTGCGCCTGAAGCAAAATCATTGAGCAAATGGTTTTGTTTGCCTATGGCTAATGCGCCCTTGCTCATATCCATATTAACCACTTCAGTCGCTTCGCCCTGTAAAGCGACAACAGAAAAGGCGCAGGTATAAGCAAATAGGTTAAGCACTTTTTTATCCTTTGCGTGTGCTTTAACCCACTTTCGACCATTGGCCATATCAAGGAAAATACCGTGATTTTGCCCGCGTAACAGGTGGACTAAAAAATGGGCGCCATTTTCTGTCACTATGTGTTTTTCAGGTACTTCACCGGCAACAACATCGGTTATAGTTTGCCCTGCATTACGGTACTGAAATACTAAATTAAACGGTTTATCGCCATGACACTGCTGCCAAACTGCTTCTATATCAGCAACCATTGACTGTCTTTCTGATTCTGGCAGCTCTTTAAAGCTGGTAAGCAGTAACACAGGGTTAAACCAGTCTAAGCAAATATGCTCATAACCGCTAAAGAGCCCCCCGCGACCATGAAATAAGCGACAAAGGTCATCACCTAATTGTGCTTGGGCTAATGCGTTAACCGCAGGAAAATTTGAATCATTTGAATTCATTTATAACGCTCATTTATGTAAATTAAACATGACCATTTTCGGACTTTTCAGATGGGGTTTCATCTGTTGTTTGTTCGGCTTCTTCTACTCGGGCAACTAATTCCCCATTTTTGTCATCTTCATCATGGATTTCATCAGATAACAAGATAGCCAACCACTTACCACTGTCACTGGACTCTAATGCAATTTTGACAATCATAGTCAGTGGTACAGATAACAGCATCCCTACTGAGCCAAGTAACCAGCCCCAAAAAATTAATGACAAGAACACCACTAAGGTTGATAAGCCTAAACCGCGGCCCATAAATTTAGGTTCAACCACATTACCCATGACAGTATTTGTGCCTAAAAATAATAAAGCCGTAACACCTGCAGCCCCGGGCCCCATTTGAATGAATGCCAATAGTACCGCTGGAATAGCAGCAATTATAGAACCAATGTTGGGAATATAGTTAAACAGGAAGGCTAACACTGCCCACAATAATGCGTAGTCAACCCCAATAATACTCAAGCCAATACCGACAATAATACCGGTGCCAATACTGACGAGGGTTTTTATCACCATATATTGATTAACTGAATGCAAAAATTTATCAATTTGCTTTAAGCGCATGTCTGGATCGTCTAAGGCAAAATGAAACTTTTTCGGTAATGATTGGGCTTCAAACAACATAAAGATAATGGTCAAGATGATTAGAAACAGATTTGCCATCACATTACCAAGGCCTGACAACATATTAGTGGTCATGCTTAAGGCCATACCGGGGTCAAAGTATTCTAAGGCTTTTTCTTTAGAGATATTAATATTTAACGCGGTTAGCTTTTCTAATATCCATGAAAACTGCTCAATTAATTGTTGGCGGTAAACCGGTATTTGTTTAGAAAACTCATTAATAGAGCTGCCCACTAAACTCGCCAGCCATAAGCCCATTAGCACGATCAATAGCATCAACAGTATAATTGATAGCCATTTAGGTACCCTAAAACGGCTCATAAATACAATGGCGGGATTACAAACAACCGCTAAAAATGCAGATAATACAAACGGGACCACAATTGGACTTGCTGTTTTGATACCGGCAAGGATCACCACTAAGCAAGCCATGATGGCAAAACCACGTAACGCAATCGAGGAAGAGTTACCTCCATTCATAATGAAAACCTTTTTATACTTAAACGTGAATTAAACTAAGATTTGTTAAGTTGAAACTATATGCGTAATTAATTGAAAAAACAAAACAACTAACTGCAAAATTATTGATTATACCTGTTATATTTTGTGTATAAATGTTTAAAGCGCCCCAAGGGTGAATTAAGCGAGTAAAATTAATTAATTTGAAACTAAAGCAAGTCACTAAACACTGATCGAAACGCTAAGCTAGCACGTATTATTACTTATGTTGGCAAAATGAATGGTGAGACTTTATGAAGATTTTAATAACTGGGGCAACAGGATTTGTTGGCCAACAATTAGTACATTTACTGCAAGAAGAAGATAAGCTTACTATTGTTAGCCGTAATATTGAGCATGCTGAAGCCGTGCTGGGTAATAAACATCATTACTTATCAGGCCTTGATACCTTAGACAATCTCAATGAATTTGATAGCGTGATAAATCTAGCTGGAGAGTCCATTGTCGGCAAACGCTGGAGCCAACAACAAAAGCAACGTATTTGCGACAGTCGCTGGAATATAACCGCCAGACTGGCCCAGCTGATCCAACAAAGCACTACCCCACCAGCAAGTTTTATTAGCGCCTCTGCCATCGGCTTTTATGGTCGCCAAGGCCAAGAGCCTGTTGATGAGCATAGCCAAGCCCATGATGAGTTTAGCCATCAGGTTTGTAGTGAGTGGGAACACTTAGCCTTAAAAGCCCAGTCAGAAAACACCCGAGTCTGTGTGCTCAGAATTGGCATTGTATTAGGTAAAAATGGCGGTGCATTAGCAAAAATGTTGCCACCGTTTAAATTAGGCTTGGGCGGCCCGATTGGTAAAGGCACCCATGGGGTTAGCTGGATCCACATTGATGACCTAACCCATTTGATTGAACACTTAATTAACTCTAACGATGCTAAGGGTATTTTCAATGCTACGGCACCGAATCCTGTTAATCACAAGCAATTTGCTCAATCATTAGGCTTTACCTTAAAGCGCCCAGCTAAAATCCCGACACCTGTATTAGCATTACGGTTAGCCATGGGCGAAATGGCAGACTTAATTGTTGAAGGGCAATTTGTATTGCCCAAACGTACATTGGCGTCAGGCTTTAACTTTAAATATACCCATATTGACCCAGCGTTAGATTCAATTTTTAATGCCTAATCACTTGGATATGTGCAGTTCTGATTATTGTGGTCTTCAAGAACACTATTTACTGTTAACCAGCTCAGTGGTTTTATCCATAAACCACTGGTAACGTTTTGGTAAAGGTCGATGTTTTTTATAAATCATGTACAAGGGCTCTTTTACCTGCTTTTCAAGTTTAGCAATCGATATTGCCGCTACATCACTAAAGCTTTTTACTGCAAACTCAGGTAACACAGTAAAACCTAGGCCTTTTGAAACTGGCAACAAAATTTGGTTAAGTTGATTAACATAACTGACAACCCGAACCTCTATTGCTTGTTTATCTTTATAGTTATTAGCCACCACTTGCTGCCAATTATGCATCGCATCTGGGTGAGCAACCATGCCCAACGCCATTAACTCATCATAATTTATTACCGTTTTTGATTCACTTTTCGGCACCACAAGACAAAGGTGCTCATAGCCTATGGCTAACACTTCAAGTTCAGGGTCGGAAACAAGCTGGGTCACAATGCCAATATCAATATCGTTATTGGATAATAACTCTATTATCCTTCTATTGGGTCCAGCTTCGATTGAAACATTCAGCTGCTGATGTTTGATTTGATAATCAATAAAGTGCGGATATAACAATGAGGCTAATGAACCTGAACAAGCAAAGCGGCACTCACCCACATGTTCTGAATCAAGCTGTAAATCGGTTAATAATTGCTGCTGTTCCTTAACTAGAGATTGGCCATATTGCTGTAACTGCATACCGGCCGACGTTAATTCAAAGCGCTTACCAAAGCGTTCGATTAACTTTACGTTCAACTGCTTTTCTAATTTCTGCACATGCTGACTCACACCCGGTTGAGTCATAAACAACTGCTCAGCAGTTTGAGTAAAGTGCCCTACTTCAGCCAATTTTAAGAAGGTCGTTAACCATTTTTGATTAATCATCAAAGTTACCTTTGTTATTCAAGCTGCAAGTGCAGATGGCACGCTCTGCTACTCTTTAGTTTTGATAGCATAGCAAATTTTAAATAACAGCAGGTTATAAAACTTACTCACTTTGATAATTAAATGATTTAACTATTCGCAGTAAGAAGCTGGAGAAAGTAAGTTAACAACTATTGATTATCGAAGGAATATTGCCTTTTAATTTCGACAACTTCAACGCTGTAAGCGCGGTACCACTTATCTTGACCTAACTTTTGCGCCACGGCATGTTTTGAATCTTGATGCCAAGCTTGAATATCTGCCTCTGAATGCCAATATGAAATCGCGATTTCCTTATCCCCTTCTGATACTGCAATAAAATCGATGCAATTATAATGGTTAAACGCTAGGTCCCTCATCACGGCAACAGTATCTGAATAATGCTTATCTTGTTGTCCAACCGTTGCTTTAAATATCACCGCAAACATGCTTCAAACTCCTTTTGATTAGTAATAAGGCATAAAAATAGGGAGTAACACTCCCTATTTCTGCCAAAACTTATTTAATTAAATCCTTGAACTACCCACTTTCGTCAACGTTCAAAGTTTTCACCAGTCGACTTATCAAACTCGAAAAAATGCCTTACGTACCACAAGTGAACAGCAGTCGTAGTAAGGCGTATCTTCTAAGCTAACGAGTGTTTGTCTAGGTCTGGCCATCTTAAGTCACCAAGTAATGAGCAATAACTAAAGCCGAGTGGAAATTAAGAATTTAACTAATTGGGGTAAGCCATGCAATTTAGATTAGTAAAGTGCTAGCTAGTTTAATCGTTTTTAAGGTGAAGAGTTTTCAACAGTTTTATCAGGTAAATAAAGCAATATTATAAACCCAATAAAAAGTAATGCCCATAATAAAAAACCTAAAAATGAGGGGTATCCTTTGGCTTTGGAATAAAAGCAAAAAGCAAGTAATAATGAGATAAAATTAGCTCCAAATACTACCATTTTAAAAACAGCCTCATTACTGTCTGCAGGAAGAAGATTATAAGGCTGTGATATAAAGTAGATAATAAATAAAAAGCTTACTAACCATAAACTTGTAAATATAAGAGAGGTTTTTTTATGCTTAATAATCATGTTTCTTCCTTGAATTTAGATTGATAAGTTACAATATTTTAACTAATTAATTATATAGCCAATTTCAATTACAAATCAAACTATATCCCATGTGAATGCGGTGTATACTCTGAACAGTTTCGAGGTTCGCAACATGCTTTTTTATCTGCAAATTAACGGCTTACCTGCCAGTGCGCTTCATCAACATCTACACCTGTTTGGATAAAATAATGTCAGTGATAGAATTTAATTACTGCTAGATTATTATTTTGAACGTACAGTAGTATTGCGTCAACATTTCGAAAAAATACATCTTTTCCAAGCGCTTAAGCAAGAATATATCCGAGTCCTTTTCGATAAATTATTGGTTCTAGGTATAATGTACTGGTCAACTCCAATTGGACACTTTTAGTTAGGAACTTTCAAACTCAACAGATGATAAATCACTCTTCGCTGCAATTAATAGAAGTGCTAAAGCATTTTTAATGCTTTTAAACCAAAACCCATATAAAACCTACTAAATTTAACCCAATAAAAAAGGAGAAGGCTAGCCTTCTCCTTTAAATAATAAAACCCGTTATTAACCGGCTTTTAGCAACTCACTGCAAGAACGATTAAGTAACTGCCTGCAGCGCCACATCCCTAAGAAGGATACCACTGCGGCGCCCGCAATAGGGGCGATTGCCCACCACGGCCAGTGCATGTACACCACAAGTTCAAACACTTGGGTTTTGAGCATGTACAGCGCAAACTCAGCGACAATCACCGCTAAAAGGCCTGCTATAGCCCCCAAGATGGCAAATTCAAGCCCTGTTGCTGAGCGAAGTAACCAGCCTGAAGCGCCAAAGGTGCGCAGCACTGCAAGCTCACGCTGGCGAGTCGCCATTCCTGCTTCCGTTTGGGCTATCAGCACTAAAGCACTTGCCAGTAACACCAGTGCCAACACTAAGGTAAGCGACAATGACACTTGGTCAATAATCTGTCTAAGTTGTTGCACCATAGCGCCAACATCGATAACCGAAATTGTCGGAAACTGCTGAATTAACTGCAATACCACGGCATTTGCAGTTAGCGAACTGCCCGCTTGTTTCAAGTCTTCATCATTTAAATGAAAGCTCGCCATAGAAGTATACGAAAAACCTTCTAAGGCTTTAGGCCTAAATATCATAAAGAAATTAGGTTGCAAGGTTTCCCACTGTACTTGTCTAAAGCTGGTCACTTTAACGGTAACCGCCCGATTATCCATAGTAAAGGTCATGGTATCGTTAAGGGCTAAGCCTAAGCGCTCTGCTACACCTGACTCGACCGACACCTCATCATCTGCTTGATTAAATGTGCCTTCAGTGATGTCGTTGTTAGGCGGCAAGGCGTCACGATAAGTCAGATTTAACTCTCTTGAAATACCGACTCGCCCTTCTATGCCAGACTTTTCTTCATCTCGCGAGATCAACTCTTCATCATTAATATGAGTTAAGCGACCACGGATCACAGGGTAAATATCAGTCGCGATAATTTTGTTAGTGTCTAAGAAGTCATCTAATGGCTTAGCATCTTCTGGGGCGATATTGACCAGAAAATAGTTAGGCGCATTTTCAGGTAATTGTTTTTGCCATTCATTGAGTAAGTCTTGTCGTAACGCCAAAATGGTCAGTAAAAGCACTAATGCGCTGCTAAACCCAACCAACTGCACTGCATTTTGTCTAGCTCTGCGGCGCAGACCCGCTAATGCTAACTGAAATGGGTTGGTGGTTTTCATGCCAACGCTGTGACCAAGGCGGATCATCACAAAGCCCAGCACGCTAAGCAGCACTCCCAATAACAATACAGCCAACACCACAGTCATGGTCAGTTCAATACTGCGTGAATATAAGTAGCCCAGTAGCGCCATCGCCCCTAAACTCAGCAACAAATGCAGCCACATGCCTAGCTGTAAGCCTTCTAATTGACGCTGTAATACCCGTAATGGTGGAATAGCTAACAAGCGCATCAATGGATAGGCAGAAAACATAAATGCACTGATGAGCCCGGTACTGACACCCAGAAGAATTGGTCGGCTATAAGGCGGAGAATAAGCCGCTATTTCAGCAGGTAAAAACTGGGTAATACCAATATCCAGTAGCACACCACCGATTAAACCTAAGACAATACCTAATGCCGTTACCAACATGAGGTGCAACCCAAACAAACTGCGGATTTGCTTAGCTGAAGCGCCAAAGGTTTTAAGCATCGCCACCACATCATAATGACGCTGACAATAGCGCTGAGCGGCAATACCAATGGCTGCACACGCAAGGGCAATACCTAACAAGCTTGCCAGCAATAAAAAGCGTTCGGCACGTTTTACCGCAGAGGCAATCGGTGAATCACCACTTTGAACGTCTACCCAGCGCTGACTATTATTTAATAGCGGTTTAACTTGGTTTTCAAACTTGGTTAATTGCGCTGCATCGCCAGCAAATTGATAAATATAACTGACTCGACTACCTGGTTGGATAATGCCAGTTGAGTCAACATCATCAAGACGCATTAAAAGTACTGGTGATGATGCAAAAGGATTAAAGCCTGCATCGGGTAAACGACTAATCTCAGCGCTTAAATTAAGCTCTACATTACCCAGTTCAAGGGTTTTGGGGTAATTCAGTAACCCCCCTAAGCGATTTTCATACCACGCCTCACCTTTAGCGGGCAGTGCTTGAGTCGCGCCTGATGATAGCTCTATTTCGCCCCGCAGTGGATAACCATCAGCAACTGCTTTTATGGTAACCAGTTGAAATTTGTCACCCGAGTAAACCATGGAGTTAAACTTCATATTGGTGACATAGTTAACCGATAATGACTCTGCTATCGCCAATACCTTGTCATCAATTTTAACAGGTGAATCAATAATGCGATCAGCGGCGATAAAATTAGCCGCCTCACCATTAATGGCAACTTGTAATCGCTCACTCACTCGAGCAAGACCACTGACCGATAACACTGCCAAGGTTATCGCCAATACAATTAGTACTAGCTGGCCTTGCATTAATTCTCTTTTAAACAGACGCCACGCTAATTGTAACTCCATTAGCTGGCCTCCTCGGTGACGTTTTCAAGCGTCGAGTTAGTGTTTGCAGCCGTTATCGCAGGTTCAGACAAATGACCATTTTCCATCACCAGTTGACGTTTGCAGCGTTTAGCCAATTCAAGATCATGGGTCACTAACACCAGCGTGGTATCACTTTCTTGGTTTAAGGCAAACAACATATCAGCAATTTTATCGCCATTTACACTGTCTAAATTTCCGGTAGGTTCATCAGCAAATAACACTTTAGGCTCGCAAATGAAGGCTCTAGCAATAGCCACACGTTGTTGTTCGCCGCCCGATAATTGCTTAGGAAGATGGGTCAAACGATGGGAAAGCCCCACTCTGCCCAGCATGCTTTGGGCCTTTTCTTTAGCATTGCTGACACCAGCAAGCTCCGCTGGCAGCATGACATTTTCAAGTGCGGTAAGGGTATCGACCAACATAAAAGATTGGAAAATAAAACTGACCTTTTGTTTTCTCAAGGCGGCTTTTTGCTCTTCATTCAGGCCCGATAATGCTTGGCCATCAAGATAGATCTCACCCGATGTTGGCGTATCAAGCGCAGCCAGTAAACCCAGTAAGGTTGACTTGCCAGATCCAGAAGGCCCAAGAATAGCAATACTGTCTCCCTGCTTGACATCCATATTAATGCCGTTGAGGATAGTGAGCTCCCCCTCTTGGGTCACCACTGTTTTATTGAGGTTAGTTACATTAATGGCACTGGAATTATTTGCAAAATTAGTAGACATACGATCCTTCTTATTATTACCGGCGAAACGCCTGCTTAATGCGGCTTTCATCTTAGTTGTGGTATCTGCAGTGTCGTTTTCAACACTGGTCACATCCGCGTTGTTAACATCGACACCTAGCTATGCTGCCACGGTTTTAATCCTTGGCGATAGTCTAAGTGCAGGTTATGGCATGTCGGAAGAGCAAGGTTGGGTACAATTGTTACGTAATGACCTGCCCGAATACCAAATTATTAATGGCTCTGTCAGCGGTGAAACCACAGCTGGCGGATTACGTAGACTACCAGATCTACTGGCTTCGAGCCCTGTTGACCTTGTTGTTATTGAGCTTGGTGGTAATGATGGTCTACGTGGGTTCCCCCCAAAACAGCTGAAATCAAATCTTACAAAAATGATTGAGTTATCTCAACAAAGTGGCGCCGATGTGTTACTTACTGAAATCATGGTGCCGCCAAATTATGGTCCTCGATATACTAAAATGTTTAATGATGTTTATCATCAATTGGCCAGTGATTATGATATTGAACTGATCCCATTTTTTATGCTGGAAATCGCTCCTAACCCTGACTTAATGCAACGAGATGGCATTCACCCTAATGAGGATGCCCAGCCTAAAATTACGCAATGGATGAGTCCATGGATCATCGATGCAGTAAAAAAGTAACAGAGGTTAAAACATTTAGTCAAAAATGAGAACAAAAGCCTAAAATAGTAATTTTATTTTAAGGTTTAGGATTTAGAATGATACACAAATAACTTTGTTCAAACGTTCTAAAATACTAATCCTTAATGACAGTTTTTGAGCAATAAGGTTTGGTATTTTGTTTATGACTACAAGGAAATCTCATGGCTATCAGTCGGCAAAAGAAAGTTTACCTACCTACTACGACCAGAAAAAATCAATATATTACCGTTGGTTTCCCACTTACCGATGAGTTTATCGCTCATTATGAAACGTTAGAAAACTGCTACCAAGAGTTTTCTAAGCTGGTTTTTCAAACCGCGGATAAATTTGAACTTTATAATGTCCATGTTGTTGCGACAGATAAACTCCCTGTTGTGCGTTTTCATAATGAGGTTTACTGTTTTTCAACCCAAGAGCAGTTACGATTTTTCTATAACCCGGTGCATCATGAAGCAAACCGTTTACACATGATTCCTGATTATCGCGCTAAAAAACTTAAAGTGGTCTTTTTAGCAACGGGTGATGAAATTCGCAGCAAAGCAGCAAACTTTCATGCTCGTATTCGTGAGTTTACTGAGGCATTAATGCCACAGTTACCCACTCAGAAGCTGGCAACCAAAATACGCGATCACCAGCATATTTCTTATGATCTATTTGCCAAAAATAAAGGTCATAAAGAAACCTACGGTTATAAGCTAAGAGCGCTTAATAGCCGCTACCAGCATCGTGACTGCCCATTACCAGAAGATGTCAGTGCACTTTCTTACGTTCAGATCACTATGCCTGTTGGTCGCCGAATTAAAAATCAGCTACTTGCAGAAAACCGCAATGATTTTAGCGATAGTTACCAAAAGGTTTGCCAAAAATTTATTGACGCTGCTCGCTCAAAACAACTGAATAAATTAGCCGTGGTTGCTAATGGTAAAGTACCTTTAGTACGTAATAGTAAATTTGAAGATTTACAAAGTACCGCTGAATTTCAAATGATCGGTTTTGACCCTAGTGCCACAGATGCTGAGCCTATCTGTCATTGGGATGGAAATGTCATTACTGAAGCAATACGCTTTGTCATTGTTGCGGGTGATAGTGATATTGCTGATGGTGGTTATGGCCGCTTTATGAACCAAGTTGAAGATGCGATGCGTAAATTTATCAGTGACATCGACTTTGATAAAGAGCACATCGATTTAACTGTAGGCTTCCATCAACACCTTAGCTATAAAGCATAATTAACTCTATTCTCCCCATAAACGGCAGCCTAGCTGCCGTTTTTTATTGCTCCTTTTTTATCATCCTTCCTTGTGCAAGATACATCAAAAAAACTTGTTAAATAAATGTGGCCAGATTTCACATTGATTAACAAGTGTCCTCCAAGGCATGTTGAACAACATACGAATAAATCGTATCCACTCCTTTGGGGCGTATAACGCTGGAGTAGGACATAAATAATAAAAAGCAGGAGATGCTATGTTCAACAAGACAAAGCCTTGGCTGGTACCTACACTTGTAGCAACAGCTGTCACAATCAGTTTAGCGGGCTGCGGCTCAGATGATAACGATTCACAGATCACCGAAACCCCACCCGTTGTTCAACCACCAGCAGAAACCGGTCCCACCTTCCCTGAAGGTGCCATCATGGTCGAAGCGGGTGATAACCTCACTATCAGTATTCAAGAAGCATTAATCAACGCCCAAAGTAATGACGTTATCGTATTACCCAAAGGTAACTTCAAAATAGAATCAACCTTACTGTTTGATGGTGATGTAGACGGCGACGGCAGTTTTGCCAAAAATATTACCATTATGGGTTACGGCCAAGATGAAACCGTGTTGGATTTTTCTGAGGCCAATTCGGGTGATGGTATTTTTGTTCAAAATGCCATGAACATTATTATTCAAGACTTATCCGTTAACGAAGCCAAAAATAACGGTATTAAACTCAAAAATACCAATGGCATTATTTTAAGAAGGTTGGCAACCATTTGGGAAGGCGAACTTGATGAAGGCAACGGTGCTTATGGTTTGTATCCTGTAGAGTGTGAAAACATTCTTATTGAAGATACCTATGTTCGCGGTAGTGCTGATGCCGGTATTTACGTTGGCCAATCCCAATATATTGTAGTGCGCCGCAATATCGCTAAAGAAAACGTCGCCGGCATTGAAATTGAAAACTCTAAATATGCCGACGTTTACGATAACGAGGCCATGGGTAATACCGGCGGTATTTTAGTCTTCGATTTACCGATTAATAACCATAGATATGGTTCAAGCGTACGTATTTTTAATAACAAGGTTTACGATAATAATACCTTGAATTTTGCTAACGCATCATCAAACCCAGCAGGGGTACATATTGTGCCACCCGGAACTGGGGTGATTGTGTTATCCACTGACGATGTAGAAATTTTTAATAATGAAATTACAAACCACGACACGGTTGGCTTAACTATTTCGAGCTTCTTTATTGCTGAGCCCGATATCAGTACTTTTGTGGGTAATTATGGTCAACCAGGCCAAGCTATTGATGATGGCTGGCGTCCAACACCGCGTAATATCTCCATTCATGACAACGTGATCAGCGATTATGGCACTAAGCCAAAAGGCTATTTAATTAAAGATATCATCACCGCTTATGTATTAACCCACGGCGCATTACCGGGGATTTTATATGATGGTTTAGGTGAGATGTTCTCTAACAACGGCACCGCGGCCTATTTAGGTTTACAGGAGTTACCTTTTGCAGCCGATGGCAGTGATAACGTGTGTGCGCAAAATAATGGTGAGGTAAGTATTGGCCGTTTATATGCCAATAATAATACCGATGCCAGTATTGCCGATGTGCTTTATGAAAAAACGCAAATGGACTTAATGAACTGCGCCCAAGTGAGCCTACCTGTTCATACCGTTACCTTTGATGATGAGATATTTGGCTGTGGTGTTGATGATGATACCGCAGGTTGTGATGGCGGCACTTTAATCGGTGGCGGTGGCTCTATTGGTGAAGGTGAAGGCGGCCTTGAAGGCGATGGTGATTTAGCCTTATGTGAAGCCAGTGGTGATAATGTCAGCTGGGATGCACTACTAAAAGCTAACTGCCCTAACCTGTCTGATTATAATCTATTTGCAGATATGGCTAATCCAACCGATGGGCCAAACTCGGGTGGCTTACCTTATGATCTTAATACGCCATTATTTACCGATCATGCCAGTAAATATCGCTTTGTGTATTTACCTGATGGCACTATCGCCGACTACAGCGAAAATGAATCATTCGACTTCCCTGTAGGCACAGTGATCAGTAAAACCTTCTCTTTACCAACAAACACTAATAATCGTGGATTTGCAAACGAGGATTTAATTGAAACACGATTACTGATCCATCGTGACACTGGCTGGACAGCGCTGCCTTATGTTTGGAAAGCCGATAAATCCGATGCTGTTATTGCTAAAGCGGGCGCGATTCAAGGAAAAACCATTACTCACAAAGGCGCTGAATTGGCATTTGATTACGTCGTACCCAGCATGAATCAATGTAAGCAATGTCATCAATTTAAAGCCGATGAAGACAGTAATGCGGTATTTATGCCCATTGGACCTAAAGCTCGTCACCTTAATAAAACTTACCCATATGCTGATGGAGCAATGAATCAACTCGCGAAATGGCAAGCGGCAGGTATTTTACAAGGCGTGCCAGAATTAGACACTGTCCCTATGGTGCCAAAATTCCAAGATGGCGATGAAGCAAATATTGATTCTATGTCGGATACTGAGCTTATGGCCGTTGCTAAAGGCTACTTAGATATTAACTGTGCCCATTGTCATCGACCTGAAGGTAATGCCTCTAACACAGGCTTAAAGCTTGAGTACTGGCGCAGTTATGATGAAGATGCAGGATTTTCTCATGGTACTTGTAAGTCACCTGTTGCTTATGGCGGCGGCAGCTTAGGTTTTGATGTGGTTCCGGGTAATCCTGAAGAGTCAATCTTACATTTCCGTATGGAAACCAATGAACCTGGCGATCGTATGCCTGAAATTGGCCGTAGCTTGTCCCATGATGAAGGTGTTGCACTCATCAACGAGTGGATTAAGCGATTACCTGCAGCATCATGCTCCTAAGTAAGCTTTAACCCATGTAATGTAAACACGGGTTATATCAAACCAAATAAGCCGGGGAAACTCGGCTTTTTCATCGTACATTCTATTCATACAAGGATGTCATCAATGTTTGTTTTTAAAGCCCATCAAATACTTGTTATTAGTTTATGTTTGTCGCTAATAGCCTGCGGCGGCTCTGACTCAAAAGAGAATAATAACGATAACAATATCCTTGATACGCCAACGCCACCTGTATCAGTGCCAGAGGATCCCGAGACAGCGCCAGATGAGCTATGTTTACAAAACAATAGCGAAGTGAATTGGCCCGCATTAATGAGCGCAGATTGTGACAATCTAGCGGATTACAGCTTGTTTATCGACCCAAGCAAACCAACTGAATCACCACGAAGTCCTGGTATGCTTTACCAACTATCTACTGAGTTATTTTCCAATTACGCCAGTAAATATCGGTTCATTTTTTTACCTGATGATCAAGCAATCAGCTTTCAAGCCCAAAGCCAATTCGAATTACCCGTTGGTAGTGTATTAGTTAAAAGCTTTGCGTTACCTTTTGATACCCAAAATAGTGGCGCAGATAATGAGAAATTAATCGAAACACGGCTATTAATCCATCGAGAAACGGGCTGGACAGCATTAGCCTACCAATGGCTTCAAGGCCAAGCTAAACTTGTTATCGCTGGCGCGAATGTGGCCCACACCATGAATAATCAGGGCGAATCGATTAGTTTTGATTATCACATTCCCAGCAAAGCTGAATGTAAAATTTGCCATCAAGTTAATGAGCAAGGAAGCAGCAACATAAAGCCTATTGGACTTAAAGCCCATTTATTAAACCGCCAAATAACAGACAGTAACAACACCCCCATTAATCAACTGACTCAGTGGGCACAGCAAGGCCTGTTAATAAACTTACCCGCGCTTAACAGTTTTGCACAATCTTTTGCCATTAATGATGAAACAGCAGAATTAACCAGCCGCGCTAAAGGCTACCTCGATGTGAATTGCGCCCATTGTCATAGCGCAGAGGGCTTTGCCAGCATTTCAGGCCTCAGACTTGAGTATCATATTGATCATACTTCATTTGAGTATGGCGTTTGTAAGCAGCCACCAGGTTGGGATGGCGGCCCTAATGGGCTTGCTTATGACATTGTTCCTGGCAATGGCGAGCGCTCTATTGTGCATTATCGACAAACACTGTTAAGCCCTAAAGATAGAATGCCGCCCATTGGCCGAGAAATGACCCACATTGAAGGCGCTGATTTAATTAAACGCTGGATTGATGACATGGCTATCACCATTGCAACGTGCAGTTAAATTAGCTGTAGCAGAGTGCACCGTTA
Source organism: Shewanella sp. 6_MG-2023 (assembly GCF_030547195.1). Classification (NCBI taxonomy): domain Bacteria; kingdom Pseudomonadati; phylum Pseudomonadota; class Gammaproteobacteria; order Alteromonadales; family Shewanellaceae; genus Shewanella; species Shewanella sp. 6_MG-2023. Next base: position 241,298 of record NZ_JAUOQU010000002.1, on the reverse strand, counting down.
AATAATGAATGATTAAGCAATGAAATAGGAAAACTAAAGACTGTTAACTGACAAGATTAAGCTTTAAGAAGTGACCGGGTGGATAGCCAAGCCAATGCTTAAAACTTTGTCTGAAATGGCTAACATCGCCATAACCGAGCACTTCAGATATGTCTTCTGCACTCAACTCATTTGCTAAAATTAAATTTATCGCTGCTTGGCAGCGCACTTGATCCACCAGCTTTTGATAACTGGTTCCCGCAGCCGATAGTTTTCGGCGTAAACTTCGGGCGCTCATATGGTGTTTTTCTGCCAATTGTTCAAGCTTGGGTGGCTTAGGCATGCATAGGCGAATATCTGTCAGCAGCGGCTCAATAAATGACACGCCATCTGGCACCGAAGCGGCTAAGGCAAGGTGGTCAAATTGATAACTTAGCGGTGTATTGAGTATAGCAATATCAATACCCCACTCATAGAAATCACAATCAAACACAATTTTAGCGCCGGTTTCTGCACTTAAAAACTCAGTGTTACATTGAGGCTCTGCCAGATGAATTTCATCAATAACCACAGTTGAAGCCACTAACTGCCTTGCTGCGCCTAATAACGCACAAACACTGTGCTGAAATTGAAAAGCAAACTTTTGGGCGTTAGCTTTTCCGGTATTGAGCCACCTTACCCATAATCTAGTCTCATCAAAACGAATAACAGTATCAGCAAAGCTACCCGCTAAATCAGGGTTTTTGATCACAAACAGTAGGCATTGATTTAAGGTGGTAAATTTATCAAAGAAAGGCAGTAACACATCAAGACTGGCAATTTGATAACTGGCGCCCAATCGAGTGCCAATTTCAGGATCTGGCGAGGTCGTTCTTAACACTTCCATGGCATACTCAACCTGCCATACATAAACAAACTGCATGGCGTTGAGTTCTTGCGGCCCTAAGCCAATTTTTAAATAGATATCAGTAGCGACAACGTCGCCAAGATGCAGTTCAATAAAGTTAAGCAAATTCCGTAGTTCAAAGGCAGGGTAACATTGATCCCCTACCATCATATTTGCCTTGTAGCCTAATTCTCTTTGCATCGATACCCTATTCTAAATGGCTTATTTAACAGCGTTATCACGCTCCATCAAACGGTTTAATACACTATCAACCGATAAAGAAGCGCCATGGGCAATTTTATCAGCCAGTTTCTTCTTCATTTGATATTTAATTTTAATGACTTGATGTTTTTTGGCCAATTCAAGCACCACATCATCACTGGTAGAAATGGCATCAACTAAGCCTAATTCGATGGCTTGTTGACCATACCAATGCTCACCGGTAGCAACTTTTTCTATATCCATTTCAGGACGGTACTTACTGACAAACTGTTTAAATAACACATGGGTTTCTTCAAGTTCTTCTTGGAACTTTTCACGCCCTTCATCGGTATTTTCTCCAAATACTGTTAATGTGCGTTTGAAGTTACCCGCAGTATGTTGCTCATAATCAATGTCGTGTTTTTTCAGTAAACGACTGAAGTTAGGTAACTGAGCGACGACACCAATTGAACCCACAATCGCAAATGGCGCGGCAACAATTTTATTCGCGACACAGGCCATCATGTAACCGCCACTGGCAGCCACTTTATCAATACAAATAGTCAATGGGATATTGGCTTGCTTCAATCGGTCAAGCTGACTTGAAGCCAAACCATAACCATGAACCATGCCGCCGCCACTTTCGACATTCACTAACACTTGATCGTTTTCATCAGCAACGGTTAATACAGCAGTAATTTCTTCTCTTAACGATGCCACTTCACCGGCATCAATACTGCCTTTAAAATCGATAACAAACACTTTTGATTTTGGCGTGTCTTCTTTTTCAGCTGCTTTTTCATCAGCTTTTAGTTTTTTCTCATAAGCTTTAAATTGCTTTTTAGACAGCAGCTCTTGCTTTAATTCTTTCTCAAGTTCCTTAAGCTCATCAGTAACATCTGTAAGCTTTAACTCACCCTTTTCAGTTTTATGTTTAATACTGCTTGCTAGAACAACAATAACAACGGCAAGAATTGCTACAACAATCGTGACGGCTTTCGCTAGAAACATGCCGTACTCTGATAAAAACTCCAAAATTCACTCCAGATGGAAAAAGATAATTAGGGTTATCTTAGCAGGAAGTTAAGCACTGTAGACAATAAAAAACCCAGCAGTTGCTGGGTTTTTAACCGAAAGAATAAATTAATTCAGCTTAGTTACATTCTTGAAGCACTTCGTCGTTATTAACCAAAATATAAGCCTCACCTTGACCTGCTGACTTAGCAAAACCAGCAACTTGTGTCTGCATTTCTACTGTTGCTGCGCCAGCCATACCGTCAGTCACACCATCAATTTCAGCTGGGCTTACTATTGAACTGTGATGACCTTTACTAAAGCGAACGGCACCAGAACCTGCATTATTTGAACTTACACAATCTAAGCCCATCGCTGCAATTAACGGCTCTGTTCCTGATAATGGGAAGCCTTCAACCTGATTAGGTAATACTCGGTCAGATAAGTTACCCGCACCATCACCTACAACTTCAATTAAATGAACCGGTAGTTGTGTATCAGCTAACATTGACGCATGGTTAATTGGGTCAGCTGAATCAACCGCCGTTTGCACAGCAAAGGCAAATGTTGGAATAAACTCAGCATATACAGCTTGCACTAACGCAGCGTACTCAGGTGTACCAGGTTCAAAATCACCCACATTAGCTTCATCAACCAAATCCATAAAATCATCAGTTGCTGTAACAGTATCAAATAATACAGGACCAAAAGTCGCAGAACCGGCAAATGAACCGGCTAAGCCACCAGAAGGAGCAACCAAAGATGCGGCATTAATAGCATAAGCATTTGGCAATGCACTGCCGTCAGTAGGGTTGACTAAACCTGTTGATGCGTAAGTTGAAACAGTAGTACCAACAATGCCACCTAGGCTTAAGCCTTGAGCACTGATTTTGCTGATATCAAATACTTGTTGCTCACCCGCTTGCGCGATTTGGCTATACATACCCGTTAGCAACAAACGTAGACCTAGATGATCCATGGTTGCTTGGCGGAAATTATCACGCACAGTCAAAGTACTGGCTACGTTAACAAACACGAGCGGATTACCATTAGCATATTGTGGGCCAAATAAATCACTAGTGGCTGAAATATCGTAGATGCCATCGCCATCAGCATCATACGAGCGATCGCCATGCAGTGGCATATCAATAGCAATCGTTGCTATACCAGCTGCTGCGTATGTACCGGCATAAGCCAATGCCATTTGCTTGGTGCCACCTAAACCATGCAATGCCATTGTGGTTGGCCAACCGTTAGTTGGCGCTACAAAAGGCAATTGTTGAGAGGCACTAAATGCGGCAAGTTTAGCGGCATTTGGCAGAGTAATTTGAACCGTGACATCTTCATAACCCATGATTTTTGGAATTGGATTAAACTTGGTTAAATGCTTTGAAGGATCAGCAGCTGCCCTATTACCGTCTGCATCAGCATCTAACAGCCACGTTTTACCAGCCATTAATGCTGGATTTTGCAATGCAGCCGCTGGGTCAACACCTTGTGCAACAGCTTGTTGGCCAAAGTTAGCTTGGCTCATGGTTCCAGCCTGAAGCGCTAATAATACTGAAACAGGGCTATCACCTCGAGCAAACCAGCGTCCATTTGGCGCCGTAGGCGCACCATCTACAATTGGAATAACACAACTTGCAGATGAACAATCACCATAAAATGGTAATTTGACAGTTGACGTAAATACGTCAGCCATACTAGATAAAGTATATGCAATACCATCATCAGGTGTAAGTCTTAACAAATCTGCAGCAGTCATACCAGTTGGTACTATTGGATTAGCAGGATCTACAAATGATGGCGTATATCTAGGGTCACCAGCCATCAATAATTTGCTGGTTTCATATACATCTGCAACCGATTGGGTGGTAAACAAACCAGAATATGAAATAGTTTCAGCATCAACACCATGCTCTGCTGCTAAGCCCTTTTCATAACTATTAACTAAACCTTGAAGGAATAATTGGTCAGGTGTTTCAAGAGGCTTAGTGTCGATATCTAGTTTTAATAAATTATATGTGCTCGATGGTTCAACGGCGCGGCCTGCAGAGTCTTGAACTAATGTGGTGGTAGCGTAAATATAAGATTGATTAGCTTTAAGCGGTTTTAAAGGCACGATTGCAATTTTATTACCTGAAGCTAATGCCACAAAATCAACACCAAATTGCAGTTCATCACCCACTTTACATGCTGATACAGAGGGCGCATCGCTACATTCAGGATCAGATGATAAAGCGCCGCCAACAGTGGCTTCAAATAATCTTACTGCACCAGGTTGAGAAACAGAGGCTTCATCAAGGGTGAGCATTGCACCATCAGAGTCTGTTGCTAAATCAACACTAAGCGAAATTGGTGATGAAGTTGACCAGCCATCTAATGCCCCCAAAGCAAGCGATGGATCAACATAATCAATACCGTCTTCACCTGGTATAGCTAGCGTTCCATCAAGTGTTCCGTTAAATAAAAGGTCATTTGGTAATGGCACATCACCTGCAGCAGGGTCAAATACCACTTGAGAGAATGGAATTAGCGTTTCTACATTATCTTTTGCTTCGTTAGAACTATCTTCACTACAGCCGCTAAGCCCAAGAGCAGATGCAATAGCAACACCCAATATGAGTCTTTTCATCTTTTTTCCCCAAATCTTGTTGTAATAATTTTAATTTCCCCAAAAATTGGTCACAATAGCGTAAACGCATGACCATAAGGACATATTTTTGCCCTTAACTCATCTCAAGTTAACGTAAAATTATAGAGTTAGCCACAAATTTGTTACAAAGAAACATACTATTCACTAACAAATATAAGTCAATTGTTTAAAACGTTCGTTTACCTTTTGTTCGAAACGAGATTTGACATGCTTTTACAGTCCAAGGAAAAATTGAATCATGTTGGAATACCAAGCTAAAAAAGATTTACTAAAAAATAAAACAATCCTGGTTACCGGCGCTGGCGCAGGTATTGGTCGCACTGCGGCGATAAACTACGCAAAACACGGCGCGACCGTTATTTTGCTAGGTAAAACAGTTAAAAAACTTGAAACGGTTTATGATGAAATAGTACAAGCTGGTTATCCCAAACCTGCTATTGTGCCATTAGATTTAAAAGGTGCCACAGAGCAAAACTATCAAGATATGGCCGAAACTATCGCTGAGCAATTCGGTCATTTAGATGGATTACTGCATAATGCCAGTTTACTTGGCGCATTAGGGCCGTTTGAACATATCGACCTTGAATCACTTGAAGATGTAATGAAAGTGAACGTCACCGCCCAAGTAATCTTAACTAAAGCCTTATTACCGATAATGCGCAGCGCACCATCAGCATCTATTATCTTCACTTCTAGCGGTGTTGGTCGTCAAGGACGAGCTTATTGGGGACCTTATGCGTTCTCTAAATTTGCGACTGAGGGCATGATGCAAGTACTTGCCCATGAATGTGAAGGCACTAGCCTGCGTGTAAATAGTATTAACCCTGGTGCAACCCGCACTGAAATGCGCGCAAAAGCTTACCCAGGTGAAGATCCACAAACATTAAAAACCGCACAAGATATCATGCCAACCTACTTATATTTAATGGGTGAAGATTCTTTTGAAGTCAACGGTCAGCAACTTACCGCTCAGTAACCATCCATTGAATCTGTAAACTGAAAAAGGGAGCGAAAGCTCCCTTTTTTAATACCAAGTCGTCAATTGATAAATTACAAACTTATCGCTTTAGCATTTTTCTCAACCAGCTTTTCACCTATACCGGCAACTTGGGTTAATTGCTGGACATTTTTGAACTTACCATATTTATTTCGATATTCCACAATGGCTTTTGCCTTGGCTTCACCAACACCATTGAGGGCTTGTAACTGCTCTGCTGTCGCTTTATTAATATTCACCTTAGCCATCTTTGTATTGCTACTTTTCACGGCTGTGGTTTTAGACATTTCAGCTGAAGTGAGTGCTGCTGGTTTAGTGGTGTCTTTGGCGACAGCCAAACTGATACTTGCTGCTGATAACGCGCAGGTGAGCATGACGCCCATGAGTAATGGATGTTTCATTGTTAACTCCTTAAAGTCCTATTTAATAACCCGACCAACTTCCCTATCCATGGTCGGTATTTGTCAGCGTTACACCCTATTCAACAAGAAAATGATCTATTAAAAACAGGGCATTTATCGCTAACATAAAACTGTAGTAAACAATTTATTTTTTGCAAAAAATAAGTAAGATTATTTTTCTACTGTTTGTTTTTGCTTATTTTTATTTATTTTCATTACACTCGCAGAAAAGCTTTTTAGTTCGCCTAACAACTGCTGATGCACTTGGCTCAATTTAGGGCGATTTTGCGCTTTAAAACTTAGCGGCCGACATAAGCTCATGGCTTGATAACCAAGTCGCGCAGTTAATAAACCTCCGCCTAAACCTTGGGCTAAACGTGCTGATAACTTTCCGGTCATTTCAACCGATAATAACTGGGTGCCTAAATCTGTTACCACTTCAGTGGTGCCAGCATAAACAATATTTAGTACGATACTTTTTATCAGTTTAATCCGGCTCCAATAGCCTAATTCAATGCCATATACATCTGCAATAACATTAACCATGCGCTGATTACGCCATAAAATAATCGCCATATCTAATACTGCTAAAGGACTCGCCGCTAACAGTAGTGCCGACTCCGCCGCAAAGCGACTTACAATTTTTTTGGCTTTTTCATCGCGTTCAGACAAAACTAATTCATCAAATAGCATCACCATTTCAGCGTCATTATGTTCAACGCTATTAATGGCTAAGTATTGCTTTTTACCTTCGGTATCTGGGTATTTTTGCAATAAGGGGCTGATGAACTTACTGGCTTCACCGCGCTGCATACTTAACGCTAAACGCTCGCCTGTGGCTTGGGTATCGGCCACATGTTTAAGCTTTATCAGTTTTTTCCACTCTGACAGGGTTATTGCCCCAGCCCACGCCATGATGATCCCCGCCACTGTCACGTAAAAACCAAATAGCCACGGGCTTTGCAGGTAGGCAGTTTGCAGCCCTTGTATGGTTTGAACGATAACCACCAGTATCAAAGCTAACAATGATAACTTGGCAAGCATTGAGATTTTTTTAGGCTTAGCGCCGAGCTTATCGATGGACTCGAGTTCATCGATGGTTTCAGGGAGTTTTGCTAAATTAGTTTCACAAATAAACTCGACATCGGTAAATGATTGTGACCCTTTAACGTCTTGATCCTTACCCGAATCAAGCGTTTCAGTATCAAACACTTGCTGCTGCTTAAGTTGAGCGTCTTCAAACTCTGTTCTCTTGCTATTATTGTTACTCATATTATTGCAACTTATCCCCCAGCAAAAACTGTAAAAGATGATCTAAGCGAATATGCTCAAAACGAGGGTCGGACATCGATGATTGTGGTAATCGAGGCGGGTTAAAAGACACGAAATTAAAGCCTTGCTTGTCCCAAAAGCTATCTTGGGGTAACCGCTGAGGCACTTCGCCTGGAAATATGGTGAGCATTTGCTGATTTTTATCTATGCCTCTGACCACTTCTTGCTCGCCACTGGTTGTTGATACCATGCCATGCTGTGTGGCTTTGATGGCGCTAATGGCCATCGTTTCGACTTCGCAGCCTTCATAGTTAGCAAAGTGCTGACTGTGTTTTAGCATATCGGTCAATAAACTTAATACATGGCTCTGTTGATCACGAGTAACCCTGTCAACCTTACTGGCGGCAAACAGTAACTTATCAATTTTAGGTGAGAACAAACGCCTTAATAAACTCGATTGTCCAAAATGAAAGCTTTCGACAATACTATTGAGTGCATTACCCATATCCTCAAATTGTGCTTTACCGCTGTTTAGGCCATTAAAGCAATCCACCAGCACCAATTGACGATCAAAACTAGCAAAATAATCCCGATAAAACGGCTTAACCACCACTGAAACATACTCTTCATAGCGACGCTTTAGCACTTGGTAATAGCTAGAGTCAGCAGCGTTTTCTAAATTGGCTAATTCATCATTACTGAGATTTATGAGTGGGAAAAAGGCCAATAAAGGGGTATCGGCAAACTCTCCAGGTAATAGCATTCGACCAGGCTGTGCAAGATAAAAGCCTTGGTTGTTAACCAAGTCGACCAGTAATGTTTGGTACAAGTCTGCAATCTGCTTTAACTTATGCTCATCAGCAGTTTCTGATAAATTGATGTTAGCTAATACACTAACAAACTGCGGATAATAGCTTGAGGCAGCTAATCGGTGCTTAACGTCAATTTGTGACTCACACCACTGGATGAAGTTTTGCTTCATCATTGGTAAATCCAATAACCACTCACCTGGGTAATCAACAATATCCACATACAAGGTGGCAGTATCAGCAAGTTTTGCCAATATGCCCTTTTGAGGACGATATTTAATCGCTAGCCTTAACTCAGAGATATTACGGGTTGATGCAGGCCAAGTTGCAGGCGACTGGGTTAATGATGTCATCGCTCCTTTATAGTCAAAACTGGCAATGGCTAAATCAGGTTGCATGGCGCGTTTAATGCCTATCAAACGATTTTCACGGCACACTTGCCACAAAGGCAATGGGTTTTGAGTTTGGCTTTTTTCTGATTGCAGCCCCGCATGGAGCATTTGATTAACCAGCCCTGTTATAAAGGCGGTTTTACCCGCCCCTGATAAACCGGTCACGGCTAAACGAACATGCCGATCGGTTGAGCGATGAACTAATTGATGAGTTTTTTGGGAAATTTTATTAATTGAACGATCAATAAAGCTCATAGTTAATCTCAAATTAAGGAATAAGCAAAATAGGGATGAAAAATATTTTCAAGTACTGATAATCAAGTCTTTGCTAAAAAAACACAAGGGCGGTAAACCGCCCATTGGAATTATATAAAGATAGTCGTCTGAATCGAGTTAAAGATTATTAATTTCTCTTTTCAAATCAAAATTATCGGAAGTGACATGGCGCTCAAGTCGTTGCAGTCTAATTTCAAGTGCATAAAACTGACTATTTACATCATGTAAGGCACGTTTTGCCGGCTCTCCTGCCTGCCAAACCTTTTTCTTCACTTCAATATCTTTGTGGCCTTTGGCATGTGTTGTATCTTCAGGCTTAATATCTAATATCATCCATAAGGCGACATAGATAATAAACACAGGCCCAGAACCACCCAATAAAAATATTGAGACTACGACCACTCTGACTAACCAGGTTTCAAGATTAAAAAAGTCTGCAATCCCTGCACATACCCCAGAAATTTTGCCTGATGATGGGATGCGGTATAATGTGCGACCGTTAGCTGTGCTCATCTTTCCCCCTCCACTCTGGCGCTTCCGTATCTAAAATAGCTTCCAATGTTTCAATACGTCGGCCCATTTTTTCAGCTTGGGCAATTAATTCATTCAATTGTGTAAACTCTTCTTCAGTGAGCCCCTGACTCACTTGTCGCTTACTGCGATAATGAAGAATCAACCAAATAGGTGCCACAATAACTAAAAATATAATGATTGGGGCAATAAGAAGATCCATATCCATAACTCACCTCTGAAAAAGTTTACTTGTCTGATTTAGTTTTTGATTTAGGTTGCGATTTAGCTTTCACTTTCGCTTTTAATGCTTCAAGTTCGTCATTGACTGAATCTTCAGCTTCAAGTGCCGCAAACTCATCAGCAAGGCTACCCTTTTTACCAATATCATAAGCTTCAACTTGTGACTCTAAACCTTCAACGCGACGCTCATATTGCTCAAACTTCACCATCGCATCATCAATTTTACTTGAATCAAGCTGCTTTTTAACTTCTAAACGTGAAGTGGCAGTTTGCTTGCGCATAATAATGGTTTTTTGGCGTGCTCTGGCATCATTCAGTTTTTCTTGTAACTGTTCAACTTCGTGTTTAAGACGAGCAATGTGCTCTTCTACTACTTGAAGTTCCATCTCAAGGGTTTCTAATAATGAAACCGTTTTTTGTTTTTCAATTAGCGCAGCTTTTGCTAAGTCTTCTCTATCTTTCGATAAAGCTAATTCAGCTTTAGCTTGCCAATCAATCACTTGCTCTTGAACTCGGCTAATGCGTCTTAGTAATTCTTTCTTTTCTGCTAATACTTTTGCAGAAGTAGAGCGTACTTCAACTAACGTGTCTTCCATTTCCTGAATGATCAGGCGTACCATTTTTTCTGGATCTTCAGCTTTATCAAGTAAAGCACTGATGTTCGAATTAATGATATCTGCAAAGCGTGAGAAGATTCCCATAATGTGTCCCTCAAAAATATTGTTAATGTCGAAGTTTACTATTCACGAGTTGTGCCAACTTTTAAAAAACCAGACAATTCAACATCATAACCAAAATATTAACTTTTTCTTTCTTTTAATGCCGCAGCCCACTATTATGATTTTCACCACTTGTTAGCGTAATAGACTAAAAATTACAGTGACTAAACAATTTGAGCAAGACAATCTTATCGGACAATCTAATGCTTTGTTAGAGGTATTAGAACATGTTTCTAAAGTTGCCCCACTTTCTAAGCCGGTATTAATTATTGGTGAACGCGGCACAGGTAAAGAATTAATCGCCGAGCGGTTACACTATTTATCAGGCCGTTGGGATAAAGAGTTTATTAAATTAAACTGCTCTTCATTAAGTGAATCATTACTTGAAAGCGAACTGTTTGGCCACGAGTCTGGTGCGTTTACGGGCGCGAAAGGCAAACATGAAGGTCGCTTCGAACGCGCCGATGAAGGCACCTTATTTTTAGATGAGCTGGCCAATACCTCAGGATTAATTCAAGAGAAACTGTTACGTGTCATCGAATACGGTGAATTCGAACGAGTGGGTGGCAGTAAAACAGTTAATACCAATGTAAGGTTAATTTGTGCTGCCAATGAGGACTTACCTTCATTAGCTGAAAATGGTGAATTTAGGGCTGATTTACTGGATAGGTTAGCCTTTGATGTTATCACCCTACCGCCCCTTCGTAGCCGCACAGAAGACATTATGCCTTTAGCAGAGCATTTTGCCGTGAGCATGGCAAGGCAACTGAATTTAGATTATTTTGGCGGTTTTAGTCCAGTAGCTATAGAGCAACTCATGTCATATCGCTGGCCAGGTAATATCCGCGAACTTAAAAACGTGGTCGAACGCAGCGTCTATCGTCGAGGATCTGAAGGTGAAGAAATTGACCACATTATTGTCGATCCTTTTGCCTCTCCTTATCGACCAACATCAAGAATCAAAACTCGTGAAAGGCAGCAAACAGAGCATCAAGCTCCCGATACTTCAGTCGCGGTTCCAGTAACCGATGACTCCACTGAAAATGAAGCATCATCAGTTAGCACCAGTGCAACAGACAGAGATATTCGCTTCCCATTAGACTTTAAAGAGCATACTGAAAACTATGAGATTAACCTGCTAAAAAGTGCCTTAGCCCAAAGCCAATATAATCAAAAGAAAACCGCTGAAATATTAGGTTTAAGCTACCACCAACTGCGGGGCATTTTGAAAAAGTATAATTTACTTGAAAAGTCTTAATAGGATATTTGCTCCTAAGTTATTAACACTGCTAAAATACTTATTCAGTACCTAAATAATATGATGAAAAAATGCGTGAGACATTAAAACGCTTTAAACCTGCTGCATTACTCTGCTTGCTAAGTTTTTTAGTAACAGGTTGTGGTGAACTCAATGTCCCATCAGGTATTGTGTATTGCTCTGAGGGCAATCCTGAAACCTTTAATCCGCAATTGGTCACTTCTGGTACCACTATTGATGCCAGTTCTAATCAGTTATACAACCGCCTAATTGACTATAACAATGACTCATCTGATTTTATGGCTGCGCTGGCAACCCAGTGGCGCATATCCGATGATGGCTTACGTTATCACTTTGTGTTGCGTAAAGGCGTACAGTTCCAGCACAATAATTTGTTCAAACCTTCAAGAAATTTTAATGCCGATGATGTACTATTCTCATTTAATCGCATCATTAATCCCGCGCATCCTTTTCACTCAGTGAGCAGAACTGGCTATCCATTTTTCCAAAGTATTGATTTTTCCAACTTAGTGAGTCGAGTCGAAAAAGTAAACGATTATGAAGTGGTATTCCACTTAACCCAACCTGATGCATCATTTTTAGCTAATTTGGCCACTGATTTTTCCGTTATTCTTTCTGCCGAATATGGCGAGCAACAATGGCAGGCAGGTACCCCTGAAAATATCGATTACTTCGCCATCGGCACAGGGCCTTTTTACCTCGCAGATTATGTCAAAAATGATTTTATTCGCTATAAACGCAATACCGCATATTGGGGTAAAGCGGCTAAAATTGACCTGTTAGTTTTTGATATCACACCTAAAAGTGAGTCTAGACTGGCTAAAATCATCACTAAAGATTGCCATGTGTCTGCCCTGCCAAAGGCAAATGAACTTGCAGTAATTAAACAGCATAAACACTTAAAAGTTAACACTAAACCGGGGTTAAACGTCGGTTTTTGGGCATTTAACACTCAAAAGCCTCCTCTAGACGATGTGCGAGTTCGACTTGCCCTTGCCCATGCCATTGATAAGAAAAATATCCTTAATGTGGTTTACCATGACACCGCTGTAGAAGCGACCGGAATGCTGCCGCCAGGATCATGGGCTTATTCAGACTCATCCGACCCTAATGATTTTGATCCTGAGAAAGCTAAAAGGCTGTTAGAAGAATCAGGGGTTAATAACTTAACCTTTGATATTTGGGCGATGCCAGTGGTGCGAATTTATAATCCAAACGCCCTCAAGACCGCAGAGCTGATTCAGGCCGACTTAGCCAACATTGGGGTTAAAGTGAATATTGTCAGTTATGACTGGAGCGTGTTTACGCAAAAATTAATTAGCCAAGATTATGATTCAGTATTAATTGGTTGGAATGCTGACAATACCGATCCTGATAATTTCTTTACCCCACTACTCAGTTGCTCAGCCCTAGAATCAAATAATAACCGTTCTAAATGGTGTTCAGCTGAATTGGACGCAATACTTGCACAAGCTAAAGCTACGCCAATAAAAACCACAAGAAAGGCGCTATATCAGCAAGCTGAACAGCTCATTCATCAGCAAGTTCCCTTGGTTAATATTGCCCATGGACAAAAATTGATCCTAAAAAACATTTCAGTATCAACTAAAGATGTTAACCCCTATGGTGGAATGGCTTTCTCTAATATCGAACTAAAAACTGCGGAGAAAAAACCTTAATGTGGCGTTATTTTCTAAGACGAATTAATTTATTTTTTGCCACTTCATTGGTTATGATTGCGGTACTGTTTTTTGCCACAGGTATGTTTCCAGTTGAAAAAAGCTACGCCTTAACTGGGATACAGTTCCCTAGCAGTGAGCAACAAGCACAAACCGTTGCAGACTTTAAGCTTGATAGTAACCAGCTTAGTCAATTTATCGCTTATTTAACCGAGCGATTATCAGGCAATTTAGGGATTTCGGTTAACTCACAACAAAGTGTCGCCACAGAGCTCAGTAACGTGTTACCCGCCTCTTTTGAATTGTCATTATTTGCTGGGACGATAGCAATATTTTTTGGAGTGCCACTTGGCGTATTGTCCTCATTAAGTGAAAGCAAGTCAGTCCAGCGCAGTATTTTAGCCCTAACCTTAACCGGTTACTCTATACCTGTATTCTGGCTCGGATTAACCTTGTCATTATGGTTTGGGGTAAAGCTAGAGTGGTTGCCGATCTCTGGACAAATCAATTTATTATATGAAATTGAACCCGTCACAGGTTTTATGCTGATCGATACTTTGCTATCACATGAAGCCTATCGGATCTCAGCATTTAAAGATGCCTTATTACACATCATTTTACCTGCGGTAACCTTAGCGGTATTACCTTTTACTGTCGTTATACGTATCACACGTCAAGCAATGATGACGGTTATGACCCAAACCTATATTCGCGCTGCTGAAGCCCGTGGCCTTAATACCTATAGTATTTTAATGAAACACGCCTTACCTAACGCGCTTATCCCAGTTCTTAAAGCCTTTGGCTTAATGCTTGGCTCGTTTGCCAGTTACGGCATTATTGTCGAGGTAATTTTTGCATGGCCAGGGGTGGGATCATGGCTTATTGCAGGAATATATCAGCGAGATTACACCGTGATTCAAGCAGGGATCCTTTCAGTCTCTTTGCTGATTATCTTTTTAAGCATTATGATTGATTTAGTGCATACCACTATTAACCCTATTAATAGGAAAGAACTGTATGCCAGCAATTAAAATATATCAGGATGAACACATAGCTTCACCTATGATGCAATTGTGGAAAGCATTTGCTAGTAACCCATTTGCTGTCGCAGGCCTTTGGGCGGTAATATTTTTATTACTACTGGTTGTATTGGGGCCGCTACTCGCTCCTTACCCACCAGAAATGCAAAATCCTGATGCCATATTATTACCGCCATCATGGGACGCCCTTGGACATGTTTCGCATTTTTTAGGTACCGATGATTTAGGCCGAGACTTATTCAGCCGCTTATTGCATGGGGTTAGATTAACGTTCGGCATGTCATTAATTGTGGTGCTTTGCGCCTTAATCGTCGGCTTTATTATTGGCTCCCTTTCAGGAATGATGCGTGGGTTAAAATCAAGTATTTTAGGTCATTTGCTCGATGCCTTATTATCAATTCCGTCATTATTGCTCGCCATTTTGGTTGTCGCAGTGACCGGTCCGGGGTTAATAAATGTATTTTGGGCAGTAGGCTTAGCCTTAACGCCGCAATTTGTGCGGGCAATTCACCAAGCAGTACATGAAGAGCTACAAAAAGAATACGTTATTGCCGCTAAACTTGATGGCGCGAGTCAAATACAAATCTTTTGGTATGTCATCATGCCAAACGTCTGGGAAGTGGTTATTATTCAAACGACCATTGCCATATCGGTGGCGATATTAGACATTGCCGCCTTAGGCTTTCTCAATCTTGGAGCACAAGCCCCTAGCTCAGAGTGGGGAGCGATGATTTTTCAAGGGTTAAACAGCCAATTAATTGCGCCTTGGTCGATTACCATTCCAGGTTTGGCGATCCTATTTACTGTGTTATCCATTAATTTGGTGGGTGACGGATTACGCTCGGCGCTCGCGCCGATAAGAAACTAGCCCATGCCATTACTTGATGTCAGAAATCTCACTATCGAACTCGATACCCCACAAGGCACAGTGAAGGTACTTGAGAAAGTCAGTTTAACCATTAATCCGGGTGAAATTCATGGCTTAGTTGGTGAATCAGGTTCTGGGCGTAGCTTATTAGCCAAAGCGGTACTAGGCGTTTTAGGCCCAAACTGGCGCATCATTGCCGATCGCATGATGTGGGATGGCAAAAATTTATTGGAAATGACTAAAAAGCAACGTCGCAGCTTAATGGGCAGTGATATGACCATGATTTTCCAAGACCCTTCTGGCAGTTTAGATCCGGTAAAAACTATCGGCAGTCAGTTAATTGAATCGCTCACGCCAAACAAAGCCGTGCCTTTTTGGCGCAGAGCAAAAGACACTCATTTAACCGCGCAAAAATGGCTTCATAAAGTTGGAATTAAAAAGCCCAAAGCCATTATGAAGCGCTACCCTTGGGAACTTTCTGAAGGTGCCTGCCAAAAGGTAATGATTGCTATGGCAGTAGCTAACCACCCTAAGTTATTAATCGCCGACGAACCAACGAATGCGATGGAATTAAGTACTCAAGCGCAAATATTTCGTTTGTTAGCTCAATTAAACCAACTTCAAAATGTCTCTATACTGCTAGTCAGCCATGAACTAGAAACTTTAGCAAAATGGTGCGATCGCATCAGTATTTTATACAGCGGACAAATCATGGAGTCGGGGCCCGTTAACGAATTAATCAAACAACCCTATCACCCCTATACCAAAGCATTATTCAAAAATCTGCCAGACTTTGCAGGCCAAATACGCCACAAAGCCTATTTACCAACATTGCAAGGTTCCTCGCCGTCATTGCAGCATTTGCCTGCAGGGTGCAGGCTGGGTCCTCGCTGCCCTGACGCCCAAAGAGCATGTGTTATCCAACCCAGTTTGGCCCACGAAAAAGATCGCTATTTTGCCTGCCATTTCCCGTATAACAGTGAGATAGAAGATGACAACTCCATTACTTAAAGTAAACCAGCTAAGCAAACGCTATTTTACGGGTTATAAAAGGTTCAAAGCGCAATATAATCAAGCCCTGTCACCACTATCATTTGAACTTGAGCGTGGACAAACCTTGGCTATTGTCGGTGAAGTAAGCTCAGGTAAAAGTACCTTAGCGCGAATACTGGTTGGCGCAGAGCCTCGCAGCGGTGGAGAAATATTGTTTGAAGGGGAAGCATTGGAGGCGCGAAATCTCAAACAGCGCAGCCGCTTAATTAGAATGATTTTTCAAGACCCTAACACCTCATTAAACCCGAGGTTAACCATTGGTAGCCTACTAGAAGAACCATTACGATTTAACACCACATTGAATTCAGCGGAACGAAAAGTGCGGGTGGCAGATAGACTCAGAAAAGTGGGCTTACTACCTGAACATGCCAATTTCTATCCTCATATGGTCTCTGAAGGTCAAAAACAACGTGTAGCCGTTGCTAGAGCTTTAATGTTAAACCCTAAAATCATTATCGCTGATGAAGCACTTGCCTCATTAGATTTATCAGTGCGTTCTCAAATACTTAATCTGCTGATAAAATTACAAAAAGAAATGGGGCTATCGTATATTTTTGTGACCCACAATTTGAACATTGTACGTCATTTTAGTGACAAGGTACTGGTGCTCAAAAATGGCAGCGTAGTTGAACTAGCGAGCACAGAAGAATTATTCAATCACCCACAACAAGAGTACTCTCGCCGCTTAATATCGCAGCAAACACAACTCACAGCCAAACGCTAAACTGCTCCAACCACTGAGTAATTTAGCCAAAAAACATAAAAACTAGTGCCAATTCGTCGCCTAACTATTTATCCTAGTGCGATTGTTAAAGGAAGAAACCAAATTATGATTATTAAACCTAAAACACGTGGCTTTATTTGTACAACCACTCATCCTATCGGTTGTGAAGCTAACGTCAAAGAACAAATCGAATTAACCAAAGCAAAAGGCAAAATTGCCAATGGCCCTAAAAAAGTCTTAGTGGTTGGCTCTTCAAGTGGCTACGGCTTATCTTCTCGTATTGCATCAGCGTTCGGTAGTGATGCGGCCACCATTGGTGTTTTCTTTGAAAAACCAAGCACAGAAACCAAACCAGGTACGGCCGGTTGGTACAACTCTGCCTACTTTGATAAATTCGCTAAAGCTGAAGGTTTATATTCAAAAAGCATTAACTGTGATGCATTTAGCCATGAAGCTAAACAAAAAGTCATTGAGCTTATCAAACAAGACTTAGGTCAAATTGATATGGTGGTTTACTCTTTAGCTTCTCCAGTGCGTAAATTGCCTGATACCGGTGAAGTGATCCGCTCAAGTCTTAAGCCTATCGGTGAAACTTATACCGCAACTGCGGTAGACACCAACAAAAACACCATCATCGAAACCTCGGTAGAGCCAGCAACAGAGCAAGAAATTGCTGATACCGTGACAGTGATGGGCGGTCAAGATTGGGAATTATGGATGAGCGCCTTAAGTGATGCGGGTATATTAGCGGATAATTGTAAAACCGTGGCCTACAGCTATATTGGCACCGAGATCACTTGGCCTATCTACTGGCATGGCGCATTAGGTAAAGCCAAAATGGATTTAGACCGTGCGGCTCATAGCCTTAATGAAAAGTTAGCCAAAACAGGCGGTTCTGCCAATGTGGCTGTGCTTAAGAGTGTTGTCACTCAAGCAAGCTCTGCTATCCCGGTAATGCCTTTATACATCGCGATGGTATTTAAGAAAATGCGTGAAGAAGGCGTTCATGAAGGCTGTATGGACCAAATTTACCGTATGTTCAGCGAGCGTTTATATCGCGCTGATGGTCAAGCGGCACCAACAGATGATGAAAATCGTCTTCGTTTAGATGATTGGGAGTTACGCGAAGAAATTCAAAAACATTGCCGTGACTTATGGCCGGATGTCACCACTGAAAACCTTGCTGAACTGACTGATTACAATGAATACAAAGAAGAGTTTTTAAAACTGTTTGGTTTTGGTATTGCTGGCATCGACTATGAAGCTGACGTTAATCCAAACGTGACTTTTGATGTTATCAGCCTTTAATCCCCTAAGGTAATAAGAAAAGCCAAGTTATTATAACTTGGCTTTTTTATATCTGGTTAACTGCACAGTGACTCTTTATTTTATTAATGCGGCTTTATTAATAAAAAAAGGCCAAGTTGATGAGACTTGGCCTTTATAAGGGAATGATGAAATTTAACTAAGAGTTATTTAGTTTTTAGCGCATGCTTAGCGGCGTTTTCACCAGCTTTACGACCAAATACTACCGTATCAGCGATTGCGTTACCGCCTAGACGGTTATAACCATGAACACCACCAGTGACCTCACCAGCCGCAAACAAACCAGGCATTTTCCAGCTTTGTAGGTTCAAGATATTCGTATCGGTATCAATTGCGATCCCGCCCATAGTATGGTGAATACCAGGTGCTACTTTTACAGCGTAGTATGGCGGCGTGCTTAAGCTTAATGGCATATTGGCGCGGCCGAATGCATCATCTTTACCTGCTGCTTTATACTTGTTGTAATCCGCTGCAGTTTTCGGTAAATCAGCCATTCCGGTGATTTTTGCCAGTTCTTCAATGGTGTTGGCTTTACTTAACATACCTAAATGTTCGTAACCACGTACCATTTTCTTTTTCTCAACCAATTGGGCATCAAACACTAACCAAGCATATTGATCTTTTTGCTTTAAGATTGCATCTGATGCACGGTCACGAGTCGTTAGTTCATTAATGAAACGGTTACCATCAGTATTAACCATAATTGCACCAACACCACGAACGGTTTCAGAAATCAAAATACGGCTATCTTTACCCACTGTAGGATGCGCTTGAACCCAATCAATATCTGTCATTGAAGCGCCAATTTCTTTAGCCAGTAGCACACCATCACCCGTTGCAGTGACGTTGTTAGAGCTGGTCATGTCTTTCATTGTTGGGCGGTAGTAAGCAACCATTTGCTTATTCATACCATAACCACCTGTGGCTAAAACAATAGAATCTGCAGCGACCATGTTGTAGCCTGAATGACGGCCATGAACCACCACACCAGCAACTGATTGGTCATCATTTAAGACGATTTTTTCAACTCTTGAGTTAACGCGAACTGGAATATCACGTTCTACTGCCGCTTTACGCAAGGTATCAATTAAGTGTGGACCTACAGAGCGTCCACCTGATGGGGCGTGAGTACGCTCTGCTCTGGCGCCACCTGAACGTTTAAGCTCTGACATATCAGCACCTAAAGACTCAAGCCATGCTACAGCGCCAGCAGACTCTTCGGCCATAGTTTGCACAAGTTTAGGGTCATTTTGATAACGACCGCCTTTCATGGCATCTTCAGCATACCAATCAACAGTGTCTTCAATGCCTTTGGCTTTTTGTTGTGGTGTGCCGACAGCGTTCATACCGCCTGCAGCCAGCATTGAGTTACCGCCAGTGTAAGGTGCTTTTTCAAATAAAACGACGTTAGCACCAGCCATTTTTGCAGAAATCGCCGCGTTGAAACCAGCACTACCGCCACCAACAACAATCACATCAACGGTTTCTACAGGGCCTTTATCAATCGCTTGTTGGATTTTATCTTGATTCCAATCACCATCCCACTTCTTCTTCGCTTTTGAATCAGCAAATGGCATTTCCATTTCAAAGTTATGACAGTTATTACAAGTCAACTCAGGTTTAGCATGGGCGGTATGACAAGAAGTACAGTTGATATCTCCTAAATGAGATGCATGAGGGTCAAACGCAAGTTCATCGTTAACTAAATCAGCATAACCACCATGACAGTCCTGACACTGGGCGTTCTCATGAGTTTGGCTATCAGTCATGCTTTTCTTGATGTCTTTCATTTTTTCTGCAACGTGACAGCTTTGACAGTCACCCATTTCAGTATGGAAAGACGCTAAGTCATTTTTTGCCATTACGCTGCCAGAAGTAAGCATCATCACTGCCACTGCCGAAGCTAAATATTTAAGTTTCATTGGTTCATACCTCTAATTATCATTTTCACAACTTGCTTTGTTGGACGATAGAATACTCATAAAGAGATAGTAAAACTTAGACATTGGTCAACATTGGCACTTGGTTAAGTTTTAATGAAACCAAATTAAAATTAACTTAAATCGCTACAAAGCCACAACATTTGTGACCCAGTTAGAATTTATCTCCATGATTCAATCCTATTATGTATATCAGGTTTACATACGCTGCAACCTCCTCAAAATTGATGATATTGAGGTTTATTAATGAATCTATTCATTAGCTAAAGCAATATAACCAATTGATAATATTACTTTAAAATAGAGATGATTAAGAAGATGAAAAAATCACTAGTTTCACTCACTGTTGTATCAATCCTATCAGCGAGCTCTTTTGCCGCATTCGCTGAGTCACCGCAGTTCTATGGCCGCTTAGAAATGGCACTAACAGAGTCTGATAACGGTTTAACAACACAAAATCAAAAATCGGGTACTGTGCTGGAAAATAACTTTTCTCGCTTAGGGGTAAAAGGCAGTGAGAAAATATCTGAAAATATTGAAATCATTTACAATGTTGAAGTACAGGTTAACGCTGCCACCAACGAAGCTGATGATGATTTATTTAAACCAAGAAACACCTACTTAGGGCTAAAAAGTGACTTTGGTACCGTCATTGTCGGTCGTAATGATACGGTAATGAAAACCTCAAAAGGTACTGCTGAAGCATTTGCATTAACCAATGCCGCCTACAATAGAATGATTGCTGGGCAAGACAGGAAAGCCGATGGAATCACATACTATTCTCCTCAAATTGCCGATTTAGTCAGTGTAAATGCGACCTATTTAGTGGATAACAATTATGACTCTGGCGAAAGTCAGTACGCATTAAGCGTCACCGCTGGTGATAAAAAGCTCAAAAAACAACGTTATTATGTTGCAGCAGCATATAACACCATTGGTGGTGTCGACGCATACCGCGGGGTTGGTCAAATCAAAATAGGTAGTCTTAAACTAGGCGGTTTATTACAAAATACCCAAAGCCAAACTTACAGTGATAAAGAAGGTAATTCTTACTTTATTAGCGCAATATATAACTGGAGTGGCATCAACTTTAAAGCTGAATACGGCAAGGACAAGGCCGGTTTTGGTAAGTATTTTAAAAATAATGACGTCTCTTCAGCACAATACAAGGAAGCGACCGATGTCGATATTAGCTCATTCACAGTCGGTGCCGATTACCGTCTATCAAAATCAACGATGGTGTTTGGTCACTACGCCACCTATGAAGGTGAATATCGGGTTGCTAACACAGGCCCGACGATTGAATTAGAAGATGATAATGTATTTACCCTAGGCGTGCGCTACGATTTCTAAGTCCAATTTTTATTTCGCGTTAATATCTGCACTTATATCGATGTAGGTCTCGCTGATAAAATATGATAAACCCATCATAAATGATGGGTTTATGCTAACAAGGTAAGACTTTTTCAAATAACTTGAACTCGTTAGCATTTACAGAGTAATATTGTCAACTCGTTATACTATTGATGAATTCATAGAATAATTTGCCCATGAAAATCACACTCAAGCAACTGTCAATATTTAAAGCCATCCATATTAATGGTCAGATCTCTAAAGCAGCCAAAACATTACATATGTCAGTCCCCGCTGTCAGTATGGCGTTAAAGGATTTAGAAGGTTCATTAGGCACCCGTCTGTTTGAGAGAAGCAGTAACGGCTTAACCATTAATGATAATGGTGAAGTTATTTTGCCTTACGCCAATGAGATGCTTTCTAAAAGTAATCAATTAGAGCAGATGTTTACTGAGCGAACAGCCATCGGTGGCACCATCAAAGTTGGCAGTAGTAAAACTGCGGGTAACTATATTCTTTCAAGAATCATCCCATTATTTAAACAACAACACCCCTGTGTTGATATTAAACTAGTGATTAACAACAGTTTAGCCATCGAGAAAATGGTGTCTGAAAAAGAACTGGATTTAGGTTTTGTCGATGCCAAGCCTGGGTTAAATAATTTACAGTATCAGCAGTGGCTTAAAGATAGATTGTGTATCGTCATCGGCAGTAACAATCCAATAGCAAGCGAAACCATTACCCCTGAATTGCTGTCGCAACAATTATGGGTTATGGATGAAACCATTTCGGTGTCGAGGCTACGTAATACCCAGCTATTAAAAAGTGCCAGTATCAATATTCATCAAGAATTATCAATGAATACTATGGGCGCGATAAAACGTGCTATTGGTACTGGCATTGGCGTTAGTGTACTGCCCTACCTTGCTGTAAAAGAAGAAATAGCCAGCGGTCAACTTATTGAAATAGATTTACCAGAGTGGGATTTCGAGCGAAACTACTGGTCTATTTGGCGTAATGAAGAAGCATTAAGTCCGTTACTTGAAGAGTTCATCCAATTCTGCAATCAATAACAAAGCGATAAACTAATAAGGTTGCCAATATAAATTATGATTACTGCAGATCCGGTCATTTTTGGCTTGTTGGCCGCGATTATTGGTTTGGTATTTTATACTAGCAAGCTAAAACAAAGCTTTTGGAAACAACTTTACCGTTTTGTGCCCATTATGGTCATGATTTATGTGTTGCCATCATTTTTAAATACCTTAAACATTGTCGATGCTTCCCAAAGTCAATTACCCCACATATCCTCAAAGTATTTAATGCCCGCTTGTTTAACATTACTAATTATCAGTGTAGACATAAAATCCATTCTATTATTGGGCCCTAAAATTGTCATGCTGTTTTTAATTGCCAGCTTAGGCATTATTATTGGCGGCCCGTTAACTCTGATACTTTTTGCGAAAATAGCGCCTGAATCTATTAATTGGCTAGGTGAAGATGCTGCCTGGCGCGGAATGGCGACCTTAGCAGGGAATTGGGTTGGTGGCACAGCGAATCAACTTGCCATGAAAGAAATCTATCAGGTAAAAGAAAACTTATTTGCGATTATGATTTCGGTCAATGTAGTCTACTCAGCGATTTGGATGTCATTTTTATTAATCTGCGCCAATAATGCTGCTGCGATAGATAAAAAAACGGGTGCCGACTCAAGCAATTATCAGCGGTTAATCGCTACAAGCGAATATCAGCAAGCTCACACGGTCAAGAATATCACCATAACTGATTACATATTAATATTCAGTGTGGCATTTGGCGTGACGGGATTAGCACATATGGGGGCTGATATTCTGGCGCCATATTTTGCCGCCCACTACCCTGCAACAGAAAAGTTTAGTCTGACTTCAAATTTCTTTTGGATTGTCATCATAGTGACCACTATCAGTATTGCACTTTCAAATACCAAAGTGCGTGAACTTGAGCAATTAGGTGCATCAAAGGTCTCCACTGTCATGCTGTATATTTTGATTGCTAGTATGGGCCTTAGAATGGACTTGACCATGATTGATGACTTTCCAATCTACTTTGCCATCGGCTTTGTATGGTTAGCAATTCATAGCCTGTTCGTGATTATTGCTGGGCTAGTGATGAAAGCACCTGTGGCTTATATGGCATTAGCAAGTCAATGCTGTATTGGCGGCGCGGCATCATCCCCTGTGGTGGCAATTGCATTTCACCGCTCACTGGTACCTATCGCGATCATGTTCTCAGTATTTGGTTATGCTTGGGCAACTTACATGGCTTGGCTATGCGCCGAGATGATGCGGCTCGTATCGCAATAAAACGATGAGTTAATTTCTTACAGTGAACATATACGGATACCTGTTACTGTAATTTTAAATAGACTCTAACCTCTACAAGCTCTTGGTTGTCATCGGCAATAGCAGCTTCAACAGCCTCACTCTTAATCACATCCAAGCGTTCAATTATCAGCGGCTGGGTCGTTAAAGTCCAATCACTGGCAGCAAGCCAATGACTATAAAGATATTTTATTTTGCTATTGAGCTCTTTTTCAGAACCCAAATGATAAAACTGAGCATAACGCCCCTTAGCCACAGACTTATTCGAAAAATAACCAGACTCAGCGATAACGGGTGCTAATTCAGTAAGCTGCGCTTGATTAACACTCACACCAATATCCAGCGATAACATGGATTGCTCATCAGATAAGGCATTAATTTGCGGATAAGGCATATCATAAACGAAATTAAAGGTGCGACTAGTACTTGGCGATAAGTGATATTTTTGCCTAAATGCGCTTAAGGCATTTATCGATTGAGATAAATAACAAGCGGGTCCACGATGCTCTATAACCACTAACTCTATGGTCGTTAAATCCGATACCTGAATATTAACCTCAGCAGCAGAAAACTGCTCATGCCCTTCGGCTAGGGTACTCAGTGGTTGCTGCTTGGCAAAAAAGTTACCCCAATCAGGTGAGGCTTGAAAGCTTTGCGGACTTTGACCAATGCTGTCGGTAAACGCGGTAATAAATGCCGCTGTTGACGGATAGCCCATTTTTAACGCGACAGTATCTAAGCTAATAGTTTTATCAAAACCCAGTAACTGCGCCGCTTCAAGGTTTTTGAGCAAACGAATATAATCCTGCACTTTGGTATGAAACAGACTGTAAAATAACGCACCAAAATGCACTTCAGCAACCCCTGCCACCGCCGCTAAGCGGCTGTTGAGATTGTCATCATAGGCAGAGATTACAGATAGATTATTATCGATATAGCTTAACAGCACTTCAAATTGAGCATGTAAATCTTTCAATTTTTGACTAGACCTCTTAGTTTAAAACTGACTTATCTTTCATATAAACACAACTTACAAGTCCGATTTTTAGTCCCATGACTGCAACAAGTTGTTTGGCTTATAAACCGCTAGATTTACTAGTAAACAGTAAAGCCATACCTTAGTTTTTTACTATATAACGGCGTTAGCCTGTCAGTTTTTGCCATCGGTAATAACTGACATCAGCAAGTTCTAGCATGGGTTTATCTTCTTCTGTATCACCATAGGCATACACTTTATCAAAATCTTGTAGGTCAAACTGAGCTAAAACTCGATTTGATTTTGCAGCGCCGCTACAGTCACCATTAATATACCGTCCGGTCAGTTTACCCTTTTTACTTTCTAGCTCTGCACATATCAGTTTAAATCCATGCTGGCGACACCATGGCGCTAAATAAACATTAAGTGATGCCGAAACCACAACAATGGTGTCACCTTGCATCTGATGCCATTGCAGACGCGCTAGCGCTTGAGGTTTGATTTGTAGATCAAAACTTGTAGCATAATCTTCGCCGATGGCCTTAATGTGTTGCTCATCTTGTTGCCAAAAAGCAAACTTAGAAATGATGCTACGCGTTCTTGACCCACCAATGAGCTGCCATTTATAAGCGGCTATCACAGGGATTAATATCGGATAACAAACGATTAAACGCCACTTAGGTACACTTGAGTAAATAAATGGCGTGTAAGTATCTTTACTTGTAATAGTTCCATCAAAATCAAACAATGCTAAGTTCATAAATATCCTTATAAGAACCTCAAAATTTTGACATAAAAAAGCCAAGGCGAACCTTGGCTTTTGTGAATTCCAATCAGCTTATTCAGCTACTGGGTATTCAACTATTGCTTTTGCTTTTAAAGCTGCGACAACTGAACGGTAATCAGCTTCGCTGTATTGAGGTACTAAACGTTGCTTAATACTTTCAACAATATTTGCATCAATACCTTCTGCATCATTAACTTTATCCAAAGCAATAACCGCATAGCCATTAGCTAATGCAGCGGTATCAAATGAGCTTGCACCAGCATCTGGAGCTGCCATTTTAAATGCCTTAGTCGAGATAGCTTGATCAATATCTTGATTAAATCGTGCTAGCTTCTCTTTCGTTGCTACTGCAACTTCAGTGATTTCAGTGCCTGCTTTTAATTGCGCTAAATATTCATTGGCTTTTTCACTTGCGGCAAAGTTCGCTTTATCTTGCAATAAACGTGCTTCAATGCTGCTAGATACTTCAGTTAATGGCAATGTACCAGCATCTTTATGTTGCAGTAAACGAATCACAACCACATGGTTAGGTGCTAACTCAATCACTTCACTGTTCATGCCGCTACCAATAACGTCATCAGAAAATGCAGCTTTGATTAAAGCTGGAGTATTTAAATTAACAGGCGCATTATCACGAGAAAATAACGCTGTTGATTGAACCTCAACGCCTAATGCTTTAGCTGTTTCATCTAAAGTGTCAGGTATTTCGTAGCTGGTATCGGCTAAAACACTTTGTAAGCTATAAAATTCATCAACCGCTTTTTTGTTTTGAAGATCAGCGATGATTTTATCTTGCACGTCATCAAACGGCGCTGCAGCACCAGATTCCACATCGAGTAACTTGATAATGTGATAACCAAATTCACTCTTCACAATTTGTGAGTACTCACCAGTTGAAAGTGCAAATAAAGCTGAGTCAAATGCAGGATCCATTACACCTTGTTCGAACCAATCGAGTTGACCGCCCTGCTCTGCGCTAAATTGGTCATCTGAATCTGATTTAGCAACGGCAGCAAAGTCTTCACCAGCTTGTAATTTAGCTAAAGCAGCTTCGGCCTTGGCTTCATCGGCGCTATCATCGCCAGATGCAAATAAAATATGTGCAGCTAAACGTTTTTCTGGCGTTTGATATTGTTGTTGGTTGTCTTCATAAAAAGCACGCGCATCATCAACTGACGTTTCGATACCTTTAGCCAGATCTGCAACGTCCAACTCGACATATTCTAAGCTAACTTTTTCTTGGCTCATGAACTGAATTAAGTTACTTTCGTAATAGGCTTTAATCTCTTCAGCAGAAACTGTTGAAGAAGCTAAGAAAGGTGTAGAGTCCACAACTAAATAACGAATATCACGGGTTTGACCTTGAACTTCAGCTAATTGCTTTGCTTCACCATCAAGAACAAACTCACTTCCCACTAGCGCGGTTAAAAGTTGACGACGAGTCATATCAACACGCATCATATTTCTAAAGCTAGTGGTTTGATAACCTAATTGACGTAGTACAGCTAAGTAGCGGTCATTATCAAATACACCATCGGTTTGGAATGCTTGCTCATTCAGAATCGCTTGTTTAATTTGCTCATCTGAAACACGTAGTCCCAAATCTTCAGCCGCTTGGCTAATTAGCTTATCTGAAATCAAACGATCTAATACATTCTGCTTGATACCATTCATATAGTTATCATCAGCAGCTAAGGCATCAAACATTTCGCCTAGTTGTTGTTCTAAACGGCCACGTTCATTTTGGAATGCTTGTTCTAATTCATTGGCTGTGATTTCGTCACCATTAACTACTGCGGCTGGAACATCTGTCGAGGTTCCTAGGTAACTACTGACACCAGCAAATGCGAACGAAAGGATCACCAGTACTAAAATACTTTTAGCTATAACGCCCTGTGAACCTTCGCGAATTTTTTCTAACATCTGAATTCTCGCTTGTTGCGACATAATAAAATAAAAAGGCGCACCTTTTGCGGATGCGCCTTCTTGTAATTTAGACGGAGTATTCAGACGCTACCGAGGTATGCCTTATCTCTCCTAATATCAAAAAAACAAAGTTAATTCTGATACTTTATTTCGCAAAAAGCACTGTTAAAACAGTGCTTTCTACAAATGCCTTACAAAAGGCAACGATACCAACTATTTAGTTAACAGCGTCTTTTAGTGCTTTACCAGCTTTGAAGGCAGGAATGTTTGCTGCTGCAATTTTGATTTCTGCACCCGTTTGTGGGTTACGGCCAGTACGTTCTGCACGTTGACGTACTTCAAAAGTACCAAAACCAACTAGAGAAATCTTATCGCCTTCTTTAAGCGCTTCAGTAACAGCAGCAATAAAAGAATCTAGTGCACGGCCAGCGCCTGCTTTAGAAATGTCAGCACCAGAAGCGATTTTCTCGATTAGTTCAGATTTGTTCATGTCATCCCCTTGAATGTTATTTTTGCGCCGCAACCAAATCCGTCTTTGGAACGGTCTACGGAGGCTTTTTATCGTAAGTTTGATACCACACCAAACTTAGTTGGAAAACCAAAAAAAATGTACTTGGATACAGCTCAAAGTCAGATGCGCCAAGGGTTTGGTGCTAACTGACTCTCCACTTATCTAGGCTACCACAGCTTTCGTGTTTGTTAAGCCCCTTTTTTCATTTTTTTTGGGTTACTAGCAAGTTTTCTTACTGATTAGTTATTTTTTGACCACTTCGAAGCCTTTAACAGGTCTTTCTAAGGCCAATTCAAGGACTTCCTCGACCCACCTTACAGGGTGGATCTTTAAATCAGCAATCACATTTGCTGGAATTTCTTCTAAATCACGCTCATTTTCTTTAGGAATAAGCACAACTTTTATCCCACCGCGATGCGCCGCAAGCAGTTTCTCTTTCAGGCCACCAATTGGTAACACTTCACCACGAAGGGTAATTTCACCCGTCATCGCTACGTCACTTTTAACCGGGTTGCCGGTTAAACTTGATACTAAAGCAGTACACATTGCCGCACCTGCTGAAGGACCATCTTTTGGCGTTGCACCTTCTGGTACATGAACATGGATATCACGCTTTTCATAAAAGTCGTTATTGATCCCCAACTGCTCTGCGCGGCCTCTAACAACGGTCATTGCAGCTTGAATTGACTCTTGCATCACGTCACCTAGCGAACCGGTATAAGCAAGTTTGCCTTTACCTGGCACCGAAGTGGCTTCAATGGTCAGTAAATCACCACCAACTTGAGTCCATGCAAGGCCAGTAACTTGACCAATTTGATTGTTAGATTCAGCTTTACCGTAATCAAAGCGCTGCACACCTAAGAAAGACTTCAGGTTATCTTGATCCACAACAACGGTTTTCACTGACTTATCAAGCAAAATCATTTTTACGACTTTACGACAAACTTTAGACAGCTCACGCTCTAATGAACGCACGCCAGCTTCACGGGTGTAATAACGGATCATGCCAATAATGGCACTGTCTTCTATGGTTATCTCACTCGCTTTTAAGCCATTACGCTCAATCTGTTTGGTTAATAAATGCTTCTTAGCAATATTAAGCTTTTCATCTTCGGTGTAACCCGATAAACGGATCACTTCCATACGGTCAAGTAATGGTCCAGGGATATCCATTGAGTTTGAGGTAGCGACAAACATTACGTCTGATAAGTCGTAATCCACTTCAAGGTAATGATCGTTAAATGCTGAGTTTTGTTCAGGATCTAATACTTCTAATAATGCTGACGATGGATCGCCGCGCATATCAGAACTCATTTTATCAATTTCATCTAATAGGAATAATGGGTTTTTAACGCCCACTTTAGCCATTTTTTGAATGACTTTACCTGGCATAGAACCAATATAAGTACGACGATGACCACGGATCTCGGCTTCATCACGCACACCACCTAATGCAACACGCACATACTTACGACCTGTCGCCTTTGCAATTGACTGACCGAGTGACGTTTTACCGACACCTGGTGGGCCCACTAGACAAAGAATTGGCCCTTTAAGCTGTTTAACACGGCTTTGTACCGCAAGATACTCTAAAATGCGCTCTTTAACCTTCTCAAGCCCATGGTGATCGGTATCAAGAATGGCTTCAGCTTTTGATAAATCACGCTTAATTTTAGAACGCTGACTCCAAGGTACCGAGGTCATCCAATCGACATAGCTTCTGACAACAGTCGCTTCTGCAGACATTGGAGACATCATCTTCAGTTTGTTTAACTCAGCTTCGGCTTTTTCTTTGGCTTCTGCTGGCATTTTAGCCTCAGTGATCTTCCGAGCTAATACTTCAAACTCATCTTGGCCTTCATCAAGATCGCCTAATTCTTTTTGAATGGCTTTCATTTGCTCATTCAAATAGTATTCGCGTTGACTCTTTTCCATTTGTTTCTTAACGCGGCCACGGATGCGTTTTTCAACTTGTAATAAGTCAATCTCGCCTTCCATCATCGCCATTAAGTATTCAAGGCGCTCACCAACATTAATCATCTCAAGCACAGACTGTTTGTCTTCTAGCTTAAGTGGCATATGCGCCGCCATGGTGTCAGCAAGGCGCGCTGCTTCTTCAATACCGGTTAATGAAGTGAGCACTTCAGGCGGTATTTTCTTGTTAAGCTTGATGTAACCTTCAAATTGACTGATTGCACTGCGGACTAAGACTTCTTCTTCTTTGTCAGCTAAGTCTTCAGAAGCTAAGTATTCAGCTGTCGCGACAAAGAATTCATCTTCTTGGGTGTAAGCGGTTACTTTTGCACGCTGACCACCTTCAACTAAGACTTTAACGGTCCCGTCAGGTAGTTTTAATAACTGCAAAATTGAGGCTACGGTACCGACGTCGAAAATATCTTCTTTTGTTGGCTCGTCTAAATCAGCTTCTCGCTGTGCGACCAATAAAATTTGCTTGTCTTGTTCCATTGCCGATTCGAGACAACGAATAGATTTCTCTCGTCCGACGAACAACGGAATTACCATATGGGGATAAACCACTACATCTCGCAGTGGCAGCACGGGGAGTTCGATATGCGCTTCACGCTCTTGGGTCATAGTTCGATTCCGTTTGATGAATGGATTTTATAAGTCAGTATATTGGGATGTTTCTCAAACTTTCAATGGTTAATACGAAAAAAGGAGCCCAATGGACTCCTTATTTTTAATAAAAGACTAAATCGTCTATTTATTGTTCACCACCAGCAACTTGGCTTTCGGCATTTTCGTAAATTAGGATTGGTGCGGATTCGCCTTTTACTACAGACTCATCAACAACGGCCTTAATCACGCCTTCCACTGAAGGGATGTCATACATGGTATCGAGTAAAATATCTTCGATAATTGAACGAAGTCCACGAGCACCGGTTTTACGGGTCATTGCTTTATGAGCAATGGCTTTAAGCGCATCTTCGCGGAACTCTAACTCAACATCTTCCATCTCAAATAAGGCACCATATTGCTTAGTAAGTGCATTTTTAGGTTGAGATAAGATTTGAACCAATGCAGATTCATCTAATTCAGTTAGCGTCGCAACAACAGGTAAACGACCGATAAACTCAGGGATCAAACCAAATTTAATTAAATCTTCTGGTTCAACCTTACCTAATGTTTGCGAGATAGTCGCTTTATCTGCATCACCTTTAACTTCAGCGCCAAAACCGATACCAGTACCTGTTAAGCCACGTTGCTCAATAACTTTTTCAAGCCCAGCAAACGCACCACCACAAATAAATAAGATCTTTGAAGTATCAACTTGCAAAAACTCTTGTTGTGGATGCTTACGACCACCTTGAGGTGGCACAGAAGCAACAGTACCTTCAATTAGTTTTAGTAACGCCTGCTGAACACCTTCACCCGATACATCACGAGTTATAGAAGGATTGTCAGATTTACGACTAATCTTGTCGATTTCATCGATGTAAACAATACCACGTTCCGCTTTTTCAACGTCGTAATCACATTTTTGCAGAAGTTTCTGAATAATGTTTTCAACGTCTTCACCCACATAACCTGCTTCAGTTAATGTGGTTGCATCAGCCATAGTAAACGGCACATCAAGTGAACGCGCTAAGGTTTCAGCCAGTAATGTTTTACCACTACCTGTAGGCCCAATAAGTAAGATATTACTTTTACCAAGCTCAACACCTTCAATCGGCGTACCATTACGTAAGCGCTTATAGTGATTATAAACCGCTACCGATAGCACCTTTTTTGCCTGATTCTGACCAATGACGTAATCATCGAGGTGATTACGTAATTCGTGTGGCGTTGGTAATTGGTCTTGATCGCGTTTAGGCGAAATTTCTTTTATCTCTTCACGAATTATGTCATTACATAACTCGACACATTCGTCACAAACATATACTGAAGGTCCAGCAATTAGCTTTCTAACTTCATGTTGGCTTTTCCCGCAAAAAGAGCAGTACAGCAGCTTACCGCTGTCACCGGAATTTTTGTTATCGCCCATTAACTCTACCTCTGTTACAGCCTAGACACTGTCTGTAGAAAACCATCTGTACTGTTTAAATGCACAAACACAGTCTTATATTTTAATACTCTATTCTTCAAAGAATAGCGCACTCAGGCGTAAAGATCAGCTACGCTTTTCAAAAACTGAATCAACTAAACCATAATCGGCTGCTTCTTGAGCACTCATGAAGTTATCACGGTCAGTATCACGTTCAATGATTTCCATTGGTTGACCGGTATGTTCCGCCAACATTTGGTTCAATTTGTTCTTAATGCCAAGAATTTCTTGAGCATGAATTGCAATATCTGAAGCCTGACCTTGGAAACCGCCTAATGGTTGGTGGATCATCACGCGAGAATTAGGTAAACAATGACGTTTGCCTTTTGCGCCACCAGCAAGTAAAAAAGCGCCCATGCTTGCTGCTTGACCAATACATACTGTACTGACATTTGGCTTGATAAACTGCATGGTGTCATAAATCGCCATGCCGGCTGTTACTGAGCCTCCTGGCGAGTTAATGTAAATTGAAATATCTTTGTCTGGGCTTTCTGATTCTAGGAACAATAATTGCGCCACGATCAAATTAGCCATGTGTTCTTCAACCTGGCCAACCAAGAAAATTACACGCTCTTTTAATAAACGAGAGTAAATATCATATGAACGCTCACCTTTTGCTGTTTGTTCAACAACCATAGGTACGAGAGCATTGAGTACAGATTCTGGCGCTTTATGCATTTTATACTTTCCCTAAAATAAAAATGGCTCGTATGAGAACCTCATACGAGCCATTATAAATGGCGAACCGCCAATCAAGTCAAGCGAAGGTTACGCTTTACCTGTTGCCTTGTTCATAAATTCTTCAAAAGCAACTTCTTTTAGAGTTACTTTTGCTGATTTTAATAGCACTTCAACAGCTTGCTCTTCAAGAGCTACGTTACGCATGTTCTGCATAAGCTCTTTGTTGCCATTGTAGTATTCAACAACTTCAGTTGGATCTTCGTAAGCAGAAGCCATTGAAGCGATTAAACCTTGAACGCGCTCATCTTCAGCTTGAAGTTCATTCGTTTTGATTACTTCGCCTAATAATAGACCAACTTTAACGCGACGCTCAGCTTGCTCAGTGAATAGATCAGCTGGAAGCTCAGGCATGTTTTCAGCTTGACCACCAAAACGTTGCATAGCTTGTTGACGAAGAACATTCACTTCACCGTCTACAAGTGCTTTAGGGATAGTGATGTCGTTAGCAGCTAATAAGCCTTCGATAACTTGCTCTTTAACATTCGCTTTAAGCGCTTGATCAAGTTCACGAGTCATGTTTTTACGGATTTCAGCTTTAAGGGCTTCTAGGCCACCTTCAGCAATACCGAATAATGAAGCGAACTCGTCATTTACTTCTGGTAATTCTGCAGCTTGAACTTCGGTAAGAGTAATAACGAAATTAGCCGCTTTACCTTTTAAGTTTTCAGCGTGGTAATCTTCAGGGAAAGTGACTTCAACTTCAAATTCTTCACCGGCTTTATGACCAATGATGCCAGTTTCAAAACCTGGGATCATACGGTTGCTACCAAGCTCAAGTTCGAAATCGTCAGCTTTGCCACCTTCAAATTCTTCACCTTCAACTGAACCAACAAAGTTCATTTTAACTTTGTTGCCTTCTTCAGCAGCAGTTTCAACTACAGCGAAAGTAGCGTGTTGCTTGCGAAGCGTTTCAATCATGGTGTCAACGTCAGCGTCATTAACTTCAGCTTGTGGTTGTTCAACAGCGATTGCATCTAAACCAGTTAATTCAACTTCTGGGTAGATTTCAAAAGTAGCAACGAACTCGAAGTTCTCGCCTTCTGCTTTACTAGGAGCAAATACTGGTGCGCCAGCTGGGTTTAGTTTTTCAGCCATGATAGCTTCAATGAAGTTGCGTTGCATAACTTCACCGGTCACATCTTGACGGATAGCTTTACCGTAACGTTGGTTGATTACTGATACTGGTACTTTACCTGGACGGAAACCAGAGATCTTTGCACGCTTCGCTTCACGTAATAAATTGTCTTTAACTAATTTCTCAATTTGCTCAGCAGGTACAGAAATTGTTAGGCGACGTTCTAGGCCTTGAGTTGTTTCAACAGAAACTTGCATTGTTTTACCTCGAAATATGTCTGACGTCCTTTGTAATAGTCGAAAACTCAACTATTAAATATTCATTTCTTGATGATTAATGTTTACTAATAAAAGTAGTGATACAGCAGCGTTTAAGCGCTGTTACCCGTAGTAATCCGTATTAGATATTTATCAAGACGCGACATTATAGCGACCGTTTACTGCCGAGTCGAGTCTGAAAACGCGGTTAAATGGGGATTTTAGACATAAAAAAAGCGACCTTAGGTCGCTTTTTCTACAACTGTGCATTATCAATGCAAAATTTGGGGTGACTGATGGGGCTCGAACCCACGACAACCGGAATCACAATCCGGGGCTCTACCAACTGAGCTACAATCACCATAATTTGGTACGCCCGGCAGGATTCGAACCTGCGACCACCCGCTTAGAAGGCGGGTGCTCTATCCAACTGAGCTACGGGCGCATGGTTTACAGATAAATCTGTATATCCTACTAGCGTGATAAGTTGCTTTGGTTAACAACTTATCTTTTTACAGCTTATTCATAAAACCGAAGCTTTACAAATAAATAAATTTGGTCGGTGATAGAGGATTCGAACCTCTGACCCTCTCGTCCCAAACGAGATGCGCTACCGGGCTGCGCTAATCACCGAGATGTTCAATGCTACAATGTTTATTTTCTTTAAACACCTTCGCTGTGAGAACGGAGCGCATATTAACGAGTCACTTTCCTATCGTCAACGATTTTTTTGACAAACTTGTTCAGCTGCTGTTTTAACAAACAAAAAATTCTGTTTTTAAAAAATCACTAAGGCAATATTCATGACATGACTTTAGCTGACTGATAGAATACGCTTCGTTAATTTCGTCTTATTATCGCGCCATAAAGGAAACTATACCCCCATGACTGCCCAAAATATTGATGGCAAAGCGATCGCTCAATCTATTCGAACCACTTTAAAAGAAAAAGTACTTGCCCGTAAAGAAGCAGGTAAAAGAATTCCTGGCTTAGCGGTCATCTTAGTTGGTGCAGATGCTGCGTCACAAGTCTATGTAGGAAGTAAGCGCCGCGCGTGTGAAGAAGTCGGCTTTCAATCTTATTCATATGATTTAGAGACCACGGCCACTGAAGCAGAATTGTTAGCCTTAATTGATCAATGCAATGATGACCCTAAAATTGATGGCATTTTAGTGCAACTGCCATTACCTGCACACATTGAAGAATCTAAAGTCATTGAGCAAATTCGCCCTGATAAAGATGTTGATGGTTTCCACCCTTATAATGTCGGCCGACTTGCTCAGCGCATCCCAGTGCTGCGTTCATGTACGCCAAAAGGCATTATGACCTTGATCAATTCAACGGGTGTAGATACATATGGTCTTGATGCAACGATTGTTGGCGCGTCTAATATTGTCGGTAGACCAATGACATTGGAGCTACTACTTGCAGGCTGTACTACGACCACCTGTCATCGCTTTACTAAAAACCTTGAACAAAAGGTACGCCAAGCTGACTTGTTGATTGTTGCAGTAGGTAAACCTGGTTTTATTGCTGGTGATTGGATTAAACCTGGTGCGATTGTTATCGATGTGGGCATTAACCGCTTAGACAATGGCCGCTTAGTGGGTGATGTAGAATTTGACCTTGCTGCTGAGAAAGCGGCATTCATTACCCCAGTACCCGGTGGTGTAGGTCCGATGACAATTGCCAGCTTACTAGAAAATACCTTATATGCTGCTGAGACTTACCACGACTAAACCTTTGTTTAATCAGAGTTAATAATTGTATTAACTAAAAAAGCCTGCTAATGCAGGCTTTTTTATGGCGGATTAAACTTAGACGTTACTTTTTACGCCAAGTTGTTACACCATTTTCGCCATCTTCCAGAATAACCCCAAGGGCATTTAGTCTATCTCTAGCGATATCTGCAGCAGGCCAATCTTTTTCAGCGCGGGCGCGATTACGTTCAACGATCAAGGCCTCAATTTCAGCGACTTCATCATCACTGCCCTCGCCTTGGAAATAAACATCAACATCGTTGCTGATAATGCCTAGCACGTCTGTTAATTGCTTAAGGCTAACACCTAAGGCGCTGGCTTGCGCCATATCAACTGATTTAAGACGGTTAATCTCACGTACCATATCAAAGATAACCGAGTAGGCTTCTGGTGTATTAAAATCATCATCCATCGCCAGTTTAAATTTACCGACATACTCAGGTGCAGCTGCTGGAGCAACTGATAAATCTAAGCCTTTTAACGAAGTATAAATACGTTCTAAAGCCGACTTAGCTTGCTTTAAATTATCTTCAGAATAATTTAGCTGGCTACGATAGTGACCTGATAATAAGAAGTAACGTACTGTTTCTGGATCGTAATGTTCTAACACATCTCTGATTGTGAAGAAGTTGCCCAGTGATTTAGACATTTTTTCTTTATCAACCATCACCATGCCAGTATGCATCCAGTAGTTGACATACTTTGAGCCATGAGCACAGCAAGACTGCGCAATTTCGTTTTCATGATGTGGGAACTGTAAATCGCTACCGCCGCCATGAATATCAAAGTTTTCACCTAAGTGTTTGCCATTCATTGCAGAACATTCAATGTGCCAGCCAGGACGGCCAGGCCCCCATGGAGACTCCCACGTTGGTTCGCCAGGTTTTGACATTTTCCACAACACAAAATCCATAGGATTACGTTTAGCAGCTTCCACTTCAACGCGCGCGCCAGCTTGAAGCTGTTCAAGGTTTTGTCCTGATAAGCGGCCATATTCCGCAAATGAAGCCACACTAAAGAGCACATCGCCATTGTCAGCAACATAAGCATGCTCTTTAGCGATGAGTGTCTGCACCATGTCGATGATCTCATCAATATGCAGGGTCGCTCTTGGTTCGAAATCTGGGCGTAGCATATTTAATGAATCAAAATCATTGTGCATCTCACCAATCAAACGCTCAGTGAGTGAGTCACAACTTTCGTTATTTTCAGCGGCGCGTTTAATGATTTTATCGTCGACATCGGTGATGTTACGTAAGTAGTTCACCGCATAGCCACTATAACGTAAGTAGCGAACTATCATATCGAAAGACACAAAAGTACGACCATGACCAATGTGACATAAATCATATATGGTGATCCCACATACATACATGTCAATCTTGCCAGGGTTAATCGGTTTAAACTCTTGCTTTTCACGACTCATACTATTGTAAATTTTCAACATCGATGGTTCTCTTTTACTCTTAATAAAACTCAATTTAATTGCCACAAAGTCTACCATGAGCAACACTGTTTTGAACACTGCACTTTAAGCCTCACGTAAGATAAGTTAGAATCGCGCAACAATTTTTATCTAGGTAATTAAATATGATCACTTTGCACACAAATATGGGCGACATCAAAATCGCTTTAAATGCTGAAAAAGCACCTTTAACTGTTGAAAGCTTCATTAAGTACGTAAAAGAAGGTTTCTACGACGGTACTATTTTTCACCGTGTGATTGATGGTTTCATGGTACAAGGTGGTGGCTTTACTGAAGATATGGTTCAGAAAACCCCTCATGCTGCAGTTAAAAATGAAGCGAACAACGGCTTATCAAACAAAGTCGGTACCTTAGCGATGGCGCGTACATCTGATCCGCATTCAGCAACATCACAGTTTTTTATCAATGTGAATGACAACACTTTCTTAGACTTTAAAGCCGAAACATCTCAAGGCTGGGGCTATTGTGTATTCGCTGAAGTTGTTGAAGGTTTTGATATTGTAGAGAAAATCAAAACTGTTAGCACAGGTAACCGTGGCATGCATCAAGACGTACCACTAGAAGCTGTTATCATTAACAGTGCAAGCATTGCTGAATAATCATTAATGCAGACTGTTTTTATGGGCGATTTGCACTTAAGTGCAGACCGCCCAGATATTAGCCAAGCTTTTATTCGCTACCTCAACTCAGATCTTGCTGATGTTGAAGCGATTTATATCATCGGTGACTTGTTTGAAGTCTGGACCAGTGATGATATTGCCGAGCCCTTTACTGACGAAATAGCCACCCATCTAAAACGTGTCGCCACAAGCATCCCTATTTATTTTATCCACGGTAATCGAGATTTTATGATTGGCAAATCATTTGCTCGTAAAGCTGGAATGATCATACTTCCAGAAGTTGTCGAGTTAGATTTGTATGGGATAAAAACAGTAGTCTTGCATGGTGATAGCCTTTGCACGCTCGATAAGGCTTATCAAAGATTTAGAAGCTTCAGAAATTCATCATTCGTGAAATGGATTTACCGTAACTTGCCTAAATCAACGCGACAGAACATCGCTGCTGATATTCGCAAAAAAAGTCAAAAAAGCAATCAACAAAAAAGCTATACCATTATGGATGTTGAGCAATCAGCCGTTGACAGCCTACTGCTAAAAACCAACTGCCAAAGAATGATCCATGGCCATACCCACCGTCCGGCAATACATCAATTAGCCGATAACAAGCAGCGCATTGTGGTTGGTGACTGGTACGAGCAAGGCAGCATACTGATTGTCGACCAATACACTGCCAATCTTAAACAACTGCCCTTGCTAACTTGAGGACTTCAAATACCGCAAGGATATAGTGTTAATTGGGTAAACCACTGTGGAATTTAAAATCGGAATCTGGGGTTAAAATAAGCTCAGCTTCAACCTCGGTCAAAAACCTTACTCTGTCACTAATATCTTTATCCGATACTAACTCGGCCAACGTCAGGTAATCTTGGTAGTGACGAGCTTCAGAGCGAAGTAGCGATACGTAGAATTTACTTAATTCTTCATCCAGATGCGGGGCAAGTTTGGCAAAACGTTCACAAGATCTGGCCTCAATTAGTGCACCTATAATTAACTTATCGACTAATGCATCTGGCTCGAAGGTTTTAACATGTTTCAGTAAGCCTTTGGCATAACGTCCGGCCTCTATTAGCTCATACTGTACCTGTTTTTTTTCCATCAACTCCATTACTTGATAGAAATGATGTAATTCTTCTTTGATCAGCAATACCATTTTATCAACTAACTCTTGACCATAAACACAGCCTTCACGCACTGTGATTTGTTTGCTGACGTTACTTTTTCCTTTAAGAGAGGCTAAATCGCCGACCTTTTTATAGGCAAACTCTTCGTATGGCTTTATCCATTGGGATAACTGCTCAGCACTGGGTTTATCCACCGCGTATTTCCTAATTAAAAACATCGCGCTTTGGGCGGCTTTTAACTCACAAATCATATGATCACGAAGAATGATGGATAAGTTTTCAGGCTTGCTGGCCATTTCAATCCACTTATCAGGTGTTTCACAATTCAAAAAAGAGTAAATCGGCTCAAGTAAACCCTGCTCATACATCATTGAAGTACCACTAAATATTTTATGTGGC
This sequence comes from Shewanella sp. 6_MG-2023, assembly GCF_030547195.1. NCBI lineage: Bacteria > Pseudomonadati > Pseudomonadota > Gammaproteobacteria > Alteromonadales > Shewanellaceae > Shewanella > Shewanella sp. 6_MG-2023. Next base: position 201,596 of record NZ_JAUOQU010000002.1, on the reverse strand, counting down.
GCCATTGTATTAAAAAAATGAAACAGATACGACAACCCATCTGCATATTCTAAGATTGCATTAAGCAGCAAATAGATATTTAACAATCATCAACTAAGTTACATTAACGTCGAATATTTACATATAAATCGACAATCTAAAGAGAAAAATACTGCATGAGCCAACTTCTGATGAGCTTATTAGCTTTTTATACTGATAAAACAACAATAGCACTTGACGAATGGCCGCTAATGTTCAATAAATAGTCTATACATCTGCGTAACAATAGTTGCTTAAGTTGTATTTCAATCACCTTTAATGGATAAGCTTCGATAGGGATGAAGTTATTACTTAAACGGCTCACTAGTAACGAGTGCATTAAGTATGTGTAGGACTGATTAAGGCGATTGATATATGGGGCTATGATCAGTTCGTCTGAAGTTTGGCGAGCTATGTATGAAATGCTAAACAAGGATAATAACAATGATATTGAATCACCTAATGGGGCTATACACTCATCCGAAACAAGAGTGGCAAACAATTGAACGTAATCACGAGGCAGTTAAAAGCAGCCTTAGTCATATCTTACTTATCGCCTTAATTCCTGCTGTGTGCAGTTTTGTAGCAACCGCTTATATAGGCTGGCATCCTGCTAACGGCGAGCTACTATTTCTCACTCCACAAAGCGCCATGTTCATGTCAGTGGGTATGTACTTTGGCCTCATTGCTGGCGTATTTGCACTGGCATATTTATCTTATTGGATGGCAAAAACCTTTGATGCCGCACCAACCTTCACTCAAGCACTTGAGTTAGCCGCCTATACCGCTACACCATTATTTATGGTTGGCATATCAGCGCTATACCCTGTGTTATGGTTTATGATGTTAGTGGGCCTTGCAGGCTTAGCCTACTCAGTATATCTACTTTATGCTGGTGTCCCCATCATTATGAATATCCCTGAAGAAAAAGGCTTTATTTACGCAAGTTCAGTCGTTACTGCAGGTTTAGTGCTATTGGTCGGATTAATGGGCACTAGCGTTATATTATGGAGCTTAGGCTTAGGACCTATGATGCAGTAACTGTTTTTGTACTATATTTAAAAGGCGCTTTCGCGCCTTTTTTGTTATGGCTCGGCCCATAAAGTGAGTTTGAACTAAGGTGATATATGACCCAAAATACCTATCAAAAAATCCTTTTTGTATTGCTGCTTCTAGCGGGTTTATTTGCCATCAACTACTGGGTTAAGTCATCCACTACAGAAAATGAGACTGATACTACTGGTACAAACGCGACTAAATCTCCAACAGCAACAATTGAGCCAGATGTTAATCATCAATATATAGATGCCGCAAACAACAAACTCACAACTAAAAAACCGCAAACCAAGGCCTCAACAGAGATTATTTTAAACTCGCTCGATCAATTAATTGAATTATTCGACTCGTTAAATTACAACAAACAAAGCTGGGATGCCGGTGTAAGGGAAGTACCTCGATTAACCTTTGATAGCGTGAGTGAGAATTGGCAAAAAACCTCAAATGAGATCCCTGTACAGGTTAAGAAAATGGTTTTTTTCAGATTAATGGCGCCATTAATATTACTCAGTAATGAAAATATTATTTTAGAGCGAAAATGGGTGAAACAGGCTGAGCTAACCGATAACAAGCTTATTGATATCGCAACAAAATACAAGGTCATCCCCGATAAGCAAACACCATTAACTCAAGATTTGCGAAAACAACTGCTTAAGCGCGTAGACATCATGCCGCCGTCATTAGTGCTAGCCCAAGCGGCTGAAGAAAGCGGCTGGGCGACATCGCGATTTACCGTTGAAGGTAACGCCTTTTTTGGCCAGTGGGATTTCAGTGGCAACGGCATGGCTCCTAAAAAGCAAAGAACAGAGTTAGGCAATTACGGTTTAGCACGATTTAATACTCCGCAAGCATCCGTTGAGGGCTATATGCTAAATATCAATACCCATGCAGCCTACCTTAAACTGAGACAAATGAGACAGCAATTACGTTATGAGAAAGAACCGATAACAGGCCTTAAATTAGTCACCACTTTAGATAAATATTCCGAACGTGGCCAAGCCTATATTGATAGTATCCAGCAGATGATCCGTTACAACAAACTTGATCAAGTGGACGCCGCCTATTTAAGTGATGGTGCGCCAATACACTTAATTTCCGCAAATAACCAAGCCAGTTCTACTGATGATTAACCAAAAAAATGCCAGAACAATATTGTTCTGGCATTTTTATTAACTGACTTAGGGATAAACTACCCCCAGTAAAAGCTACAGGTAAACTTTAAGCAAAAGAATCACGTAGTGCCACAGTTAAGTTAAACACTAAAGCCTCTTTTGATGAATCCTTGTTATCAGCGCAGAAGTAACCTTCACGTTCAAACTGGTACGCTTTTTCTGCCACTGCATTGGCTAAGCTTGCTTCAGCGACACCCTTAAGCACAGTTAAAGAGTCATCGCTTAACACTTCGTCTAAGGTTTCAAAAGCTGCTGGAGACGCTTCAGTAAATAAACGGTGGTATAAACGAAATTCAGCCGGTTTGGCCGTTGTCGCTTCAACCCAATGAATAACACCTTTAACTTTGCGGCCATCACTTGGGTTCTTACCCAATGTTTCATTGTCGTAAGTACAATAAACCGTGGTGACATTACCGTCTTCATCTTGATCAAAACGTTCAGCTTTAATCACATAAGCATTACGTAAACGAACTTCTTTACCAAGTACTAAACGCTTAAAATGCTTATTAGCAGACTCTTTAAAGTCTTCGGCATCGATGAATAACTCTTTACCAAATGCAATTTCGCGGGTACCCATTTCAGGTTTATTCGGATGCATTGGGGCATTAATTATTTCAGGTGTATCCGACGGGTAGTTTTCAATTACCACTTTAATCGGTCTTAACACAGCCATGGCACGAGGTGCATTTTCGTTGAGCTCTTCACGAATACACGCATCAAGCACGCCACCTTCAATAAGGTTTTCTTGCTTTGTAACACCGATACGTTGGCAGAATTCACGAATAGACGCCGGAGTATAACCGCGACGGCGTAAACCTGCGATAGTTGGCATACGAGGATCATCCCAACCAGACACGATTTCACGCGTTACTAAATCGTTCAATTTACGTTTCGACATCATGGTGTATTCAAGGTTAAGTCTTGAAAATTCATACTGACGTGTACGGTTTGGTTGATTAAAATCATCTAAATGATCTAAGACCCAATCATACAAACGACGGTTGTCTTGGAACTCTAAAGTACATAACGAATGAGTGATGTTTTCAATCGCATCTGAAATACAGTGAGTAAAGTCGTACATTGGGTAAATGCACCACTTATCGCCTGTTTGATGATGGTGAGCAAAACGAATACGGTAAATAACCGGATCACGCATACACATGAATGGTGAAGCCATATCGATTTTAGCCCGCAGTGCACACTCACCCTCTTTGAATTCACCTGCACGCATTTTTTCAAATAGGTTCAAGTTTTCTTCAACTGAGGTATCACGGTAAGGGCTATTTTTACCAGGTGCTTTTAATGTGCCACGGTACTCGCGTGTTTCTTCAGCATTTAAGAAGCACACATAAGCTAAACCTTTTGAGATTAGCTCAACCGCATATTGATGTAATTGATCGAAGTAATTCGAAGAATAACGAACTTCACCTGACCATTTAAAGCCTAACCAACGTACATCATCCTGAATAGAATGAACATAATCGATGTCTTCCTTTTCAGGGTTAGTATCATCAAAACGTAAGTTACATTGACCTTGATAATCTTGTGCTATGCCAAAATTTAAACAAATAGACTTTGCATGGCCAATGTGTAAAAAACCATTTGGCTCTGGCGGAAAACGGGTTTGCACACTGGTGTGTTTACCACTTTTTAAGTCTTCATCAATAATATTACGAATGAAGTTACTTGGACGTACTTCGTTGTCCACTTGGCTCATGGAGTTCCTCTTGGTGCACGATGGTGAAATTTATGACCTTTGATGATCCTACAGATTTACGCGAGTTACAATGCCTGTTTGCTAAAAATAACCCTCAAAAAACAAAAAACCAGCATTTCGTAAAATGCTGGTTTTAATTTGAACACAAAATCTCTTATTCAGTGATGATTTTAATTCCTGGGATAATCTGTTGACTCTTTTTACCTTGCTTTTTAAGCCAGAAATAAAAGCCCACTAGCGCAATAGAAAAGAATGAAATCCACCCGATAGATTGCACTGGATGCTTAGCAATGTTGGCACCTTGATATACTACCGTTGCACTGCCATAAGCTAATGCAAAGGTCCATAGCGCAGCAAATCGAGCCCACTTAGCACCAAACTCATTCACTAATGCGCCCATTGCCGCAACACAAGGCGTGTATAGCAAGATGAAGAGCAAATATGAGAATGCTGCAATTTGGGTTGTGAAACCAGCTTGCAGTGCACTGAATGTTGAACTATCAACTTCAAGCTCTGCAGCGGCTTCTTCTAAATTTTCGACATTTCCAACATCAATTGATAAAGGATCTTCAGGGGCAATACCCAATAAGTTTTCAGGGATAGTACTTAATGCCTCAGAAAAACTTTCAGACAGACTCGCTAACTCTTCATCTTCGCCTGCTGGCGTGGCATATAAGCTGTTTAATGTGCCAACAACCGCCTCTTTTGCAAAAATACCAGTGATAATACCTACTGTTGCAGGCCAGTTATCTTGCTCTACACCCATTGGTGAGAAAAATGGTGTTACTTTTTGGCTTAATACACTTAGTACTGACTCGTTACTGTCTTCATGGCCGAAACTACCATCGGTACCAATTGCATTGACAAAATTCAGTAGCGTCACCACGATAACAATGGTTTTACCGGCACCTAAAATAAAACTTTTAGTACGTTTAACTGTGCGAGAGAAAACCGCTTTCGCTTTTGGCATTTCATAACTAGGCAGTTCCATCACTACCGCGCTGCTTGAACCTGGCAATACTGTGCTGCGAAGTAATAAACCGGTACCAATAGCAGCAAAAATACCAATGATATACAGTAAAAATACTAAGTTTTGACCTGAATCAGGAAAGAACGCCGCGGCAAATAAAGCATAAACGGGAAGACGTGCACCACATGACATAAAGGGCGCCATCATGCCGGTAACGATTCTTTCACGCTCACTACCCAGTGTCCTTGTTGCCATAATGGCAGGTACAGAACAACCAAAACCGACAATCATTGGTACAAACGCTTTGCCCGGTAAACCAATGCGTCTCATTAATCCATCAACGACAAATGCAGCACGAGACATGTAACCCGATGCTTCAAGTACAGATAAAGCAAGAAATAGTGCTGCAATAACCGGTATAAAGGTGGCCACGGTTTGAATGCCCTGACCTATACCGCCAGCAATAATTGTCACTAACCATACTGGAGCACCAATTGTGGTTAACAATGCACCTAAATGATCGACAAAAATAGCCCCAGCTGTAATATCAAAAAAGTCAATAAACGAGCTACCAACATTGATACTGAACATGAACATTAAATACATCACTAACAAAAACACCGGAACACCGAGTGCTGGATGTAAAATCAATTTATCGAGCTTGTCACTGGTGCTTTCAAACTCACCCACTTCGACAGAATGGCTAAATACTTTTTCAACAAAGTCAAAACGCGTAGTCGCAACAAGTACTTCAACGTCTGTACCTGATTGTTCAGCAATTTTAGTGCAATCATTAACTACGTCTTTTAAACTGGTGTTATTACACTGCCCGCAACCATTGCCGTTACCTAACATGGCTAGTGCGCGTCCGCGACTTAAATCACTTGCATGTTGTTGCAGGGTTTGTACGCCCGCTTCAATACTTTCATCATAATTAAGAATTAAAGCAGACTCTGAAATTTCGCCTTTGAGTAACTTTAAGACTTGGCCTTGCACCTGCTTAACATCATTTGACTCTCTTGAACAAACGGCAATCACAGGACAACCTAGCTCTGCAGCCATCTTTTCAAGATTGACTGCAATACCTAATTTTTTTGCCGCGTCTATTTTATTCAACACCACAACCATTGGAATACCGAGTTCTCTTAATTGAACAGTCAGGTACAAATGGCGTTCGATATTGGTTGCGTCTACAAGGTTGATAATGCCATCAATTCTTTGATCGGCTAAATATTGTTGGGCGATTTGTTCATCTAAAGAACAATCACAACTATTACCAGCAGGTAATAGATCGTAAATACCCGGCAAATCAGTTAAATGAATATCAGTGTTATCGAGAGTGAAATAACCGGTTTTCTTTTCTACCGTTACGCCAGACCAATTACCCACCTGCTGATTAGAGCCCGTTAATGCATTAAACAGCGTTGACTTGCCTGCATTTGGGTTGCCTACGGTGACGCAATGAAATTCTTTAGTCATTTGTTTTTACTACCTCAATAACATCCGCTAAATCACGGCGCATACATAAACGGCTACCACGTAAATCTAATTCAACTCCTGAACCCATCGGCGCTCTGCGTAACATTTTAAATGACGTATGAGGAGTGATGCCCATAGAGAGTAATTTACGCTTTACTGTTTGAGGTAAAGAGAGTTGGCCAACCTCTGCAATCTTAGCGCTATCGCCGGGATTGAGTTCACTAAGCTTCATAAAGCAGTTACCTTGGGATTATAAATATGAATTACACTAATTTTATATGAGCTAACTAAGCAAAACCTTTACCTAGATCATGTTTTACGAGTGCAAACGAGAATGGTTTTCAATTGTATTGTCAATTATGTGATAAAAGCCCAAAAGAAAATAGTGCTTTGAGTATTATATTTTGATAACGGCTAAATTGGCTGCTTATATGAGGTGTTTGTTTACTTAAATGTTAACGAGTGTCTTGAGTAAGTAGGCCAAAAGTAAATTCATCATGCCAATCGGGGCCTATTTTATAATTTTGTCTTAAGCAGCCTTCATTAATAAAACCACAAGCCGTCATTACCTTGGCTGAAGCGAGATTGTTAGTTGAACAGATACCAATATACTTGTGGACCCCAAATTGATGGATCCCCCAATCAATAACTGCGTTTAAGCTTTCAGTAGCGTAACCTTGACCGGACATCTCAGGTGCTATGATATAACCTACCTCAGCGCGCCTTAGCAAGGCATCATCACAATGAAAACCTGTAAAACCAATAAAAGCACCGGTGTGAATATCTTCAATCACTAACGTTAACCACTCTCCTAAATCAAACTCCCACGGTGCAAGTCTTGAATTAAATTTCTGTTTAATGGCTAACTCAGTCATTGGCTCACAGATATATTGGATGACATCAGGATTTTGATGCAGGCGGTTAAAACTGTCCCAATCCTCCTTGATTAAGGTTCTAATTTTTAATCTGTCAGTATATAACGCAATCATTAAGTGGTGACCTCCAATAAAAAAGGCAGCCTAAGCTGCCTTAATCAACATAAGGCGTTTAGCCTCTGCTGGTTACTTCTAATAAATGGTAACCAAATTGAGTTTTAACTGGGCCTTGTACTTCATTTAAAGGCGCGCTAAATACGACTTCATCAAACTCACGAACCATCATACCTGGACCGAAAGAGCCAAGTTCTCCACCTTGTGCACCTGATGGACATGATGAATGGGCTTTAGCAATTTCAGCGAAGTCTGCACCTGCTATGATTTGCTGCTTAAGCGTTTCACATTGTTCTTCAGAACTCACAAGAAGATGCCTAGCTGTTGCCTGTACCATTTATAGCTCCTTTGGCAGTTGATGCCATTAATTAGTCATTTTTTTATAAAAAATAAAAGGGAGCATAAATTGCTCCCTTGTTACTCAGATTACATTTACTAAACTATCAGTTATTGGTTATTTTGCCAATTCGGATTCAATCCAGCGGGCAATTTTTTTCTCCATGACTGCCATAGGTAACGAACCGGTTGTTAAAATTTGATCATGAAAGCCCTTAAGATCAAATTTATCACTAAGCTGGGCTTCAGCATCAGCACGTAATCTTAAAATAGTCAGCTGACCAATTTTGTAAGATAACGCCTGACCAGGGATAGCCATATAACGTTCTACTTCCGCAATAATGTCAGACTCTGCCATTGGCGAGTTGTCCTTCATATACTGAATAGCTTGCTCACGGCTCCAGCCTTTAGCATGTAAGCCAGTATCAACCACCAACCGCATTGCACGGAGCATTTCATCAGATAGCTTACCAAAGTACTGATAAGGATCGCTGAATAAGCCCATTTCGATGCCTAAGTACTCAGCATATAATGCCCAGCCTTCTTCAAATGCAGTATAACCTTGGAAACGTTGGAACTCAGGAATACCGGTTAACTCTTGTTTAATGGCAATTTGAAAGTGATGCCCAGGCGCGGCTTCATGTAAAGAAAGCGTTGTCATGCCCCACTTAGGCTGTGCTTTTAAATTAAAGGTATTAATATAAAACACACCAGGACGTGAGCCATCTACCGCAGGAGATTGATAAGAAGCCCCTGCTGCTGATTTTTCTCTAAAGCTTTCAACAGGTTTAACAACATAATCAGCTTTTGGCATCACGTTAAAGTATTTAGGTAACTCTTTATTGATGTCATCTTTTAGTGCCATATAGCCATCAATTAAGCCTTGGCGCTCACTAAAGAAATATTCTGGATCACTTGAAAGTGATGCGAAGAAAGCGCTTAAATCACCTTCAAAGCCAACTTGTTCACGTACTGTATCCATTTCAGTTAAAATGCGTTTTACTTCTGAAAGACCAATTTGATGAATTTCATCAACCGGCATTTTAGTGGTGGTATGACTATTTGCTAGCGTTTGATACCACTCTTTACCATTAGGTAATCCCCACCAACCATCAGAAGCTCTTGCGTAGGAAAGATAACTATCTTTAAAATAATTTCTTAAATCTGTTAAAGCTGGAATTAACTGAGATTGAATAAGCTTACTGTACTCTGCTGTTAATTGAGTCTTATCTTGCTCACTAAAGTCTTCAGGCATGATATTAATTGGTGCATAAAATAAGCTTTGCTTAGCCTCTTTAACCAATTGAGCATCTAACTGCGGGATAATACGTTCAACCAAGACTTTAGGTAACACAACTTTACTGGCGATCCCCTCATCCATTCTTGCTTGAGCCAGGCCTATCCAATTGATAAAACCTGTAAGACGACCTAACCAGTTGTTATAATCTTCAACGGTGTTAAAAGGCTGGGCACTTTCACCACTGCCCAATTGGATCATGCTGATAACCGTACTGTAAAACTGATTCATTGGCATAAAATGCTCAGGATACGACTCGGCAACAAGATCCATATGACGGTCATACATGAACATATCAAAGCTTAATTGTAAATCTGCAGGAAGTTCATTTGCATTAATTGATTTTGCTCGTTTTAGAAACTGACTATTTAGTTCATGTCGTTGTTTTAGGTAAGCCTCAGTTAATGAACCACCAAACTCAGCGTTGTAATCATTAACCCCTACATAGGTTGCATAGATAGGTTCTAATGCTAACAGTGCTTTAAAGTAATCATCTGCTAAAGCATTATATGCTTGTGCTGCTGTCTGGCTACTTTGTTGCGCGCTTTGTAGACTTGCGGTGCTTGAGTTGTTTGGACTTGTTTGCTCGCTGCATGCTTGAAGCGATAATAAAGAAGCAATAGCAACGGTCAGTAATGTTTTTTTCATCATCAGATCCCTGTCAGAGCCACAAATTTAGCGGCCTTAAAATATGATTTATCTTTTTAGTTATTATTTACAATGTATCGCAATTAGTTGTTATTAGTTAGCAAATAATTGTAACTGAGAATAACAATCTATTCTCTTTATACCTAAAAATACGACTCAAAAAAAAAGCCCCTTGAAAGGGGCTTTTTTCAAATTAACCAGATTACAAAGTAATATTGTTAATTCGCGCTTTTTCTTTGATATAAGAAATATAGCTGTTAGCGCTGCGCTTCGTTTTGCTGTGTTTAGCAGCACGATTTGCGCGCTTATAAGCAGACTTATATTGCTTCAAACTTAAATGGGCTAAAGTTAACTCAAGTTCAGCTTCACCTGGCTCATCCAAACCTGCTGCAAGTGCTTTTTCAAACACAGGAATTGCAGCTTTAGGCTCTTCAGCGATAGCAAGAATTTTACCTTGTTTAAGGTATAACTCAGCATCACCAGATAACTCAGCAGCTTGACCATATAATTTGGCTGCTTGCTTGAAGTTTTTAGCATTATGGTAGAAACCAGCTAAGATTTTAATCGACTTTTCAGTCTCTTTAATCAAACCAGATTTCATATGTTTTTCATAAAGCTTAGCAGCGTTATACGGCGCACCATTTTGCGACATAAGTTGTGCTAGACGAGTAATGTTACCATCAGACTCTAGAAAACCATTTTTATAAGCTAAATCATAAGTGGCTAATGACTTGGTATAATCTTCAGTCATCAAATAAAATTGCGCTAACTGTACCCATAAACGTTTATCGTCTTGGAACAGCGGTACCATAATTTCGAGTACCTTTACCGCTTCTTTATACTTCTTTTGATTGAAGTATGCAGTTAATTTCATTTGATAAAGGCCTTTATCAGGCTTCGCTACTAGAGAAAGTCCTTTATCGGCAACTTCAAGTACTTTATCCCACTGCTTAAGTTCGCTGTATGCAATACCGATACGACGGTATACAACAGGGTCGACTTTACAAGTAAAGTCCATCCACTTGTAGTAGTAAGGAATAGCGTCTTTAAACTTCTTTTCTTGTAGTAATAAGTCAGCATACAAACGTAATGTTGCTGCGTGATCTGTACCACCAAGAATGTCAGCATCTACTGCTGTTTTTAAATACTTGATTGACGTTGCCATTTGACCTTTTTCAGCATAGAAAGAACCGATCATTCGTCCTATATACGCTGCATCAAAATCATTTTTGGTATTCACTTCAAGCAAAATTTCAATTGCTTGGTCCAAACGTCCTTCTGTGTATTCTTCGAAAGCTTTTTGAACTTTCTTACCAGCACTAGCACCAACTGCACGAGATTGACGTTCATCAATTGGACATTTTTCAGCTGCTTGAGCAGTTGAAACTGTGAGTAGCGAACTACCACACAAAGTTAGTAGCAACGCACTAGCGATTTTATTTACTTTACGCATTATCTACCTCCTTTATCCAATGTGAAATCAAGTTGTACAGTCATACCAGGAACCTTCATAGCCTTACCATCAATGATTTTAGGCTTGTATTTCCATTTCTTTAACGCACGAACTGCTTCGCGGTCAAAAATACGTTTAGGTTCTGCTTTAATAACTTTAACGTCTTCGATGCCACCTAATTCGTTGATGGTAAATGAAAGTTGTACATAACCTTCTTTACCATCACGTGCTGCAGCAATTGGGTATTGAGGATCAATACGTACAATTGGTGTTGCATCACCGTCACGTGTCATCATGTTACCAAGTTTAAAACCTGTGCTAGCACCGCCAGCGACAACACCACTCATGTTAAATGCCATATTCGTATCAATATCTGATGACGTATCTGGCGGAGTAGTATCCGGTTTCGGTGGTTGCTCAGGTGGTGCTGGTGGCTTAGGTTTAACCCTAGGCTTATCCTGCACTTTCGTATCCTGCTTATCCATACTGATCTCAATAATAGGAGAATCAGTTGAAGTGTCGGCGCGTTTAGCGCCGCCACCGACCAAGAAGGCCATGAAGACAAACAGGGCGAAAGTAACAGCAGCACCAACTATGAGTGATACTATTGCTCTCAGCATATTAGTCTTTCCCCGCTGAAATCGAGATTTTGTCGATACCCGCTTTCTTTACGTTGTCCATAACCTTAACTACAAGGCCATGTTCTGCTTCTTGGTCTGCTTCGATTAATACAGCCGCTTCTGGTGCTTCAGCTAACATACGCTCTACGTTCGCTGTTACACGCTCGATGTCAACCTGACGGTTTTCCATCTTAATTACGCCTGTCTTACTCACACCAATAAAGATGTTTGCAGATTTTTGTTGTGTCGCTGTAGAAGCTTCAGGTTTCTTATAATCAAGACCTGATGGCTTAATGAACGAAGTCGTCACAATAAAGAAGATCAACATGATAAACACGATGTCGAGCATCGGAGTCATATCTACTTGTGCTTCTTCTTCTACACTAAAATGCTTTTTACGTGCCATTTTCAATACTCTCTCTAGTGGTGTGGCAAGCTATCTTTTAGCTTTTCGAGACTAATTTTCAATTTTGCATCTAATCGAGTGCTAAAAAATACACCTGATAGTGCTGCTACCATTCCTGCCATTGTCGGCATGGTTGCCATTGAAATACCAGCCGCCATCATACGAGCGTTACTCGTACCATGAACTGCCATCACATCGAACACTGCTATCATTCCGGTTACGGTACCTAGTAGACCAATCATTGGACAAATGGCTACTAATGTTTTGATAAGCAGCATACGAGCATTCATATCTTGCTTAGCTTGGGACACCCAAGCTTCACGGATACGGTGTGCATACCAAGAGGTTGAATCCTCTCTATTATTCCATGCGTTGATAATCGCTTTATGCTCTTTTGGTGCAGTTAAATTGATATACCAAAAACGCTCAAGCATTAACACCCACATTAGAAATAGCACTGCCGCTACCAACCAGAGGATATCTCCTCCGGTGGCCATGAAGCCCCTGACAGAGTCCCAAACATCCATCAGGATTAGCATCATTAGTCAGCCCTCTTCTCAGCGTGCTCTGCAATGATACCAGCGCTTTGTTCTTCAAGAACTTGAACTACTGACTTGCTACGAGCGATAACAACTGCGTGCATAAGCATTAGAGGAAGTGCAGCAACAAGACCTTGTACCGTTGTCATCAATGCCATAGAGATACCACCTGCCATTAGACGTGGATCACCAGTACCGAACAATTGAATTGTTTGGAAGGTTGCAATCATACCGGTTACTGTACCAAGTAGACCCATCATAGGCGCGATAGCTGCTAGAACTTTAATGATTGAAATACGTGCTTCTAGAGCTGGCGTTTCTTTCAAAATAGCTTCATCAAGTTTAAGTTCAAGCGTTTCAACATCAACGTCTTTGTTTTCTTGATAAACTTTAAGTACACGACCTAATGCGTTATTACCTGGGTTTGCAGTATCTTTACGTTGAGCTTTAACTTTAGCACCAACAATATAAAGAGTAACTAAACGCTCAATTGAAATTAGCGCACCAAGAACAAGTAAACCGATGATGATGTAACCAATTGGTCCACCCGCTTCAATACGCTCTTCGATTGTCGCTTTTTGAGTGAATACACTTAGTAACACACCACGTGCAGGGTCAACAAACAGCTTTTCATAGCCAGAAGTCGCACTTGTAAATGACTTAACACTTGATACTTGTGCACTACCTGGTTGCTGTGAAAGCTCTTGGATTAGACCAAGGTCAGCGTTGTAAACAACGTATTTGCCATCAGCAAGTAAGTTATATGCACCAACACGAGTAACTGTAGTATTAGTAACACCGCCATCTAAACCTGTTACATCAGCATCGAAAGTAACAACTTTACCAGATTCGACCATTTCAAAAAGTTGAGCTTCCCAGAATTGTTCTAGCTCATTAATTTTTGGAAGTTCTTTACGAGCACCAAGTTCTGCAATAAATGCATCACGGCCAGGGAACTGTGCAGTAATGTTAGAACCAACTAACTTACCAGCAAAGTCACCTGCTTCACCTTTAACAACACCGAACATTTCGCCTAAGTCACCAGAAGCAATCTTACGATCTTCTTCTAATTGTGCGATTTTACGTTCGTTATCAGTAAATGCTTGCGCTAGATCTTTACCACGTTGTCTTTCAGCTGCAAGCGCTGATTTTTCACGTTTAAGAAGAGCAGCTTTATCGCCACGCTCATTTAAGAACTCTGCTTCACGCTTCTTATTGGTTTTAGTCGCATTAGCACGGTCTGTTTGAACTTGCTTTAATAGTTGTTCAATCGTTTTTGGTGCATCTGCAGCGCTAACCATACCTGATGTTAGTGACAGAGTTGCAGCAACGATTGCTGTAGTAATAAACTTTTTCATTATTGTGCAGCCTCCGCAGCAGGGATTGGTAAGGCGAATAGATCAGGAGCACCTTGACCACGAGCCTGTTTAATAGCTTTGCTTAAGTTACGAAGATAGCTATCTTCTAACACATCCCAACCTTTAGTTTCTGCGTTATACATCCAAGCTGACTTTTGGTCTTGGCTTTGAGCGTATAGGCTTACACGACCGAAGTTTAAGAAATCAACTAGAATTTCTTTACCATCAATTTGTAATTGACCAGTTTCTGCAATTAACTTAGAACCATATTCACGTTCAATGTTATACGCATCTAAGATCAAGCGGTACTTTTCAGCAAGTGTTACTTCAGCGCTATTTAATGTATCTTTTAAGCGTTGAACACGAGCTTCACGAGCGTCTTTGTTAAATGGTAAGTCTAAAGCGATAAATTGCTCTAAAGCGTCTACCATTTTAAACATTAAAGGAACAACACCTTGTCTAAGAGCATCAACACCGTCGATATCGTCTTGGATAAGTTTCATTGTCGCCTGTTGGTCTGCAACCAATCCGGCAACATAGTCATTGTATGATTTTAAAGATTCGCGTTCGTCAGCAACTGAGCCATACTCAAAAAGCATGTCTTGTGCTTGATCAAAATACTTATCAACTTTGTTTTGCGACGCAGCAGCATCAGCATGAATTTTGCCGTCTGCTTTTTGTACGTCACTTAGAGGATCTGCAATCACGAAGTTGCTGCTAGCTAATGCAAGCGCGCCAACAAGTGCAGTAGCGATTTTTGTTCTATTGCTTACCTTGGACATAGTTCCCAACCAATTTATAGTGAATTAGAAAGCTTTAACTCGAAAGTAACAACTGCGATTTTATTGTTAACCGATGTTGCACTCACTAAGTGTATCTTTCTCTTGTGATTGTTAGTTTTTTCTTCCCTATTCTATACCCGCTAAGGCATAGACCCGCTCGCATCATTTCACAAAATGTTGACCTGTGTCAACAATTGAGGACATCAAAAACTAGTGAAAAGGAGAGTTAACAAGGCGAATCTGTTTGAAAGAGTATTAATTGAACATTTGATTTTAGTTTAATGAGTAAATCTTAAACAATTGCATAAAAAAATGCCCGTTACTTACGTAACAGGCATTTTGTGTCCAAAACTATTAATTAAAATGCATATGAACCAGATAAGTAGTAAGTACGACCGTAAGAGTCAGTATAACGTGGATCATAACCTACCTGATGTCCTGCACCGCCTGAACGTAAGCTCAGTGATGGCTGTTTATCTAATAAATTATTAATACCAAATACTACGCTTGCGTGATCGGTGATATTCCAACGTGATTGATAATCAAGTTTGGTATAAGAGCCCACTGATAGTTGTACATCTTGACAGTCACCAAAGGCATCATTTTCTGTTACGCTACAGACTTCTTTAGATTGAAATTGATCTAAATAGCCTGAACGATAGTTAAAGGTAAAGTTATGATAAAAATCATCATGCTCATATCCCGCTTGTAACTGACTAACGACGCGGAATGTTACTGCATTATTATCACCAAACTTACCTAAACTTGAAATATAATCATCGGTAGTACCTGGACGAGTATACTCACTTTCAATGGTGTAAGTTCCGGTCAAGCCAAAGTGAACTGTACCGTAAGAAAGATCTGTAGCACTATTAAAATGCCAATCAAGACCTGAGTTTTTAGATTTACCTACGTTCACGTTAGCTTGCAAAATAGCTAACTCATCTATGCCTGTTGCGGTATTTGTTTTATAAGTAAATAAATCATAATACTTTTCAGGTTCAGCAAAAATCTGTGCTTCAGTTAAAGAAGTAACAACATCTTCCATTTCAACTGCCCAGTAATCAAGTCCAAAACTAAATTGGTTAGATGGAGCATATACAAAGCCTGCAGAGTACTGAGAAGATGTTTCAGATTTTAGACCTGGGTTGCCTTGTGAAAATACATTATATTGCTGAGAACCAGGCTTACACCAAGCTTCTTTTGCATCTCCAGTACCTTCAAATGGACATTGGTAATTACCACCAGTTACACCTGCTTCTGCACGTGGTTGACCGATTGCTAACATTGATGGCGCTTTAAAGCCAGTGCCATAAGATGCGCGTATTAGTAAGTCTTCAGTTGCTTGCCAGCGGCCGCTTAACTTATAAGTAACATCATCATCGCTATCATTTATGGTTCCGCCATTTAGATTATCATCTACTGCACCAATGTTGTCATAACGTAAAGAACCGGTGATATCGAATGTATCTGTTAATGGAACATTTAATTCAGCAAAAGCACCATATACTTCTCTAGACATAGAGTAAGGTTGATCAGCACTTAAGAATAGTAAGATAGATTCTTGGTTTGCATCAGATAGCGAATAATCATAATCATAGGTTCTATAATCTGCACCTGCAGCAAAGTACGCATCATTACCATTAACTTCAAATACTGGCATTGATAGTTTAAAATCAAGAGCATTCATGACTGTCTTAGAATTAGACCAATCACCACTGTAAACAATACCTGCAGCATCTACTTCTTCTTGAGTTACTGTACCTGCAGGAGCAAAGATATCAATTGCGCCACTTTCTACAGCATCAACAAATTTAGACTCAATTAACCAACCTGTTGGGTAGTTTTGATCCGTATCATTCACTGAGTATGTATAAGCTGCGTCAAAATCAATATTGTCACCAATAGTGCCTTCTAAGCCAGCAACAAGATGAGTAGATTTAGTGTTCCACTCAGTTGTACGATTTCCTGCTGGCAATGCACGCCAAACACCTAATCCAAAATCAACATCCTCTGGATTGTAACCCGCAGGTAAATTAGGAGTAAAATATTGATCAAATAACGGGCTGTCTGTTGAAATCAGTACGCCACCAGATGGATATGGTGCGATACGAGTTGTCATTGAATAATCTGAATAAGTACCTTCTACAAAACCAGTTAAATTATCGGTAATTGCAAAATCAGCTTTTAATAAGAAACTATCACGCTCTGACTCAGGTTGAATTTCAATAGTCGTTGTATAATCGAACCAGCACCAATCACCAATAGATGATGTATTTTCTGCACAAACACCAGTTTCATTGCGATTTGGGTTAAAATCTTGAGTTGTACCATCAGCAAAGTAAAAACGACCATTTCCTGGTATTGCATTTGGTGAGCCGTTAAAGAAAAATAAATCTTTACCTTTGCTCTCAAACTCAATCATGCCAGTTTTTGCGAAGTCACGGTCTGTAGCTTTTAGTTGCTCTTTGCTATCATGGCTATACGATAACATTACGTTAAAGCCATCAGTGTCAATATCACCAAAACCAGTCGTGATACTACCATTCCAGCCCGAACCACCGTCTTCTTCAGGTAGTGAGTAACGACCTGTGATTGTGGTTTCGTTTACATTATCTTTTAATACGAAATTTACAACGCCAGCAATAGCATCTGAACCATATAATGCTGATGCACCATCAGTTAACACATCTACGCGTGCGATTGCACTTAATGGTATTGAGTTCAAGTCGATAGTACTTCCTGAACCACGTGGCGCCATACGGCGTCCATTTAATAACACTAGCGTATATGCTTCACCAAGATCATGTATCGAAGCAGTACTAGTACCGCCACCACTACCACCAACTGAATCAGATGTAGTCGTAAAGCCTTGCATTGCAGGTAATTGCTGCATTAAATCAGCAACATTGTCTACACCTGTGCGTGCAATATCCTCTGCTGTCAGCACTGTAACGGGCAATGAACCTTCCATGTCTGTGCGTTTAATTGCAGAACCTGTTACTTGAATACGTTCTACTTTTTCGCCTTCTTCAGCAGCGAATGCTACTGGTGAACTAAGTGCTGCCGCAGCGGCACCGCTAATCATTGCTAGACGCACTGATTTAGCTAATAAATTCTTATGCATTGTCAATCTCCCTGGACTTGTGTCTTTCTTATTGTTCCAACCTTATTAATTTAGGTTGGTTAACGAAGTTGAACATCGCTCAACCACATTTCGTATGCAATAAAATCACAAATAAAACATTAATTCAACATATGTTTCATTAATATCGGGTCAGTTAACATGTTTAGAATGGTTATTTCGTCCACAAAAACATACAAAAATAGAGAATTAAACTACACAGCCACCTTAAGCCTCTGTATTTAATAGCATTTAAAAATAACAAATAACAATTTAAAATGTTGCAGAATTGTTCCGATCGGCTATTTTATACCCACAACAATAAATAGATATGTGGTCAAATGACCTTCGAGACTTACAATTAATTAACAAGCAGACGGTCGCTATGAATTTTAAAGCAAAAAAAACACCCCTTTCGGAGTGTTTTAATGGGTAGTTGTTAAATTTTAATTTTATAAAATGTAACGAATACCGAAGCCAATGCCATCATCTTCACTGATCTTCATTTTGTCTTCGTTTGTTCCGCGGAAATCACTGCTGTCGATACGACCTTCAAAATAAAGGATGGTGTTTGTATCCCAGATATAATGAATACCTGCTGTAGTGAATTGACGCTTAAATACTTCGCCTTCATCAGCGCCTAATACGTTATCAGCATCTAGCATGTTGTATGCTAAGAAAACACGGATGTTGTTGTCAAAACGATATGATACTAATGACTCAACACCTTTAGAACTTTCGATCATACGGCCAATGTTATCTGTGTCATGAAATTTATTTTCATTGTAGTTAGCAGAGAAATAAATACCTTCTGCATCCCAGTTACCATAAGTTACGCTTAAGCCGTAAATTTCATCACGCTCTTCAATGCGGGTGCCGTTCTCTAATTCACCTTCAAATTTACCCGTGTTGTAACCAATACCAACAGATAATTCATCAGTGAATTGATACATAGCCGATAAACCGAAGGTATTACCGTATTCTACAGTACCTAGTGACTCTTCATCACTAATACTTGGTGCATCAGAAAAACCATCTACGTTCTCATCTTCGTAAATAACGAATTCATTTTGCTTTAACTGTACTTGCGCACCAAAACTGAATTTATCAAACGAGTTACGGTATTGAATGGTTTTATCACCACGGCCTACACCGTTAATAGCGCCATCAGCTTTATTGTATGTGTATACACCTGCAGCATTACCATCCCATACGATAGGGTAGTTTGTTCCGGCAACAACGTCGTACCAAACACCCCATTGCTTACCTAGGCTGATTGAGCCGTAAGTATCATTTGATACGCCAACGTAACCTAAACGGTTATTTAGAAAGTCATCGCTTTGTGATTCAAATTGACTACCAGCACTATAAACGATTTCACTGTTACCGAATGGGTTAACACCCCACTCGAATTTAGCAAAGGTTGCCCAACCATCATTCATTTGACGATCAAAGGCGAAGTTAATACGTGATGCGCCATTGACGATTTCAGTTTCACCTTGGCCACTATAAATACGTGCATCGATGAAACCACCAATAGCAACAGAGTTTTTCTCATCTTTATAGATTTCGATAGCAGAAGCTGTTGGTACAAACATAACTGCTGCAAGTGTTGATGCGATTAAAGTCTTTTTCATCGAGCTAAACCTTCCCATTTCATTTTCATCATTAATTATTTTAAATAATCTATTTGCATAGAATTTTTCCATTAACTGAAGGCTAGCATGATGAATTAGCATGAAACAAAGAGATAAATCGATTAAATATCATAATAAACTAAATAAGCACATTGCAAAGCACAAACCACTACCAAAAGACATAAAAATGATAACGTATCACCATAAATTACACAGCCAGCAACATTAAAGTAACAACATCTGATTGCTCACAAGACTATCAAAACTGTCACCTTTGAGCCCTAATACTGGTTCTGCAATGGGCTCGATTTGTTTATCAAGGTAATATTGGTAATCAATTGATTCATTGGTTGCTTCTATAGGTTGCGCACCATTCAGAGTCATCCTGTAAGCGATCATGGTGCCTCTTTTACCAAGCTCCGAATTACCTGTTATTTGACATAGACGCGTTGCGGCTTTCACATGTGGTGAAGATTTAGCCGTATAATCTTCAATGTTACGCTTTAGGCGTTTTCTAAAAATTAGTTCATCATCAAATGAGCCATTTTGAAGCTCCTTAATTTGCTTTAACAAGTAGCCTCTAACGTCCCCTTGGCTAAATAATAACAAGTATAAATGATATTGCATTCTTCTGGCTAAAGGGCTCCAATCACTTCTGACTTGCTCCATGCCTTTAAAGGTCAGTGCTAATTGTCCCTCCTTGTCAGTGGTTGCCCCTACATAGCGTTTTTTACTGCCAGCATCTGAGCCTCTTAATGTCGGCATGACAAATTGATTAAAGTGACTTTCAAATTCAAGTTCCAAATAACTTTTTAACTGAAACTTGGTAGCACAAAAATCGGCCCATTTTTGGGTAATTTCCTGTGCCAGCATATGACCTAACTCACTAATATCGTCTATTTGATGCTTTTCTCCTAACCACACAAAGGTAGAGTCGGTATCACCATAAATCACCTTATAACCCAACTCTTCAATCCAAGCTTTGGTTTGCTTCATGATTTGATGGCCACGCATGGTAATCGAGCTTGCAAGCTTGGCATCATGGAACACACAGCCTCTAGAGCCCAATACGCCATATAAAGAGTTCATGATTATTTTAATGGCTTGGGACAGAGGTTGGTTGTTAAGTTGTTTGGCTTGCTCACGCTGCTGCGCGAGTGTTGTTATTAGCTCTGGCAATATGGGGTTGTCTCTGCTAAATCTTGCATTGAGAAAACCCGGCACAGTCACTTCGTCAGGCTGCTGTTCGCCCACCACCAAGCCTTTGGGATCAATCAAAAACGTTCTAATAATTGATGGATAAAGGCTTTTAAAGTCCAACACTAAAACATCTTTGTAAAAACCCGGGATAGAATCCATCACATAGCCACCAGGAGATTCAAGTCCATCACTAGCTGGGTGAGCAGGGGCAACAAAACCGCTTCGATGTAAGTGCGGTAGGTATAAATTATTAAAAGCAGCAACAGATGCGCCAACGCGGCCAAATTCTAAGCCGGTTAGTTTGGCCCGTTCAATGGCAAAAGCCAGCAACTGGGTTTTATCAAAAATATCCCATACTAGGCGGCAATCGGTAATATTATAAAACGCCAACGCGGGTTTATCATGGGCAAACAAATGACAAATTTCTTGGCCACGATTATCTACATGATCAATAGCCTTGCCTTCATTTAGTAATTGTTGCGACACATGCTCTAATGAATAGCGTTCAAAATGATAAAAAGCCGCTTTAATCCAATCGATGCCATCTAATACCACTCGGCCAGGCAAGGATAAGGTTTCAGGGCGATGCTTATCTTCAACCTTCCAGCTTAATACCGTCGCCCCACGACCAATGGTTAACGGTATCGAATGTAACTGACAACGTTTAAACAATAGTGACAAATCAAAAGTGACGACCGCCCAGCCAATAATGACATCAGGATCATATTCGGCAAACCAAACAATTAATCGCTTAATAAGCTCAACTTCGGTAACCACCCACTGAATATAGTGCTCTGACTCTTGAGGCTGTCCCACCATAATGACTAATTGATAATCTTGCCCATATAAGCCAACTGAATATAACTCGCCGCTAGGGCTACATTCGAAATCCAACGAAATCATAGAAAGCGAGATGTCATTATCGCTTTTTCTTGCTTTTACAGCTTGGTACACCGGCAATTGACTTAAGCTGGTATTCTGACTGTTACATAAATCAGCCTCTAAACTAGATTGCCCGATAAACTCAACATCAAAGGCAATAAAGCGTTCTATCAAATATCGCTGCTCTGCCCTAATATCTGCCTCATAAATCTCAATCCCCATATCATTGGCAATCCGCAATAACTGCCTTTGTACACTGGCTGACTTTAAATAAATACAGGCGATAGCTTGGTGATTAAAGTTTTTAAGCGCGATAGTTTCGATTCTGCAACCTTGATGAATATGTCCTGCGAGTTTTGGTATATCTATTTGACGGCAAAAACACACTACTTCAGCCCCGTCCACTTCTATCAGCACAGGGCCAGATCTCGTTTTTAAATAATATTGCAATATAAGTCGACCATCACGAAAAGCTGAATGCCGCGTCAACACTCGCCCTTTGATAGAAGTCACCTTATTTACGCTTACTGTCATAGTTTTTGGCTCGATTAAATATTTCGTGCAGTTCAATTCACTGTTATTATGTACAGCATATAACAGCGAACACATAAACAGTAAGCAAAGAATGCGAATAGGTCACTCATGTTAACGGATAAAGTCAAAAGTCAGATCCGCACTATCTATAAAGATATCGCGGCGGCAATGCCAAATTTTCGCTCTCGCCGTGAGCAAAACTATATGGTGGCTGAAATATCTAAAACACTGGCCGGTGAATATGACAAACACCGTCGCATTATGGTTTGTGAAGCCGGCACCGGTATTGGTAAATCCTTATCCTATATTCTTGGCACGATTCCGTTAGCCATTGCCAGCAAGAAAAAAGTCTGTATAGCAACGGCAACCGTAGCATTACAAGAGCAATTACTGCATAAAGATTTACCCTTCTTTTTGCAACAGTCTGGGGTAGACTTTAAATTTGGTTTAGTCAAAGGCCGTCAGCGTTATGTTTGCTTAGCAAAGCTTGAAGCCATGATCGGCCCCGAAGACACCTCACAAATGGCGATGTGGCAGACAAAGCCTGATCAAAGCCAGATTGACCAACTCAAAAAAATCCATAAAGATTACCAAGATAAAAAGTGGAACGGTGAAATCGACACTTTAGAGCAACCTGTTCCTGACTTTTTATGGCAGCAAATATGCTGTGATAAACACAGCTGCCATCGTCAGTTATCCAATCATCATAACTGCCCTTTTCATAAAGCCCGTGAAGATGTCGAAACCTGGGACGTACTCATTGTTAACCACAGTTTGTTATTTGCCGACTTAGAACTGGGCGGCGGCGTTATTTTACCAGAGCCTGAAGAGATGTTTTATGTCATCGATGAGGCGCATCATCTGCCAACAGTTGCCAGAGATTTCTCCAGCGCCCAAGCAAGTCTTCGCGGCACAGCTGATTGGCTAGAAAAGGCAGGTAAAACCTGCTCTAAATTACAAAACCAATTAAAAACCACTCATATTATTGCACCAGTGCAAGCGATGCTAGATCACATTAATGAGCTGGTTAGCCAGCTTAATCAAGTGGCACATTTTTGTGATACCCAGCCGCAGCTCTTTGCCAACCCAGAAACCCGTTTAAGATTTGAAAATGGCAAATTACCAGAGTCATTACTCATACAGGCCGAAAACTTAGCTTCAGCATCGAATTCTGCATTAAAGCAATTTAATAAAATTCAAACCGTTTTAAGTGAAGCGATAAAAGATGGTGAGTTACCTAAACATCAATCAGAAACAGTGCTTTCAGAAGCAGGCTTTATTTCCCAGCGTTTAGAAAACTTGCATAAATTATGGAAAATGCTCGCTAAAGAAGACTCAAAAAAAGGTGCGCCCATGGCGCGCTGGGCTGAACTGATCACAGGTAAACAACAGGATTATTTATTTTGTGCGTCTCCTATTGAAGTGGGTTTCATGCTCGAATCTATGCTGTGGCAAAAAGCCGCAGGTGTTGTATTGTGCAGCGCAACACTGCGGGCGCTGAATAATTTTAATCATTTTGCCCATCAAGTCGGGTTATCATTAAATGATGGCAGCCGCTTTTTGGCGTTACTATCGCCATTTGATTATCAAAATAATGCCACATTATTTATTCCTCAAATGAAGAATGAGCCTACAGATGAAGCCTTTACCGATGAGCTTGCAGAGCAGATATTGGCATTAGTTGAAGATGAAATGGCAACATTGGTGCTGTTTGCCTCTTATTGGCAAATGGAAAAGGTGACAGATCAAATTATTGGTAAAATGCCTAAAGAGCAGTTATTTGTTCAAGGAACTATGCCAAGACAACAGGTGCTAACTCAACATAAAGCCCGTTGTGATGCCGGAAAAGCCAGTATTATCTTTGGCACAGGCAGTTTTTCAGAAGGATTAGATTTACCTGGGGATTACCTTACCAACCTGATTGTCACCAAACTGCCCTTTGCAGTGCCGACATCACCAGTTGAACAAGCACATGCGGAATATATAAAAAGCAAAGGTGGCAACCCTTTCCTACAATTAACCATTCCAGATGCGTCACGTAAATTAATCCAAAGTTGTGGTAGATTACTGCGCAAAGAAGACGATTATGGCCGAGTGACTATTTTAGACCGCCGCCTAATTACCAAGCGTTACGGTAAATCGTTACTCGATGCCCTACCGCCATTTCGTAAAGTTATTGAATAGGTATTTTTTTGGAATTTTTGTTAGACCCTAGTCATTGGGTCATTCTGGCGATAATTGGTGTTGTTGCAGGTTTTATAGATGCCGTTGTTGGCGGTGGCGGTTTGCTTTCTATACCTGCACTGCTAACGATGGGCGTTCCACCCCATTTAGCATTGGGTACCAATAAGCTCGCAGCCTGTTTCGGCTCTATTACTGCAGGTTATACCTACTACAAACAACAACTCATTAAACCTTCCTTCTGGTGGGCTGCATTTTTGACGACCTTTATAGGTGCCATCATCGGCAGTTTTTTAGTTTATTTTATTGATGCTGCTTGGCTCGAAAAAATCTTACCGCTGATCATTATCGGGATTGCAATCTACACCCTTATAAGTCCCAAAGCGATGGGCGAAACTATCATCAATCAACCCACCGGGTTGCCATCTCAAAACAAACAAATAGTGCAAGGAATGTCCTTAGGTGCTTATGATGGTTTTGCAGGCCCCGGTATTGGCGCATTTTGGACAGTATCCAGCATCAGGCTGCATAAGCTGCCATTATTAAACAGCTGCGCCTTAGCAAGGCTAATGACCTCAGTGAGTAATGTTACCGCATTAGTCATTTTTGCCTTATTAGGCGAAGTGGATTGGATATTAGGTTTGTGGATCGGTGTTTGTATGATGGCGGGATCATTTATTGGGGCTAAATCTGCTATAAGATTTGGTATTCCCTTTATCAAACCGCTATTTATCATTACTGTATTATCCATTGCAGCACATTTAGCTTGGACGGCTTGGCTATGAGAAACACCAACCAACTCATTTACCAATTAAAACAGCAGCTCAGTTCATTAGAACAAGATGCCTTACATCACGATCAGCAATTACCTGCGCAACAAAAGAAAATGCTGCAAGATATTGAACGATTTAATTCACAATTATTTATTCAACAAGGTGCCCAATTAAGCCCTTGTATTGCCCAATTAAAAAAAGACATTCAGCAATTAGAAAAGCAACTTTCTTTCAAACTTGATGTCAGAATCATTGAGCTTAGCTGCCAGCGCATTCAAGATCGCTTTACCGCATTAAGACGAGCCTTAGTGACCACCAACCTGAATGTGAATACTGAAAAGCAAAAACGTGACAATAGCCGTGCACGCTATGCAAAAAAACAACAGCAACAACATTCAGACAGTGGCTTTGGCTGGATAGCCAGTAATGTAATGAAAAACAGCCACCAAATTTATCAAGAGCTGAACAAACATTTGAATTGGGCTACAACCTTTGAACAAAAAATAGCAGAAATGGAATCTGCACTTGCAAACTGTCATAGTACTGACAAAATCAGATTACAAAATGAAATTCTCTCTCTACATCGACGCTTAGGAAAATGTCGTCAAGCAATTAGTTATATAGAGGAAAGAATCCAGATGTTTGAACGACCTAATAGAAATTTAAATCGTTAAGGAGCAACAATGAATTTTACCCGAACGCTAAGTGCCACTTTACTTGCTTTAGCTACATCAACATCAGCTTTAGCGGCAAATTTAACCATTCCAATGTCGTTTGAGTATTTAGCATTGGATGGCAAAGAAATTGATACCAATAAGTTTACCCATAAATCAGATCTAGACCTTAGTAATGGCTCCCATAAAATAGCCATCCGTTACCACGATATGATTGAAGATGACTTCAGCGATAGCCAAAGCTTTATAAAATCAGCGCCTTTTATTGTCACTATTATAGTCGATGGCGATCATGAGTATTTTCTTAAGCCCGCAGACGGAGAATTTGTAAAACGCCCTAAAAGCTTTGCTAAAGATCCCCAAGTGATTATCTCACGCCAAGATAATGGCAAAGTCGATTACACAATTACCCAAACCGATTTTGAAGAAGGTTCATTTTTAGGCGGGTTATTTGGCAGTAATAAAGGTGATGATATTGACGCATTAGCAGCTTCTGCAACCAGTAGCAATGTCGCTCCAGCCGCAGTAAACACTGCAACTGCCACAACAGCGGCCGTGACCTCGACCGCAGTAGTTGCTAGCACACCTGTGACTCAAACTGCGACAGCTTCCACAACGACATCGGCTGTAACAGATAAAGCGGCAACTCATCCTGAGCAAATGCTGCAATATTGGTGGTTACAAGCTGATGAGCAAACACGCAAAGAGTTCATGAGTTGGGCTATTAAACAGCTTTAATGACTATTCCACTCGTTTATCACGCCAGCTACTCCAAGCTGGCGTTACCTAAAAAGCATCGGTTTCCTACCAGTAAATATCAACGTTTACAGCAATATTTACTTGAACAAGGTCTCGCTATCCCGCAAGATTTTCATCAGCCAAGCCCCATCGATATTAAAGTGTTAAAACAAACCCATCAAAGTGACTATGTTGATGGCTTTATCAATAACACCCTTACTAATAAAGTGCTGCGCCGTATCGGTTTTCCTTGGAGCGAATCACTAGTTAACCGCACCCTTCACGCGGTCAATGGCACAGTGCTAAGCGCTAATTTGGCAATTGACCATGGTATTGCCCTACATTTAAGTGGTGGCTATCATCATGCTCATTATGACTTTGGCAGTGGTTTCTGTGTCTTTAACGATTTAATGATTGCAGCCAAGCAAATGCTTATTAAGCAAAAAGCCACGAAAGTGCTTATTATCGATTGTGACGTACATCAAGGCGATGGCACTGCGGCATTGTCTCAAACCCAAGACAACATAATAACTTGCTCGCTTCATTGCCAAAAAAACTTCCCATTTAGAAAGCAACGCTCCCATCACGATATAGAATTTGATAAACACACTCTCGACGATGAATACTTATCGGTTATCAAACAAGTGATCCCATACCTCATAAGCATCCATCAGCCAGATCTTATCCTTTACGATGCCGGCGTTGATATTCACCAAGATGATGATTTAGGCTATTTAGACATATCAACCAAAGGCATATTGGCCCGAGATACATTTATTTTACAGCAAGCTAAGCAGGCAGAAATCCCGATTGCAGCGGTGATCGGAGGCGGTTACAGCCGCAACGAGCAAGCACTAACTCAAAGACATAGCCAACTTTTTATTGCAGCCAAGGCAATCTGGTAGCACACTAATGATAATCAGATAAACAAGTTAAATTTCATTCTATAGGGAGTCAAGGATGCAAGTTGATATTCGTAATTACTATGAAGTGCTTTTAATGGAAATATTAAGAGACGAAGGCTTACTCGAAGAGCTACCAGAGGAGTATTTAGCTGATTTATGCTGCGTTACCTTAAATCAACTTCCAGTTCGCTACATAAGACACCTCGTTGATACTTATTTTTTTGAAGATTATGCAGAACTGCAACAGATGAAAAACGAGATCCATAGCGCACTTGAAAAGTCACGACAGTTTTTAAAAGCCAACCTTCATAAAAAGTTAGTGGAAGATGCAGAAAGCGCAGCTAAAGAGCCTGCTATCAAGAAAATGCCAAACATCTAATGCGCAAAAATTTTAAATGGCTAGGTTGGTTTACTAAAGAAACACTCAACATAAACGCTGATAAAAAACGTTATTTTAAGTAAAGTAAGGTGTTTAGAGAGTTTTTGAATGAAATACTAGGAGTATTGGAGGTTCCCCTAGAGCCACACCTCGGCACACGAGTCACTTGCTGCGGTTGCTCCCTTCCAGGCCTGGCCGAGTTCACAAGTTATCATTGCGAGGGGACCCTAAGGTCACCATAGATTTCTAATTAAGCAAATAATTAAAATATTTAATATTCTTAAACATCTAAACGAACCCTGCTTAATGAGAACAACAGGATTATCCACTAAGCACTTGTCATGTTCAAGCTAAATTCGCTTACTTTTATCAACAAAGCGCTCGACTGCACAAGCTTTACTCGATCCCGGTTAAATTAGCTCATTATTTAACTGATTTAAGTATACAGCACCTGCAAAGTGCCAATTCAATTCGAGCTTACCAATACACAACACAATATACAGCAACTTGTCAGCTAAAATTAACTGCCAAAACCTCGCACTCAGCAAAATTATTTGACCAAGTGATAATGCACATCAACCACAATAAGATCACGATCACACTTTTAACCAAAATCAGTCTTTAATCATCAAAAAACACACAATTTGCTCAGGTTTTAACCCATCTTTCACATAAATCACTTATTATTAGTAATGGCAATTTTAGCAATCTATTTAGTAGTGAATAATACATTACCAAAATCATTGCAGATATTAGGGCTTACTGAAATTGGATACCAAACTGGGTTTTTGGCGTCAATCAACAAAAAACACCCACAGAGAGCAACTACTGATTATCGGCAGTTTAACAACTTAAAAACAACGAGTTGTAAATTGCAGTATTTAGAAGTACTCCTTTCGGAATAGTAAGATCTTAATCACGGCGGTAGAGTTTACAAGTGGTTAAAATAGTACAGCTTATTTCGAATAAGTTTGGATAGTATCCATACGCTTGATTTTATGATGAAGGATCAAGTGAAAATAAATCTCTTGCAGGGAATAATGATGAATAAATTTAATTTAAATACGACTGCTAAAGCGGTATTCAGTGCAGGGCTATTAGCTTTTGCATTGACTGGCTGTGGCAGTGATGGCAAAGACGGTGAAGATGGTGAAGATGGCTTGGTCGGCAAACCGATTGGTTCTGTTTCATCGCTAACAAGCACTATTACTTCAGCTAGTGTTGATGAAAACAACTTCTTATCTGTAGACTTCAAATTATCAGATCCGAATGGTGTTGCCGTAACTGGTTTGACAATAGCTGACGTAGCAACCATCACTTTTGGTCGTGTGGGAACAGCTGATGAAATTGGTGAGGATGAAATTGTTAATCCAAGCCCAGATAGACAAATTTGGTTAAGCTACTTCAATAAAGACAAAGGCGACGGTTACTTCACAGGTTCTAGTTCTTATTCTGGAAACGTTGATTGTACTAACTGTTTTATCGATAACAAAGATGGTAGCTATTCTGTCACTCTCGATAAAGCCATCGATACCCTAGATAAATATGATTATGTTGCTGATACAACTAATGGTGTTTACATGTCTATTAAGACAAGTAACAACCAGTCAATGACTCTCGTCAATAACAGCTTCTTTTATTGGGTTCCAGCAACTGATGTTGCTGCTGAAAAACCGTTACAAATTTTGGCAAACTCTGATTGTCAAACATGTCATAGAGCCGGCCAAGATGGTGAGCTTGCTATGCATGGCAGTAAGCACGTGACGGAAGAAGCTTGTTCTTTCTGTCATACCGATTACAACAGTTACATTAAAGAAGACAAAGATGCTGACGGTAATGTAATTGGTGAAGCGTACGAGTTTGATGGTTCTATTAAAGGTATGGTTCATAGTATTCATACTACGGCTAACTTTTCGGATGAGGGTGTTTATCCTCAAATGACGTCAAACTGTTTGACTTGTCATAATCCAAATGAAGACTTCAACTTAACTGATAGCTGGAAAGCTGACATTGATACGACTGCATGTTGGAGCTGTCACACCCCAGGCCCAGCAGCGGAAGCCGCTGGTGTTCCAGCATCTCATCAACAAGGTGCTAATTGTTTCGGTTGTCACGGTGGTGAAGGTCGAGGTCGCGGTGCTGAAGATGCTCATTATGCTCTAAACAGCAATTTCTTAGCAACAACCCTAAAAGTAGAGTTTAACTCTATGGTAGTCGCTGATGACGCAACTGAAATCAAAGTTAATTTCACTGTTAAAAATGGTGATGAGTTAGTCGCCATTAATCAAATTGACCCACGTCCATATAAATATGGCGGTTACAATAGTGCTATCGTCGTTAACGGTGTGGTTGCTGATGACTTCTTAGTCAATTATCAAAAAGTCGGTTACGACACCTTCACTGAAGAAGCTGATGGTTCAATCACTTCGATCATCAGTGCTGCCGACTTTGAAATCACTACCTTAATTGATGCTGGTTCTACTATCGCATTAAGCAGTCAATTACACGTTTGTTCAGGTAAAGGTGTTATTGAATATTGTGACGCAGAAGAACTCGATGCAGGCGACCAAGATGCTCCTTACGTGACATCTGATACTTTCTATTTTAACCAAGATGGTACTGTTGTTGAAGAGTCTCCACGTATTCAACATGCTGAAATGACTGATTGTCAGCAATGTCATACTGCAGAAATAACACATCGTTATTCAAACGACCTTGATGGTTGTGCTTCTTGTCATAACGGTACGCGTGCTACTTCTGGTGGTGAGTCATCTAACTTAGCCTATAAAGTTCACTCTAAGCATTATGTGCGTGATTCAAGTAACGATCTATTCTTCAAAAAAGCTGAATGTCAGGCCTGTCACGGTGATGATGGCTTCTCTATCCAAGCTATCAAAACAGATGCTGCGCCTGTTGCGTTTGGTAAAGATGACGTCGGTAACCTAGTGGTGTCACCACAAACTGCCGCTTGTGTTAGTTGTCACTTACCGCCATATGCTCTAAACGAATCAACTATCAAACACATGGAAACTAACGGTGGTGTTATTGGTACTATCGATAGTTTAGGTGTTCCAGAAGCAGATTATGATGCACTTAATGTGTCAGAAGCTTGTTCCACATGTCATACCGATAACGCAATCTTAGAAGCTCACTCTAACTGGGGTGGTAATTAATATTTGCTAAAATAAAAAAGAGTCGCACCTGTGCGGCTCTTTTTATTTAAAAAATATTAAAATTGATTTTTCACAAAATATGTACCTATTTATAAATAGACTGATCCGCTTCACAGTCTCAGTCGACATATAAAGATTTTTCTCTAATTGTGGATTAATCTTATATTGATGAATTTAAAATCCAAAAAAAGCTAAATTGACTCAATAGACTAAGTATCTATGTAGCGCAAAAGCTAAGTCAAAATTAGCAATGTCTTATTGATGCAGGGACAAATGATGAACAAGAAAAATTCCAAATTAGCACTAATGCTTGTAGCAAGTGCAGTAAGCGTAGCCTTAAGCGGCTGTGGCAGTGACGGAGATGATGGCAAGCCTGGTATCCCTGGCCTTCCTGGCGGTGAACCAGCTGAAACGATTGCACAACTCAATCTTGATGTCACTAAGGTGACTTATGAAGATGGTATGCCTATCGTTGAAGTATTCGCAACCAACGAAGAAGATTTAGTTGTTGTTGGTTTAAAAGATATTTCAATTGAAAACTCGGCACAGTTAATCCCAGCCGGGGCCACTGGCGCGGGTAATAGTGCTAATTGGCAGAAGCTAGGATCAACATCTACTTTTGTTGATAACAAAAATGGTAGTTACGAATTTACCTTCGACAGCTTTGACACAGACACATTTAATGCCGATTTGACCCAACGTTTCAACGTTGTATCAAAAGCCTCTACCCTACTTGACGGCGTAACGCCCGTTCCAGTAAGTGAAATCGTTGCTGATTTTGATGGCGAAGGCTATGAAGCACAATACACTAAAAATATTGTCTCACATGAAGTATGTACAGCTTGTCATGCTGAAGGTGAAACGATTTACCATAAAGCAACAACGGCAGAAACGTGTATTACTTGTCATACCCAAGAATGGGCTGACGGTCGTGATAAACCTGAAGTTGCCTTTGCTCACTTAGTGCATAACGTTCACAACTCAAACAAAGTTTGGGGTCGTAATGATTATACAGCCGAAACGGCTCATGCCATTGTTCAAGATAATTGCCAATCATGTCACGTTGAGTCTGAAGAGTTAACCGAATGGGGCAACTGGACTCGTATTCCAACAATGGAAACTTGTACAAGTTGTCACACTGGCATCGACTTTGTTGCTGGCGAAGGTCACTCACAACAGTCGGATAATTCAAACTGTATCGCTTGTCACAATGCCAGCTGGACTGAAGAAATTCATACTGGTGGTTTTGTAGAGAAGAAAGCCTTTATCGATATGTATGGCATGAATTCAACCCTGACTGTTAATGAAGATAAATCAGCGACGATTTCTGTTTCTATTACTGATGCGTCAGGCGTAGCAATGGATGTAACGGATTTAGTCAGTAAAATCCAACGTCTTGAAACTATTACCAATGTAGGCCCTAACTTCCCTGTAATGGGTTATACAAATAGTCCAGGTACAGACTTAGCTAAAGTTGCTGAGGATTTAGTGAGCATTGGTGAGTTAAAAGATGGTGTAACAATTGTCGATGGCAACTTTGAATACACAATCCCTTCTTTACCATTTGGTGTTGCTTCACCTGCTGGCATTCAAGATACAGATACAGCATTCAGTTTTATTGGTTTAGAAATGTGTAACGATGGTACTGCTGCTGTTGCGTGTGGTGATGATGTCATGACTACTAGCATGAAAGCAGACATGACTTTTGGTACTTTCTCAGGCGAAGCACCTAGCATGCGTCACACTGACTCTGTAGCATTTAATACTTGCGAAAACTGTCACGGTGAAACTTTCGAGATTCATAAAGGCAATCATGCAGGTTTCGTAATGACCGAACAGTTAGGTCGAGAGAATGCTGACGGTGAAGTTATCGTAGGTGTTGATGCATGTGTGGCTTGTCATACGCCAGATGGAACTAGTTGGAGTCCAGTGGGCGCATTTGAGTTAAAACTACATGCTCGCCATAATGATGAAGGTATCATCAAAGATTGTGCTCAGTGCCATAACGACTTTAATCTTGATGCATTCAAGTTAAAAGGTGCCATTGCATCAAGTAATGCACCTAGTGAAGAGTACACTACACCTATAGCTGCAACATGTATTTCATGCCACAGCTTAGATTCTGATGACGATATTAGCATCCTGAAGAAACATAGCATCGAGTTTTTAGAGAACTCAGGTTCTATCATTGAAGGTGATTATGTTGAAGCGAATCAAGCTGCGCAGTCAGAAACCTGTTTATTCTGTCACGCACCTACTATTTTCGATCACACCGCGGTGAAGATGTAATTTACCCTTAAGGGAGAAGCTTGCTTCTCCCTTAGATTACATAAATCACATCAACATCATGGATAGATTGGGAAGCCTCACTATGAAAATCAAAATGAAATTAAACACTTTAATCCCGACATTGATGGCAGTTGTTTTGCTATCTCTTGGGATGTCTCACTCGGCTTATGCGTCGAAGTGGGATGCAAAAATGACACCTGACGAAGTTGAAGCCGTACTTGATAAAAAGTTCGAAGAAGGTAGTTATTCACCTAAAGGCGCTGACTCATGCTTAATGTGTCATAAGCGTTCAGAAAAAGTAATGGATATCTTTAAAGGTGTTCATGGCGCAATTGACTCATCAAAAAGCCCAATGGCTGGCCTTCAATGTGAAGCGTGTCATGGCCCTATGGGTAAACATAACCGTGGTGGTAATGAACCTGTAATCGCTTTTGGACCAGATTCAACTTTGGCACCAGAAAAACAAAACAGTGTCTGTATGGGCTGTCACTTAGACGACAAGCGTATGTCTTGGAACACTAGCCATCATGATAATGCTGATGTTGCTTGTGCATCTTGTCATAATGTTCATACTGCAAATGACCCTATTTTGTCTAAAAAGACTGAAATGGAAGTCTGTACTACTTGTCATGTTAAAGTTAAAACCGACATGAACAAACGCTCAAGTCATCCAATGAAGTTTGACCAAATGACCTGTAGTGATTGTCACAACCCACATGGCAGCATGGCTGATTCAGATCTTGTTAAACCAAGTGTCAATGAAACATGTTACTCATGTCATGCTGAAAAACGTGGTCCAAAACTTTGGGAACACGCACCAGTGACAGAAAACTGTGTAAGTTGTCATAACCCACATGGTTCAGTCAACGAAGGAATGCTAAAAACTCGTGCTCCTCAGCTATGTCAGCAATGTCATGCCAGCGATGGGCATGCTAGCAATGCTTACTTAGGCAACACAGGAATGGGTTCTAATGTTGGTGATAATGCCTTTACTGGTGGCCGCAGTTGTTTAAATTGTCATAGCCAAGTACATGGTTCAAACCACCCTTCTGGCAAATTACTTCAGCGTTAAGGATGTACGACTATGAAATTTAAACTGAACTTAATCACCTTAGCGCTAGTAGCCAATGCAGGCTTTGCAATGGCCGCTGATGGTTACGGTGTCGGTAATGCCAACACAGACAAAGTCAAATATGACAAGTGGGTTTGTAAAGGTTGTGCTGTAGAAACTGGCGTAACCGGTAATGTGGGTGTAGGCGTTGCGTATAACAGCGAAGATGATATTCACTCTGCCAATGCATTTGGCAGCAGCAACGAGTTTGCTCCCAAAGTTGATGCTGATATTAACTATATTGGTAAATCGGGCTACCGCGCTAAAGTTGAAGCCACCGATTTAGGGTTAGACAATGGCCGTTTAGATGTGAATGTTGGCAAATTAGGCCAATATAACTTCAACCTTAATTATCGCTCAATTGCTACTTATAGCTCTAATACCGTGATGTCTCCATACAGTGGTATTGGTGGTAACGATTTAACCTTGCCTGACGGCTGGGTGACAGCAGGTACGACTGACGGTATGACTGAGCTTGGTAACAGCTTAAACCCGTTTGAATTATCACTTAAACGTGAACGTGCAGGTTTAGGGTTTGAATATCAAACTGAGTCACTATTCACTACTTATGTGAATTATCAACGTGAAGAAAAAACCGGCACCAAAACGGCATCGGGTAGCTTTTTCAATCAATCTATGATGATTGCAGAGCCTGTTGATTACACCACTGATACCATCAATGCGGGTATTAAATTTAGAGGCGCTAACTGGTTCACTAGCCTTAACTATGACGGTTCTATCTTTAAAAATGATAATGCCCAGTTAAGCTATGACAATGCCTTTAACCCAACGTTTGGTGCTCAAACCCGTGGTTATATGTCATTAGACCCTGACAACGAATCACATATTGTGTCGTTATTAGGTCAATACAATGAAAATGGCGCAGCGCTTAGTGGCCGTTTGATGTTTGGTCAAATGACTCAAGATCAAGATTTAGTCACCTCAGGCTATGGTTACAGCGTACCAACGGAATCAATTGATGCCAAAGTTGATATCACCGGCTTAACGTTAAAAGCAGCTAAGCGTATCAACCGTGAAGTTCGTGTTACTGGTAGCTACGACTACTCAGATCGCGACAACAACACCAACATCGAAGAGTGGACTCAAATCAGCATCAATGATGTCAACGGTCAAGTGGCTTATAACACGCCATACGATCAAACGACTCATAGAGCTAAGATTGCTGCAGATTACCGAATTAGCCGTGGTATGAAACTTGATGCAGGTGTTGATTATAATCGTGATGAGCGTAGTTATTCAGAGCGTGAAGTTACTGAAGAAAGCACAGTTTGGGCCCGTTACCGTTTAAACAGTTTTGATAAATGGGACATGTGGGTTAAAGGTAGCTTTGGCAGCCGTGATGGTTCTGATTACCAAGCGTCTGAATGGACCTCTTCAGAAAATAACGACTTATTACGCAAGTACTACATTGCTGATCGTGACCGTAGTATGGTTGAAGCGCGAGTGAGCTATAGCCCTCTCGAAGCATTAGCCATCGATTTTGGCGCGCGTTACGCACTTGATGATTATACAGACACTGAAATTGGCCTAACTGAGTCGAAAGACACCAGTTACGATATCAATTTCAACTACATGTTTAATAAAGATGTAATGCTAAATGCATTTTATAATTATCAAATCATTGAGTCACAACAAGCTGGTAGTAGCACATTCTCAGGTCCAACTTGGGAAGCTGATATCGAAGATACTATCGATGTAGTCGGTGCAAACTTAAGTTACAACAACTTAATGGATAGCCGTTTACGTTTAGGTTTGGATTACACTTATTCTGAATCAGACAGTACGACTCAAGTTCGTCAAGGTGTTACTGGCAACTACGGTGACTACTTTGCTAAAGTACATAACGTTAATTTATATGGTCAATACCAAGCCACTGACAAAATGGCTGTCCGTTTAGACTACAAAATTGAAAAGTACTTAGATAATGATGCAGCCAATGATATCCAACCAGATACCATTTGGAATGTAATGAGTTTTGGCAGTAATAGCCATGACTACACAGCACATATGATTATGTTAAGTGTAAATTACAAATTATAAAACTAAGTAAAAAATACCAGCCTGCTATCGCAATATAGCAGGCTTTTTTTTGCCAGAAATTTAACGTTTTGTGCAGTAGCTATCAATAAACTACAAATAACCTGCAATTACTAAATTAACAAAAGCTATTACACTAATAGTCGATTAAAATTTACTGCTAGTGCCACTATCTTTGATTTCATACAGTAGAAATAGCCAAATTATTATGCAAAAAACATCAATTGTTCTGCTTAGCTCAATGGTTGCATTTCCGGCATTTGCCGCCAGTTCGACCGTTATGACCAATAACAGCATTCTTATCTTCATTGCTTTAATGGCCTTTACTTGCGTTAATGCTATCGCGCAAGCTAGCTGCTATTTTGCAGGCTTATACGTGCAAAAAAGTGTTAGCCAAAAGCATGTCACACTGAGCTTAGTGTTTCCGCTTATTGCGTTAATTGGCTTTATTGCCGAGTATCAATCCTTGGCACAATTTATTCTATATTTGGGCGCTGTGTTATTGGCCTTTGGTGCGGCGTTAGTGCCACTGTTGTTAACCAATAAAAAAGTACCATGCATGCAATCAGCGTTAATACTACTAACAGGGGCTATTATTATTTTGCCTTTGAGTATTATTATTGCGCCAATTAGCTTATTTTCTATTGTGTTGTGTCATTTAGCCCTAAAACAAACAGCCGTAGCACCTATTGCGAAGCTATCTATCATTTTGACGCTATTAACCAGTTACGGTTTATTCGCCTATTGGTTATTTCAAATATTTAACAAAATCACCCTAGCCTAACCTTCACCTACGCTTTGGTGGTTTTCAGCTGAATTACCTATTTATGGGCATTCATTATTCGATGAATGCCCATTTTCATTTTTACTCCTCCCCCAAATTCAGCCCCTATCAAACCCAGCTTTATGGCTGATAACCACTTATTCAAAAGCAATAATAAAATTTTTCAATAGCTGCTTCGTTTTAAGCATTTATCAAACATGCATTTACTGCTAATTTATTCATAAGCTCAGGTTTAAACGCCAATCACTAAGTTACTACAGGTAGGACACCTATGAAAATTGTCATTGCGCCAGACTCCTTCAAAGAAAGCCTCAGCGCCTTAGGTGTTGCTAATGCCATTGAAGCAGGCTTTAAGCGAGTATTTCCTGATGCTCAGTATTGTAAGGTGCCTATGGCCGATGGTGGCGAAGGTACGGTGCAGGCTATGGTTGATGCAACCCAAGGGGAAATTATCAGCTTGCAAGTCACAGGCCCCGAAGGCACTCCTGTAAACGCTCATTACGGCATCATTAATCAAGATGCTCAAACTGCGACCGCTGTGATTGAGATGGCCGCAGCATCTGGCCTAGATTACGTGGAACGTGCTAACCGTAACCCTATGCTAATGACAAGTTATGGCACGGGTGAACTAATAAAAGACGCTTTAGACCGAGGTATAAAACATATTATTTTAGGTTTAGGTGGCAGTGCGACAAACGATGCCGGTGCAGGTATGGCCCAGGCGTTAGGTTTTACCTTACTTACAGCACAAAATAAGCCTATTTGTTATGGCGCCTTGGGGTTAACCGAGCTTGCAAAAATTGATAACACATCAGCTCACCCGTTACTGGCGCGATGTAAAATTGAGGTGGCCTGTGATGTAGATAATCCGCTATGCGGCCCTAATGGCGCATCCGCTGTTTTTGGTCCTCAAAAAGGCGCAGATGAGCAGATGGTTACAGAACTTGATGCTGCATTAGCTCACTTTGCCAAGGTGGTTTGTGCAACTCATTCACTTACAACGACAACTGAGCTCGCTGAGTTTCCTGGCGCAGGCGCGGCCGGCGGTATGGGCTATGGGGTGATGACACTACTCAATGCCAAGCTAAAGCCGGGGGTCGATATCGTCATTGACACGGTGAAGCTTGCAGATGCTATCGCTGACGCCGATCTCGTCATCACAGGTGAAGGACGCATGGACAGCCAGACATTAGGCGGTAAAACCCCAATGGGTGTGCTGCAACAAGGTATACATCAAGACGTACCTGTCATTGGCATTGCTGGCTGCTTTGGTGATGGCGCCGAGCTAATTTTAGCTCAAGGCATGACAGCGATATTTCCTATTATTCCGTCATTAGCACCACTGGATGATATTCTGGCTAACGCCCATGACAACCTGGCGAATACTGCGCAGAATATCGCCGCAATTTATCAGTTGTCGCTGAGTAAATAGTCAGTTTGAGTTAAAAACTTGCTGCGAAATAATCCTTGCAGTAAAGTTAGCCCTCATAATGGCCATGAAAGCGCTTATATCAATATATTTAGCACATTATTGGCCCAAGAATAAAAATGATGGCACCAGTTAATGACCAAACACGACCGCATAGCACAAGCATCAGAGGCAAGTCTTCTGCGTATTTTTACCGTACCTGAAGACGCCGACTCAACCTTAAGCATTATCGAGCAGAAACTTTCTGAAGACTTAGCGGGCTTTTTAGGTAAGAGTATTGCTGCATTAGAAAAGCCATTATCACTTATTGAAACTGACTTTAAAGCGTTTCAAATTCCTGATTCGCCTCGTTTCGTATCTGATTATACTGACGAAATAATGCAAAATCTGGTAGCACACTCGGTGCATACCTCGGCGCCGAGCTTCATCGGTCATATGACATCAGCGCTGCCCTACTTTGTTTTACCCTTATCTAAAATGATGGTGGGCTTGAATCAGAACTTAGTCAAAATCGAAACATCTAAAGCATTCACTCCATTAGAGCGCCAAGTGCTGGGGATGATGCACCACTTAATTTACAGCCAAGACACTGACTTTTATGAGCAATGGATGCACAGCGCTAACTACTCCCTTGGCGCATTTTGCTCTGGTGGCACGGTGGCCAATATCACCGCATTATGGATAGCACGAAACCAGTTACTAAAAGCTGATGATAATTTTAAAGGCATTAACCGTGAAGGATTACCTAAAGCACTGAAACACTATGGATATGACGATTTAGCCATCTTAGTGTCTGAGCGCGGCCATTACTCAATTGGTAAAACCGCTGACTTACTGGGTATTGGTCGAGACAACATCATCAGTATCCCCACCACTGCGGACAATAAAGTCGATGTAGCGGCCATGCGTCAAACCGCATTAAAGCTCGCCGATGACAATATTAAGGTAATGGCCATTGTCGGTGTTGCTGGCACCACCGAAACCGGTAATATCGACCCACTAGTTGAACTGTCAAAACTCGCCACTGAACTCCAATGCCACTTTCATGTTGATGCAGCTTGGGGCGGGGCCAGTTTACTGTCGAACAAATACCGCTATTTACTCGATGGCATTGAATTAGCCGACTCGGTCACTATTGATGCCCATAAACAAATGTACGTGCCTATGGGTGCGGGCATGGTGTTATTTAAAGACCCAGAGCTTGCACATGCCATTGCTCATCATGCCGAGTATATTTTGCGAGTAGGCTCTAAAGATTTAGGTAGTCAAACCCTCGAAGGCTCACGACCTGGCATGGCAATGCTAGTGCATGCTTGTTTACAGATCATCGGTGGTGACGGTTATGAGATTTTAATCAACAACGGTCTAGAAATGGCCCGTTATTTCGCATCGCACATTGCTGCAGATGAAAATTTTGAGCTCATCACAGAGCCTGAATTATGTATTTTGACCTACCGTTACGTGCCTAAGACTGTTCAACTAACAATTGATAAAGCATTAGCTAATGATGATATAAATACTGTAGAGCGCTGTAATTACCTGCTTGACCGCTTAACCCGCTTTATTCAAAAGCACCAACGTGAACAAGGTAAATCATTTGTCTCACGTACGAGAATAAAACCGGCTAAATACCACCGTGAAATCGTCACGGTATTTAGAGTGGTATTAGCAAACCCGCTTACTACCCATGAAATTTTACATGATGTGTTAAGTGAGCAAGCCGAGATTGCCACATTAGATAATGAATTTTTACCGCAGTTATTATCAATAGCTAAAGCTTATTGATTAATCTAGTTTAACTCTTCGATACTCAAAATAAGCCCATTGTTAAGTGGGCATATTTATACAAGTTATTTATTCTCCAAAAAACTTAACTGCGTGCACTACAGCCATAGTGCCGCAGGATACCAATTGGGGTCATAGCGGTAACATCTAACTCAATATACCTTCTAGGTTTTATCCACTAATAGACTCTTGTGGTGTAATGGCTATCAAAATTAACATAAACAACTTCCACATTATCAAACTATCACCTCGCTGAGTACATCTTGCGCTCATGATTGACAGCTTTGGGCACCAAGCAACATTAAACTTAATGATAAAACAATCAGCTAACGTTTAATCACTAAAAATAACCGACTGCTCATGCTCATCCGCCGTCACTGAGTATGCACTCATAGACAGAAGCAAAAGCATCATTATTTTTAAGCTGCGAACCAACAAGATTAATATCCTTACTAATAAAGTGTGATTTATTGTAACGCTAAATGAACAGTTACACATTCACTATCAATTAAGACACGATAATTTCTCAAAACATTATTCAATAATAAGCAATAAAATCATAATGATACACTAGCATTGACAATTATTTAACTTGATAAAGTTTTTAAGAGTAGAAATTAACAACCTATCTATATCAGGTCATCATTTTTCAAAATATGGCAGAAATAGACCATGTGTGCTAATTTAAATGGTAGATTCGGAGTTAGATATGATCCTCTAATACACCACGGTTATGAAAAGGAAATGATTCATTATGTTTAAACAAACTCTATTTTTAGTCATGAAGTTGTCTATTCAGAGTCGAGCTATTTCTGATTTTCTAAAAACAAATTTAGGTTGTGAGACCCTATTCATTAGCAGTGAAAGAGAGCTATCTCACCTCGAAAACACATCAAATCCATTATTACTTGTTGATGTCGCTGACTTACCGAATATTGATGAAAGTTGTTGGGATAGTTTATTTAATGAAGATATTAACCAAGTGCATACCGTTTTACTGAATACTGCTCAAAACTTCAAAAAGCGAGATTTACTCGATTGGCCAAATTGTTGCGGTGTTTTCCCCAAATCATGCTCACTGGATTTATTGGAGCGTGGAATGCGAAAAATTCTCGCGGGTGAATGTTGGTTACCAAGAACAATGATGAGCGAGTTACTGCAACACTACCGAAAGGATGAACTCCCTCCAGAACAACAACCCGTCTCTCTCACTCGCCGTGAGCGTGATGTACTGAAATTACTCACCACCTGCAACTCCAACATTGATATTGCTAACGCACTATTTGTGAGTGAACACACGGTTAAATCTCATCTTTATAAGGTATTCAAGAAAACTGAGGTTAAAAACCGTATCCAAGCGGTGAATTGGGCAAAGGTTCATCTACATACAATATAAAAAATCCTCCAATGAAATAAAATTGTAGAGAGTAATTTTAGCGTTATTTGTTTCAATTGAGTCATCTTCTTTTCTATAGCTGAAATCTGTTTTAGCTGCTGATAAAACAGATTTAAAAAATAGTGACTTACTGATCCCCTCCGCCAAAGAGCGATGTTATTTAATAAGCAGCTTTAGATTAAAAACCTCCGAGGCCTAATGCACTGATATCGATATGAATCTCATCTTCATACACACCACCAGGCCTATTTTCTGTTTCACCTATTTGAATCGTCATAGGAATTCTTTGACCGTTAGGGTTTTGCGGTGCATTAACAATTAGTTGATTACCTGCTTCCGAAAAATCAATCACACTGCCAGCAACACTGAATTCGTAGTCAACATCCCAGCGTACATGCTTACTTTGGTGTCTTAACTTACCTTGATTATCTGAACGGAAACTAATTTCATAGCCTGTAGTACTACGAATATACAAGTTAGGATCGATGTTTACCTTTTTACCTGTTGTTAATCGCCCAAGGTCTAATGGGTAAAGCCTTTGAGATAAGCCGTAAAAGCTAATGCTTGCAACAGGTGGAATACGAGATGAAATTAATTGGTTACGTTCATCTAGAACTATCGATGATTGTTCTGGGCTTGGGATGAGTTGAACGATTAATTGATTTGAATAATCCCCAGCAGCTCCAAATTGTTGTGACGGGAATCGTAATTGAAAACGAAAAGTAGATTGGTTAGGTGATACCTCTGCAAACCAGTGTCTATTTTGAATAAAACTGCCGGAAGTTTGAAGGTATGGCGTAAATGATAATAAATTGCCACCTTGACCTGTAAGTTCATACCCTTGCTGGACAGTTGAAATCATTAAACTCAAGGAGCAATCTTCATTGAGGTCACTAAAATTTACTTTCACCTCATAAGACTGCACTAAACCAAAAGTACTTGTCGCAAACACATCATATTGATTTTGAACTCCTGAACTCATTAAATTGACACTTTGCACTCGAGCGTCACAAGCAGCAAAAGCGCTAATAGTAAATAAACTAGAACCGATAATTATAGCGATCAGACAGAAAACCTTCTTAAGTTTTGTCTTAATCAACTTGATAGAGTTAGTCTGAGTCATATGTCCTCCTAGGAGATGAGTGTGTTATACATCTCGTGTTAATCAACATAAATCTTACCTAAGCGAAGTAATGCACCACTTTCATCGCTAATAATAAGCTCGTATGTACCTACTGATTCGCTATTTAGCTTGAGTAAATAGGTGCCAGGTTTTAGGCCGCTAATCGCAAATCGACCGCTGCGATTAGTAAAAAAGTCTAAAGCTTCAAAGTTTTCATCTGTTTGAGATATCGCTTTACCCGCTAATAAACTAACAGGTTCACCCGTTTTGTTATCAAAAATTGACCCCATAGCCGTGATAATTGCATCAGAGCCCACCTTTAGTGAGTAACCTTGTCTATATCCAGGATTGAGCGCGAACACCCCTTCACCTAAATCGTAACCAGGAGGTAAATCTGTTACATCATAGGAAATTAATTGCTCATTATATGCGACAAGATCTGGAACGACCATTGCACCTACACCGTCACTATGCACTCTCGCCCCTTCATCTGACATATCCACATCAATACGATTATTTGCTAAATTAGCGTGCGGTTGAATAATGGCAAAACTATCTCCGACAGGTCTACCTAAAGCAAATTGAGAACCCGAAAACACTAATGCTGATGAAAGTTCTGCTCGGCTAAAATGACTACTTTGCTTATTCGTAAAGTCGGTAAACCGGCTAGTATGTTGAAGGTTGGCTTGATACCGATTAGCAGAGTAATCAATACCCGCTTCTAGGTTAGCATCTGTATCACTGGTTCGCTGTGCACCGATAAACATATTGACCCCACCTGTTTTTCCGATGCCGTTAAGATAACTA
The DNA here is from genome assembly GCF_030547195.1 of Shewanella sp. 6_MG-2023. Taxonomy (NCBI): domain Bacteria; kingdom Pseudomonadati; phylum Pseudomonadota; class Gammaproteobacteria; order Alteromonadales; family Shewanellaceae; genus Shewanella; species Shewanella sp. 6_MG-2023. Next base: position 157,774 of record NZ_JAUOQU010000002.1, on the reverse strand, counting down.
TATTCCGTTTTTAAATCTTCTAAGTCACTGCTATAACTACTCACCACGCGAGATGAACCAAACGGCCAACTTAGAGTAAGTAATGCATTAAATTCGTTACTTTCATCCTGATTATCTTTGTGTGTTAACCGAACACTCCAAGTGGCTGGGGTATCAAATAGATCACCAGAAAGTGCTGGGCTAATAGTCCAATAATCACCTTCCTTTTGATATACATCAATATAGTTAAGGGTTAGGCTAACTCGCAAAGCCTGAGTGATTGATCGGCTATAACGGCTGGTGAAAAAATGTTTGTTAATATTTAAAGAAGAAAGTAAATCTATAGGGTTAAAAACCGAATCATCAGATCTTTGAAACAAATCATCGACTCGAGTAAATGACTGAGAAAAATATTCATAAAAAAAACTGAGTTGAGAATTATCAGGGCCATCTTCGAAACTGACATCAAGCCCTAAACTGGCAGCCGCTCCTTCGCCAACTAAATCTTGGTTACTATAAGCAAGGTTTAAATCAAACACACCTAATCCTGTAGCAAACAAACTCCGTTGCCCCAGTTGGTAGATTTTAGGTGCCGCCTGCATATTTACGCCTAATGTTAGTGATGGCGTGAGACCGTACTCCAACATACCATCGACAACAAATGCATCGCGGTCGTATTTAAGCTTGTCTTCAACTAAATCACTCGTCACTCCTGAACTAAATGCATATTCAAATTCTCCAGGTTTTAGCAGATCCATACCCGTGGCAATACTAAAATTTATTCGTTCTTGACGTCCATTACGATCGGTTATCAATAACTCAACATCACTAACGCCTTCGGCTAAAGGAATATCCTCAAGATTATAAGAACCCGCACCAAGGCTGAGCCTTTTTACTACCACCCCATCGATTAAAACATCAACTTCAGAAGTTCGTTCTAAAGTGAATTGACGTGCAGCCGTTGGCCTAACATTTCTGGTTGGAATAAGTGAAAAGTCACGAGAAATCCCTAACCCAAGAAAATCAATACCAGACTGAAAACCACTGGGGCGACTATAAAAATCCCCCAAAACCATACGAGTACCCTGGCTAGGAAAGTCAATATTAAGACGCGTACCTTGGCGAGAGTACTCTCCAGATTGACCATCTAAATGATTGTAAACCGCCTCATACTCCAAAACGGCATTTCGGTAATTAAGCCCAGTTTCAAGAAGGTGGTTATAATCGAGAAAATTTTGGCTATCATCACTAATATTCGAAGTATTGGTAGCAGACAAGTGGAGATTTACATAACCATTCAATGATGACGCTTCTATATATCGACGGGTATTTTTGCTGGGAGAAAACGATAGGCCGCTAATTTTAAGCGCCTCAATCGGTGCTTGCATTATTAGCTCAAAAGTTGACATGTCGAATGTCAAACTAAGCCCAGCCTTAGAAAAATCAGCTTGGTTTAATACATCATCATGCTGAAATGTCGATAATAGCTCAAGCGTTTCCGGTACAAGGGTGTCAGCCAATAACGCCAAAGTGGATGTGGCTGGCAGTTCAATTTTTTGATCTGCTGTTATAGTTAATTCAACATCACCAATTGGACTGTCTTGTAATCGAAATAAACTTTGTAGATTAATATCCCGTCCAGTGGTGTTTAATATTACGTCCTCAGCCATGAGTGAAAAAGAGAGTAATAAGCACATTAGGAGCAATCGTTGAATTAATTTGCTCATAAAATTTACCGCACCACAGGGGTAATGGTTAAACTAAATCCTTCAGACAATACGCGACCAAGATTAATGGACACCTCACGTTTTGAATGTGGAGGAAAAAAGGTGTTAATTTGATCTGTTACAAGCGCCTCCTCTTCGATAGTAAATGTATTACCGTCGGCTTCTGTTATATTCAAATAATAATCATTAAGCGTAGCGTATTTATTACCTATATTATCAACCGTAAACTTTAACAATGACGAGGTATTTTGTTGTTTCTTTTGTAATGAATAATCAGTATCTATATTAATAATCTGATGTTGAATAGAGGATGTATTAATCACCAACTGAGGTTGCTGCTTGCTGGACGATACGTGAACTGCCGCATTAAAATGTACAAATATTTTAACCCCACTTTTACTTGCACTATCATCGACTAATTGAGGCTGGCTAAAACGAATAAAATAACTTTGGGAATTGGCTAAGGTATCTTGCCCCAGCCATTGAACACGAACGGAGTGAACTGCACCTGGAGCTAAAACGGTTGCTGGAGGAAATACTAATAAATCGGTGGAAGTCTCAGATATAACCTTATAGCTCGCACCACTTGCTAGGGGGTTAAACTCTATTTCATTAACATCAATTTCTACAGGTAAAGTTAAATTAGAATTATTTGTAATTAAAAATTGCTGATAATTAGCACGACTATCAATAGAGAGTGCGGTCACCATGGGAGAGATCTCTATTCCATACACTGGTTTTCCTAAGAACAGAGACATTAAAGAAATACCGCACCATCCAAGCACTGTTTGTAAGTTTATCGAATTGATGTACATAAGCCTCCTTTTTATCTCAAAGGTTCGTTATCTAAAAGAAACTACAAATTTGACACAGCAGGTGCCTGATAAAAAGTCTAACTCACTATTTCATAATTTCAATTTTAATCTCAATTTTATCCATACTGAATGATTCAATAGGCTTCATCGTTAACGTTCGAGAAGAGTTGGGTAAAAATAAACTGCCATTCAGTAACTCAGAAAGTTGCTCTTTATTTAACTGCAGTGAGTTTGCACCATCACTAACTTGCCATTGAGTTTCACTTAAACGTACATAGCGGTTACCAGAATTGTTAATCGTTATTTTCCACTCTCCATCTATTAATTTTAAATCTTCAACTAGCAAATTTGCTTTAGTATTGGTCGGCACTACGTTAATCAAGGTATTAAAATTAACCGCCATATTCACTTGTGAACTATCACCGTTTTCCATGGTAATCGGTATTTGACGAAAACCAACACTATAAGCTTTTGACTCAGCGATATCAGGTTCACCTAAATAGCGCACCATAACAGCTTGAGAATGGCCAGGTTTTAAAATAGCCGTCACAGGAATAATTAATAAATCATCTTCAGCTGGAATATATTCAATTTTACCAGAATTATTAATAACCAACTGCAGTGGTATCATCTCAACAGTGAGGGATTCACTGTCATTATTTTCTATACGCAGATTTAACTGTGCTTTTTTACCTACAGGTGACATTTCTGCCACCATAGGCTGCACTTTATAAGCAAAAGCATTCGGTAAACTAAAAACTGTTATAAGACTGACCATTGCCACTAGACATGATGTAGTCATATTTTTAATCATAAAACACTCCATATTAATATAATTAAATATGAGGGAGTGATATCCCCCTCATATTTTCACTGACTAAGCTAAATTAATTAGCCGCATTAATTTGAACGGTTAACGTATCAGAATAACCACCAGACCAGCTTGCACCACCAGGTGTACTAAATGACAATGTTGCAGATGCGCCACCTAGCAAGCCTCCTGCAGAATAATCTTTATTAACATTTGCACCATTAGTGCCCATACCACCAGGCGCATTAAGCACTAGGTCAGAACTATAACCAACTATGGCTAAAGTAGCCGTATAAGGCATAGATTGATCTTCAGCATCATCTGATTCTAGGCCACCTTCTGCACTAATCATTTCAATGTTTGCACCATCGACATCATTACATTCAACACCAAAAACAATATTAGAAGCGGTATTAGCGCCTTGTAAGTTACCAAAATCATTTAATTGAGTATTTAGACCTGTCACCTCACATACCGCAGGAACAAAACCAACTAATTGAACGTCACCAGCGTTAGCTGTACTGGCGAATAGTGCTGTTAAAGATGCCGCAATTAAAGTAATCTTTCTCATTGTAAAACTCCTTTTAAAATTTCAGATTGGTTTTTTACTATGCCGACCGATATTTGCCTATCGGTCGGCAACTTTCTCCATCTGGAGAAAACTTCATTAAATACCCTGCATGGTAAAATTAGGATAAACCTCAACATGCAGAATATCGGTGTATTTCCCGGCATATACCAATGCTTCAGGAAGGCTAATCTCTAAACTACCCGACGTCGCAAATGGAATTTTTTCGCCAGCATTAAATCGTTGCTCTTGTTGAATATCAAAACTATTCGCACTCATATTAAATTGAATAGATTCAATTTTTAAATCTATGTCGTAGGCTGCAATAATTCTATTTTCATCCTGAGTTTGATTTAATTTAAGCCCACCGTACTCAGAGCGAAGTGCGACCAACATCGTTTGGTTACAATCAATAGACAGCGTTGTACTGTGTATTAGCTGTTGGCTAAAATCAAAAGGCGAACTACTTGGAATAGTGATTTCACATTTATCTTCGATAACACCTGAGAGTGCCAAAGTGAGTGATTCGTTGGCATGACTAACTGTAAGCCCGAAGCAACAATGTAATACGAAGAATGCCGCAGTATTTTTCACTGCATAAAGCCCTTTTCCGTTAACTCTCATATCAATGTCCCTATAGATTGCCCAAACACGCTTTGCCAAAACAGGTGTATATGAAATCAATACATTGATGATAGCAATAAAGTTAATTTACAAAATATGAATTTAAGAATGAGTTTGTTATTAATCATTCATACTTGCAGTGTGCTTAATTCATACTTTTAAGATATTACAATAAACACAATTAAATTAAATATATAAAGCAATGACTTATTGAAAGGCTCGAGTCTGACATAGTTAATTAAGTATGAGATAGGTATTTAAGTATGACTCAGATATGACCTTTTTAACAAAACTGATAAACGAAAGGCTCATCATTGCTGATGAGCCTTTCGTCTTAAAAATGGCGAAATTATGGTGATTAGAACGCTAGATTGAGATGCTACATTTTGACTTGATCAAGCTTAACTATTGGCTTCTATTCTAATGTACGTTTAAAAAAAACGTGACTGCTGTAGTTCATTAGCTTTCACCACTAAAAAACTGCAACACAGCAGCTGGGATGATTTTAAACCCAACATTGAGGTGCTTTAAACCTGTTGTTCACATCAGTAAATTCTAGAAAGCAAAAAGCCCGCTACTTTTCAGTAACGGGCTTTTCTAAATATGGCGGAGAGATAGCCTACTTCTGAAATAGGAACCCTACATTGTGGTGCTATAAACCTGTTGTTCACATCAGTAAATTCTAGAAAGCAAAAAGCCCGTTACTTTCGTAACGGGCTTTTCTAAATATGGCGGAGAGATAGCGTATTGCTGAAATAGGAACCCTTGGGTTCAAACTCCCCTTATACGAAAAAAGGCTCATCATTTCTGATGAGCCTTTCGTCTTGAATATGGCGGAGAGATAGGGATTTGAACCCAAGGCTTCCGTATTAAATAAAAAATAAGTCGTTTAGTTTCAATTGCTTGCATTTAAATAGGTAGATAAGCTAAGCAATTGACAACTAAGATTGACTATATTTCTCGAGCAAATATATGTCAAGTAAATCTGTCGTTATACTACATTATAATTTGATTTTATTTATTAACCTTAAACATAAAATATTAGTATTTCACTCATACACTTAACCAGCGTTGACAGTTTGAAGCACCTTGTCGCCGTTTCCGCTCTAGATGCTCACAATAGTCAGTTAATGCAGGTAAAGCCCCTACTGCACCTTTGAATAACGCGCCAAATTCTGTGGTGATTTTTAACCAGTTTTCAGCAGGAATGTTCAGTCTGTTGAGAATAGCTTGGCTACTTGAGCTAATGGCGCCGCGCTTATCATCACGAATAATCCGCCCAGTATCTTCAACCAGCACGATGTAATCTTTAACGCTAAACATCAGTCCATTAGGCATATCTAAACGTTCATTTCCTACAAATGCCAGTAACGCTTTCGGTTGCTCACCTTTCATAGCTGAATTTATGCGTCGTTGAATACTGGTGTAATCTGAAGTTTCAGGTGTTGCAGCCATTTGCGCGCGAATTGGATTTAAATCAACATAGGCCATACAGGCGAGAACTGCTGCGTCATCAAGTAATGCTTGAGATTTAAAGCGCCCTTCCCAAAAACGACCCGTGCAGTTATCTTCTTTATTCGCCATTCGCGCAATGGGTTCACTTAAAGAACGCATAAACCAGCTAATATCAGTCAAGCGTTGGCGATATAGAGTTATACAGTCATTAACTGTCTTTAACTCAAATTCATTGAGTGCTTCACCTTTTACAAACTTATTCGTCAGCAAGGTGCCTTTAAAACCTTTATGCCATTGGGTAAGCACCTCGATATCAGACCAATGCTCAGCGCTATCCACATCGACTTTAAGCACAACATGTAAATGATTACTCATTACCGCATAAGCACAAATATCAATCGCAAAAATCGTCGCTAATTCAATAACTCGGCTATCTACCCACTCACGGCGATGTTCAAAGTTTTCGCCTGTCGACTTATCAAACCCACACAAAAATGCCTTACGTACCACACGCGAACAACAGTGGTAGTAAGGCGTATCCTCTAAGCTTACGAGTGTTTTTCTAGGTCTGGCCATCATCAATCACCGACTATTAAGCAATAACTAAAGCCTAGTAGAGTGTTTGATATTTAGCCAATTAGAATGGGTGGCCATGTTAAATTGGTAGCCATGCGGCGTCTGGTGGTATGACTAAACCATGTCAGTCCTTAAGGTGATGTTAACAGGATCCTAGTAGTTGAGGATTTGATCATACATAAACGATTAATACTCCAACGATAATGAGACTACTATAGTTAAATCTTAAACAAGTTCAGCGTTTATTGAACATGTTGAAAGGCGCAAACACTATAGGAATCGAATTATGACTAATAACAAAACCCTTGAGCTACCTGAATTTGAAATCAAAGATTATTCCAATATCCCACAGCGTAAACAGTTTTATCCCGCATCAGAAAAAGCTGTCAATATTGTCCGTGATTCTATGACCATTGATACCCTATTTTCTGCACTATATCCCAGTCAGTGGTCTTCACCTGAAGCGCCAGAATTTCACGATGAAATGGACCGTTGTAAGGCTGCTGGTTTTAAAGTACTTGCAGCATGTCCATCTGCGGACTCGTTAGACGCCTCTGTCGATGGCATCATGAAAGGCACAGATTTTTATCTTAATAAAATGAGAGAACGCCCAGACAGCTACAAAATTATCCGTACAACAAAAGACATTGATGATGCGGTAAAAGAGGACAAGCTTGGGCTATTTTTTACTCACCAAGGCACCCAGATATTTGGTGGCGATGTGGACCGTGTCGCTTTGTGGCGTGAGTTAGGTTATGGCTACTGTCTATTAGCTTACAACAATCGCAATGAAGTAGGAGATGGTTGCTTTGAACCTGAAAATCGCGGTTTGACCGCCTTTGGTAAAAAGCTGATTGATAGCTATAACCGTTACGGCATGGTGGTAGATGTTAGCCATACAGGCGAACGTACCTCGCTTGATGCTATAGAGCGCAGTAGTCAACCTGTTATTTCTTCGCACTCAGGTGCAAAAGCCATGGCCAATTATCAACGTAGTTTATCTGACGAAGTAATCAAAGCCATCGCAGAGAGTGGTGGTGTATGCTCAATCAATATGGTTGGCGCATTTATGGACACGTCTAACCCAGATATTGTTACCACAGACGCGCTATTCCGTCATGTCGATTACATGGTGAACCTAGTTGGTATTGATCACGTGGGTTTTGGTTCAGACTATATTCCCAATATTAATTTTACTGCCTCAATCATGCAAACCCCAATGGGCGCTGCTGTTTTCCCTGATGGCGGCTATAGTGCAGCAGCAGGTGCAAAGGGCTTCCCTACTCCAGCACCTTACCAAATTGTAGCGGCACTGATTGATAAAATGCTACAAAATGGATATAGCCAAGAGGATTGTGGCAAATTCTTGGGTGGTAATATGTACCGAGTATTTGATCAGGTGTGGCGTTAGTTGATTAATGTTAGTTGATTAATGTTAGTTGATTAAATATTGAGTCGTAAAAAGCACTGCCAGCCCAGTCTAAAGACTGGCGGTGCTAATTTGAATTTAGACATTTCTGAGGTACAAAATCACGCTGTTGTCGATTATTTTAGACTGATCCACGGGTATTTGTTCAGCCACAGATAAGAAATGAAAACCTTTATTGCATAAGGAGTTTGCTAAACAAATAGGTGTGAACTTCACGTTTGGGCGGTTCTGCTCATGTACAAAGCAGGTACATTGTCTGAGTCAATCCTTTCAAGGCCTATAAGTGTTTAACGGTGAACCCTTTGTGGAATACATCCAATCTAATCCCCTTTCTTGCTACGACATTCTTTGCTACCGCCCAAGCTATATGAGCGGTTAAATAAAGAAAACTCTCTTAAAATATGATCGATATAAGGGAGGGTTACAACTTCCGCTGCTTCAACGTATAACGCACCTTACGCGGATTCACTTATGTTCATCTTACTGACTACCTAGCACTCACCCGATTTGTGGTTATCAGGAGGATCGTCCTCTCGCGATTTAGATCCCGAATAGTCCATGACCATTCTTCGTTACATTGTCAGAGCCGCTACTTTATTCAGGCTCATAGGTTCATCTGGTGATACAGATGGTTCACACATTAAGCGGTGAACAGCGCTTCATACGACTTCACGTCGCACGCCCCATTTCGCGTTAAAGTATTTACTCAGCACCAGAGCAAGCTCACAGTTTTTCATTAGAATATAATGTGACCAGCCATAGATGCAGGCGATATCAATTTATAGGATCTCATCGCCATTCCAATCCCAGTCAATTTGGGAAATATCACGGGAGACTTTGTATAAATACCATCCGAGCAAAGCGATAATACAAAGGATTATAAAGGTAAAAAGCATATCATCCCCTTAGAGCTTTCATGTGACGTAACTACAGGGCTTACCATGGCAATTGAGTGCCATCGTAGACAAAAAATGAACCTGAATGTTTAAGTTTTAAATTGTCGATGACATTAAGCATGCCTTTAACACTCTCTTCTACTGTTACCTTGCCTTCCTTGCCACCCATATCGGTTTTTACCCAACCTGGATGAATTGCCATGGTCTTCACTCCCGCTTCGGATAATTCACAGGCTAGAGATTTAATTATTTGGTTGAGGGCCGCTTTTGATGCTCGATAGCTGTATCGTCCCCCTGAGCGGTTATCATCAATACTGGCCAGTATTGAGGTCATCCCGATTATGGTTTTATCTTGGCCGGCTAGAATATTATTGAGCAAGGCCTGCGTGATTAACATGGGTGCGATGGTATTGACCTTTAACACCTCTAGCCATCTTTGCTGATCCATATTGCCTAAGTTGTCACATCCTTCACCACTCACCCCAGCATTATGAATAAGTACATCAATAGGTTGCTCTTTAAACACCTCAGTTAAAGCGAGAATATCTGTTTCATGACTAACATCTAGAGCATAAGGGCGAATGGTTGAATACTGTTGTGCTAACAGGGTTAACTCATGCGCTGAATCAATATCGCGACAGCAAGCGATGACCTTGTAATGTCGCTGTGCATATTGCTTTGCAAGCTCTAATCCTAAGCCACGATTAGCTCCAGTAATAAAAACGGTTTTCATTGAGTGCCTCTTATCAGTTTCAATCTTGTCTAATACCAATCAATATAAGTTGCGAAAAGCTGGCCAATGCTGCTGCATTGACCAGCTCTAAGGGTAAGAGTCGTGTTTATTTCATTAATACATTTTTACCATTAACTTTCTGCACGCTTATCAAGACGGCCACTAAAGCGGGTCAAAGCAAGCGCTATCAGTACAACTACTGCACCTACCCAAGGTGTATGCATTAAGCCTGCTTCAGCGACAACCATCCCTCCGCCCCATGAACCAAGTGCAATACCAACGTTAAAGGCGGCAATGTTTAAACCGGAAGCAACATCCACTGCATCTGGTGTATATTTTTCAGCAAGTTTCACTACATATACTTGTAAACCTGGAACATTACCGAATGCAAATGCCCCCCAAACTAAAATCGTGGCTACCGCGGCAATAGGGTTAACGGCGGTAAAATTGAACACGATAAGCACAGCTGCAAGACCAGTAAAAATAATGCTAAGGGCTTTTATTGGGCCCATTTTATCGGCCATTTTTCCGCCCCAAATATTACCAATCGCAACTGAGACTCCATAAACCAACATAATTAAACTAATTGCATTCGCACTAAAGCCAGTTTCTTGCTGCAAAATAGGAGCAAGGAAAGTGAATGCTGTAAAAGTGCCGCCATAACCCAGTGCAGTAATCGCATAAACCAGTAATAATCTAGGTTGAGTTAATACCTTAAGCTGCGATGAAAGCTTAGCTGCAGCAGGTTGTTTTAAGTTATTTGGTACTAAGAAAGCACTACCAATTAATGCGATTAAACCTAATAGCGCAACAACTAAGAAGGTTGATTGCCAGCCAAAGGTTTGACCTATATATGTCCCAAGCGGCACGCCTGTGACTAACGCCACGGTTAAACCAGTGAACATAATCGCAATGGCGCTGGCGGCTTTTTCTTTTGGTACCAGACCGGTAGCAATGGTTGAACCAATGGAGAAAAATACACCATGGGCTAAACCTGTCAAAATACGAGCGATAATCAGGGTGTTATATCCAGGTGCTTGCCATGCAACTAAGTTACCGACAACAAACAGTGACATGACGGTAATCAATACGTGTTTACGATTCCACTTTCCTGTTAAAGCCGTTAAAACCGGGGCGCCAATGGCAACACCAAGTGCATAAAGGCTAACCAGCAAGCCTGCTGAAGGCAGTGATATATTTAGGTCGGAGGCCATGGTCGGGAGTAGCCCCACGATCACAAACTCCGTTGTTCCAATAGCAAAGGCGCTGAGCGTCAATGCAAGAAGTGCTAAAGGCATAATATTTACTCTCTGTTGTTTGAAAATGACCAGCAATAGCCGATGTATTGGTCGCTATGCCGTCGCGTTGTTAATTGATGGGGGGCATTTTGCATTAAAGATGTTTTGTGAAAAACAGAGGTTTTTACAAATGATATTTGTTATAAATGCAATAAAGCTGATGAGCGATTGGATAAAGTTGAGGGAAATAGCATGCGAACAAAATCTGATGATTTAGCCATTTTACTCGCTGTAGTCGATACCGGAGGTTTTTCAGCGGCAGCAGAGAGCCTAGATATCCAAGTCGCGCGAGTATCCAGAGCGGTCAGTAAAGTGGAGAGTCAACTTGGGGTCACTATTCTAAACCGAACCACTAGACGTATTGAATTAACCGATGAAGGACGCCAGTTCATTGACTCTGTGCGGGTGGGGTTAATGCAATTACAGCAGGCGGAAGAAGATATTATTTCCCGTGGGGAATTGCCCAAAGGCCGTTTACGTGTCGACGCGGCTAGTCCGTTTGTGTTTCATCAACTGGTGCCATTGGTGCAGTCATTTAATCAAGCCTATCCCGATATTGAGCTAGAAATAACCTCCAATGAAGGCATTGTGGATTTACTAGAAAAGAAAACCGATTTAGCAATTCGGATTGGTACCTTGAGCGATTCAACGCTACATGCTCGGTCGCTGGGTCGAAGCCCCTTGTATATTGTGGCTTCACCAGAATATATCTCAAAACGCGGGCTCCCCACTAAAAGCAGCGATCTTGCTCAGCATAATCTCATTGGATTTGTCGCCCCCAAAATTTTGAATGACTGGCCTTTAAAAGGTTTTACCCAACTAGACGCTTTGATGTCATCAAGTAATGGCGAAACCATTCGACAAATTGTGTTGGCAGGAAATGGCATTGCATGTCTATCAGGGTTTATGGTGAATAAAGATATTGCCGAAGGACGTTTAATCTCGCTGTTGGAGAGCGAAAAAATCAGTCATCCAAGAAGAGAACAAGTCAACGCTGTGTATTATAAGACTTCTTCTGTGGCCAAGCGGATCTCCGCTTTTATTGATTTTATTAAGCCAAAGCTAACCCTGTAACCCGCTTAAACAAGCTGATTATTGCAATTTCTACAAATATCATTTGCCTTTATTGCTATAAATGATTGGTGACTCATTTGCTAGTATGCCCCTATCAAATGAAGAGGGCTCAACTATGTCACTATCACTATTTAAACCATTCACATTGGGTGGACTCACACTCAAAAACCGCATTGTCATGCCACCGATGACGCGTTCAAGAGCCAGTCAGCCTGGTGATGTCGCAAATGACATGATGGCAACCTATTACGCTCAGCGTGCCAGTGCAGGATTGATTGTGTCTGAAGGTACGCAAATTTCAGCGACGGCAAAAGGCTATGCATGGACCCCAGGTATTTACACACCTGAGCAGATTGCTGGTTGGCGTAAAGTGACAGACGCTGTGCATGCCAAACAAGGCGCTATTTTCGCGCAGCTTTGGCATGTGGGAAGAGTCACTCACCCAGATAACATCGGTGGTAAGCAACCGATTTCTTCCTCCGCATTAAAAGCGGAAAACGTCAAAGTATTCGTTGATAATGGCAGTGATGAACCTGGTTTTGTTGACGTCGTTCAGCCTAGAGCAATGACAACAGCCGATATTCAGCAAGTGATCGAAGATTACCGTCAAGCCGCATTGAATGCCATTGAGGCAGGCTTTGATGGCATTGAACTGCATGCCGCTAATGGTTATTTAATTAACCAATTTATTGATTCAGAGGCGAATGATCGCACTGATGAGTACGGTGGATGTCTTGAAAACCGTCTTCGTTTTCTTGATGAAGTTGTTACTGCAATGGTCGATGCCATTGGCGCTGATCGCGTTGGTGTGCGCTTGGCACCTTTAACAACCCTCAATGGTACTGTTGATGCAAACCCTATTGAGACTTATACCGCTGCCGCAGCGTTACTCAATAAACATCATATCGTGTACCTACATATTGCTGAAGTCGATTGGGATGATGCACCAGATACACCCGTCTCATTCAAACGTGCTATGCGCAATGCTTTTCAAGGCGTGCTGATCTACGCAGGTCGCTATAACGCAGACAAAGCAGAGCACGCTATTCATGATGGATTGGCAGATATGATCGGCTTTGGTCGACCTTTTGTGGCGAATCCCGATCTTCCTGAACGTCTACTTCACGGCTACCCATTGGCAGAGCATGATCCAAACACCTTGTTTGGTGGTGGTGAGAAAGGTCTGATTGATTATCCAACGTATAAAGCTTAAGGGGGTAAGTATGTTTAAGGTATTTAAAGGTCACGGACTTGAGACTAGAAACCGTATCGCGATGGCGCCGATGACTCGTTCACGCACGTCTCAACCTGGTGATGTACCAAACGAGATGATGGCAACCTACTACCGTCAGCGTGCCAGTGCTGGACTCATTGTATCAGAGGGCACCCCGATCTCAGCGGCTGCACGAGGTTATTCGATGACTCCGGGCATTTATACCCCAGAGCACACCGAAGGCTGGAAAAAAACCACCCAAGCTGTGCATCAAGAAGGCGGGAAAATATTTACTCAACTTTGGCATGTGGGGCGACGCAGTCATTCTGATATTTCAGGTACTAAGCCGTTAGCCCCATCAGCGATTAAAATCCCAGATCAAGTATTTGGCCCACTAGCTGAAGGTGGCTTTGGGATGATTGAAACTGAAACGCCACGGGAGATGACACTGCAAGACATTAAGAGCACGATTGCGGATTTTGTACAAGCGGGCAAAAACGCCATTGAAGCTGGTTTTGATGGCGTGGAAATTCATGCTGCGCATGGTTACTTGTTTGATACCTTTTTACGCTTAGAAAGCAACCAAAGAAGTGATCAATATGGTGGCAGCCAAGAGAATCGTATGCGCTTTCTGGTTGATACCTTACAAGCACTTACTGACGAAATTGGTGGGGAAAGAGTTGCGGTTCGTCTGTCTCCTCATATCGGAGAGGGTTTTGCTGGGGATGATGTTGAAATTGTTCCGCTAACGTTAGCATTGCTGGAAAAACTACAACCGATGAACCTTGCGTATGTGCATTTTTCAGAAAACATATCACGCTATGTAGAGGTACCTGAAGAGTTTCGCCAACAAGTTCGCCGAATATACTCAAACCCAATCATGGTTGCTGGAAAGCTGACCAAGCAATCAGCGAAACAGTTACTCGACAAGCAGTATGCTGATTTCGTTGCCTTTGGTACCCCTTTTGTAACGAACCCAGATTTAGTCGCCCGTTTGGCCAATGATAACCCACTGGCCGAGTTTGATGCTGACGCAAGACTCACCTTGTATGGTGGCGGAGCCGAAGGCTACATCGATTATCCTACTTATCAGGCATAGCAAAACTAGGCATCAAGGACTAACCACTCCTTGGTGCCTTCTCCTTTCTTTAAGCAAACGAGAATGCGATGGAACCCTATCAAATTTGGCAATATCAAACAGAGACACACAGTGTTATTTTAGGTAAGGCTGAAATACCAGCTTTAGATGACAATGAAATCTTAGTACAAAACAAAGCGATTGGTATAAACCCTGTCGATTGGAAATTTATTAAAGCCAATCCTCTAAATTGGCCGAATGGTCATGTTCCTGGTGTTGATGGTGCAGGCGTCATCGTACACGTAGGCTCTAAAGTTGACACCAGTCTCATTGGGCGTCGAGTGGCGTATCATGGCTCACTAAATCGCCATGGTAGCTATGCTGAATATACCGTTTTGAATGCTGAGCGAGTGATGACGCTGCCTGAGAGCCTATCATTTGAACTTGCAGCAGCGCTACCTTGCCCGATGCTTACCGCATGGCAAGCATTTGAAAAAATTCCATTAACCCGACAAAGAGAAGTGCTTGTCGTTGGTTTTGGCGCGGTGAATAATTTATTATCCCAGTTCCTTCTCGATGCGGGTTATATCGTTGATGTTGTCTCAGCGAGTCTGAGCGAAGATCGAGCCCAAAAGCTAGGTATTCGCCAAGTTTATCGAGAGCAATCTCAAATCGACATGAAATACTTCGCCATTTTTGATGCCGTGAGTGGCGAAAATGCCGCCCATTTAGTGCCACTGTTAAGAGCGAATGGACATATTGTCTGCATTCAAGATCGTATTGCTAAACCCATTGACCCGCCATTTACTCGCACTATTTCTTACCACGAAATAGCCCTTGGCGCGTTACATGATTTTGGTGATAAACAAGATTGGCATGCATTAATGCAAAATGGTGAAGCGTTACTTGAACGAATTACTAAAAGTGATGTTGAAATTAGTGAGCCAATCACATTTAATTTTGGACACATGCACGAGGCATTGACACATAGTGAATTTACAAAACTAAAAACTGTAATTACATTGAGTTAAACCGCACTATTTGTATTAGTTTCGACTTGATCTGACATTCAACTTGAAAAAGTGAGAGTTACCCGTTTTGATAAAGGTGTCGAATCTTTTAATCAAAACCAAAGGTAACTCTCATGTTGCATACTAACAATCCAATCATTAAACACAAAGCAGGTTTACTCAATTTAGCTGAAGAGCTGGGTAACGTATCTCGAGCATGTAAAGTAATGGGTGTCTCTAGAGATACATTTTATCGCTATCAAGAACTTGTTGAAGATGGTGGTATTGAAGCCTTAATTGAAAAGACACGCAGAACACCTAATCTGAAGAATCGAGTTGACGAAGCGACTGAACAGTCAGTAATTAACTATGCTATCGACTTTCCGGCTCATGGCCAACATAGAACCAGTAATGAACTGCGTAAGCTGGGGATATTTGTGTCAGGTAGTGGTGTTCGCTCTATTTGGCTTCGCCATAACCTAGAAAACTTTAAGAAACGGCTTAAAGCATTAGAGGACAAGGTCGCCAATGACGGAATTATACTAACCGATGCCCAAGTTGCTGCTCTTGAAAAGAAAAAACATGATGATGAAGCATGTGGCGAGATAGAAACTCATCATCCAGGCTACCTCGGCTCACAAGATACGTTCTATGTCGGTAACCTAAAAGGTGTGGGTAGGATCTACCAACAGACTTTCGTCGATACTTATAGCAAGGTAGCGTTTGCCAAGCTCTATACGACAAAAACACCAATCACCGCAGCAGATATGCTCAACGATAAAGTTCTGCCTTATTTCGAACAACACGAGCTTCCTATGCTACGAATATTGACTGATAGGGGAACAGAATACTGCGGGCGAGTTGAGCAGCATGACTACCAGTTATACCTAGCAATAAATGATATCGATCATACAAAAACTAAGGCAATGTCACCGCAAACGAATGGTATTTGTGAACGGTTCCATAAGACAATTTTGAATGAATTTTATCAGGTTACTTTCCGAAAAAAGCTATACGATAATTTAGAAATGTTGCAAAAAGAACTAGACGCATGGATAAATTACTACAACAATGATCGAACTCATCAAGGCAAAATGTGCTGTGGTCGAACGCCACTTGAAACATTATTGGATGGGAAACAGATTTGGGCAGATAAAAATCTAGCTCAAATCTAAGCTGACAGACACCATAAAAAATGGGTAACTGTCAGATCAAGTCTGAGCTACTACAGCTAAACAGATACGAGTGAAGTACACGTTAATAGGAGCTCTGCTGATGCGAAAAGCAGGGATATTGACTGAGTCAATCCTCTCAAGGAAGATAAGTGACTATAAAACAGGCACTTCAAACACTAGACAATAAAGTAGTTTTGAATTGATAGTATTAATCTTCAATATTTTTAGTAAGTTAAACGAAAAAAGGCTCATCATTTCTGATGAGCCTTTCGTCTTGAATATGGCGGAGAGATAGGGATTTGAACCCTAGATGGGCTACAAACCCATGCCGGTTTTCAAGACCGGTGCATTCGACCACTCTGCCATCTCTCCGAACGAGCGAGATAATAGCTATCTCACTGTCTGGTGTAAAGCATAAATTGTCATTATCTTTCTGTTTGACTATTTCGGCAGCAATTTTGTGGTTTGTGCTGCCATTTCGTACTCACTATTTGCGATCTGATACTAGTTATCCATTTTTACTGGGGTTAGGCCTTTAGCTCGATCTTCTATGGCATCTTCTAATTCAAACCCTGACTGCTTCCATGTACCCGCTTCTTCTGGATTAAATTTCTCTTTTGACCATTCAGCTGCTGACTCAACATTAAAGCTCGCTTCGCTCCATTGCTGTGATTGTTCAGCATTAAAGCCGCTCTTACTCCATTTTTGAGCTTTAGCTGCATCAAAGCCTATCGCTTTCCAATCTGCAATATCTCTTTCTGACATTCCTTTCCAGGTTGCTGGCGATGAAGCACAGCCATAGATAAGACACACAAAGATGGCACCGATTAACTTTTTCATTTAATACTCCCTTAAGTGTAAGCGTACGTTATTGATGAAAAAACCATCAACGTTAAATATAGTTAGCAGATGACACAGTTTCAAGTAAGTGACAGGAAATGATGAGATTAATAGCAGAACACTACAAACGGATGAATTAACAATGGGTTTTAAGGGCTTTTTAATAAGCAGGCAGAAGTAGTGTCGTTTTTTAGGTATTTAAAAGGCCACGTAATGTGGCCTTTTAGTATCAAACAAGCGCGGGCTTTAAACCTATTAAGTACGCTGACGGTTTGATTTAGGGCGTGCAGCCGTGGTTTTGTGCTTACGCACGGCTCGGCGGATCTTAGCGCCTTTCACTTTAGCACGAGCGACACTGTGTTTATCAGTACCTAACATGGTGCGAGTTTCAGGCTCTAGACCTGCAACTTGGCGCAAGTAGTTTACTTGCTCCATATCCAGTTCAACCCAACCGCCACGAGGTAGTGACTTAGGTAGCTCAACCATGCCGTAACGAATACGGATAAGACGGCTAACTTGCACTTCTTGTGATTCCCATAAGCGGCGAACTTCGCGGTTACGCCCTTCTTTTAGGGTCACATGCCACCATTTATTAAGGCCTTCACCACCAGCAGCTTTGATGGTATCAAAGTTGGCAGGACCATCTTCTAATGTCACGCCTTTACGAAGACGTTGAACTGCCGCTTCAGGTACATCACCAAATGTGCGCACCGCATATTCACGGTCAACTTCATTTGATGGATGCATTAAACGGTTAGCTAGTTCACCATCAGAGGTAAATAACAGTAAACCTGAAGTATTGATATCCAAACGCCCTACCGCTACCCAACGTGAGTCACGTATTGTCGGTAAACGTTCGAAAACCGTTGTTCTGCCTTCAGGATCTTTACGACTACAAATTTCACCTTCTGGCTTATGGTATGCCAACACACGACAAATAATGTCATCTTCGGTTTTGATGGTTATAGCACGGCCATCGATACGGATTTTAGCTTCTGCTTCAACGCGATCACCTAAGTTGGCAATTTCTCCGTCTACACTAACACGGCCTGCAGCAATCCATGCCTCCATCTCACGACGGGAGCCATGGCCTGCACGGGCCAAGACTTTCTGCAATTTTTCGCTCATCTAGTTCGACTCTTCTGTTTGTTGTGACGCCATTGAGACTTTCTCAAATAACGCCTGCAATGACTCTTCATCCGATAGCGACGGTAAGTCTGCTAGGGTTTTCAAGCCAAAATATGATAAAAATTCACTGGTGGTGGCATAGAGTGCCGGTCGCCCAGGCACTTCTTTATGACCCACTGTTTTTACCCAGTGTCTATCAGCTAAACTCTTTATTATGTGGCTGCTGACGGCCACACCTCTTACATATTCAATATCACCGCGAGTAACTGGTTGCCTGTATGCAATTACTGCTAAGGTTTCTAAGGTCGCACGTGAATATTTAGGGGATTTCTCTTGCCACAATGGTTGTAAGAATTCACTTAACAGCTCTTGGGTTTGAAAGCGATAACCACCAGCCACTTCGACCAGTTGTACCCCACGCTCTTGATAATCTTGTTGTAATTCATCGAGGCATTCTTTAATGCGTGCTCGAGAGACATCAAATTTCACTAATACTGTGTCTTTTAATGCTTTTACGGTTAGTGGTTTACCCAACACAAATAAACTGGCTTCGATTAATTGTTTTAATTGAATCATGTTTACTTGCATGGTCATCCTTTATCGTATCTTGTGCAATGCAGCTTAAAACGCTTTGACATAAATGGGGGTTAACGGCTCGTTTTGAACCAAATCAACCAATAGCTCTTTAACCAGTTCCATTAAAGCTAAAAAGCTCACTACCACGCCAGCTCGGCCTTCACTAATGTCAAATAAATCAGTAAATGGCACATAATGCTCGGTCGATAGTAAAGCTAATATCTGACTCATGCGTTCACGGGTCGATAATAGCTCGCGTTTTACATGGTGATGTTCGTTGGCATCAATTCTTTTGAGTACCTCTGAAAATGCTTGAGCAATATCAACTAAAGACACTTCAGGTGGCATCACCATTGGTTTTACATTGGGCGAGAGTGTCGCTTTCGCTAAAAATACATCTCGCTCTAGCCTCGGAAGTTCATCTAAATCAGCTGATGCCTGTTTGATAACTTCATAAGCTTTCAATTGACGAATCAACACTACCCGAGGATCTTCATCATCGTCTTCTTCGGTTGCCATTTTAGGCAACAGTAGTCGTGATTTTATCTCGGCTAATGTGGCTGCCATGACTAAATAATCAGCGGCAAGCTCTATTCGCGCTTCGGTTAAAATTTCAATATAAGCTAAATATTGGCTGGTGATTTTTTCTATTGGTAAGTCAACAACGTCGAGTTTTTGCTTACGAATTAAGTACAACAATAAATCTAGCGGGCCTTCGAATGTTTCTAAAAACACCTCAAGGGCTTCAGGAGGAATGAATAAATCATTAGGCATTGCGTCAAACGCTTCGCCTCGAACAACCGCTAAAGGTAAACTTTTCTGGATACCTTGCATTGTCGTCCCTTAATTTAATGATTAAAATCAGCTTTCTAAGTTAAATAACTTATTAAACTACATTACTACTGTTTGGCTATATCTGTTGTATTTCACAAAGATTAAACTTATATCAACTAAGTATTCAGAAAATATCTGCATCTAATTTTAGCGAGAAATTACCAAACGCGCGATTATACGCACTATTGACTGTGGTTGAAACCACTATCAATCAAACTTGTGCATTCAACCGTTGCAAGGGTTATTCAAAAATACTGGTATCGCCGGCGCCTTGACGAATTATATCGATATCGCCTTCAGACATATCTATAACCGTGGTTTGATTTTCAGCAAGGTAACCACCATGAATAATAGCATCGACATTGTGCTCTAAAATATCTCGAATATGCTCAGGATCAGACTCAGCAAATTCTGCATCTGGCATCACTAAACTGGTAGACATAATTGGCGCTTCTAACGCTTCCAATAATGCCAGTGCAATTAAATTGTTTGGCACACGAATACCAATGGTCTTTTTCTTGTCACATTGTAGTCGACGCGGCACTTCTTTACTGGCTTTAAAGATGAAGGTATAAGGCCCAGGAGTGCAGCTTTTCAATAAGCGGTAAGCTTGATTATCCACTCGAGCGAAATTGGCTAATTCTGATAAATCGCGACACATTAACGAAAAATTATTGTCGTTATCAATCTTACGAATGCGCGCCATACGGGTCATGGCATCTTTTTCACCGATCATGCAGCCCAGTGCATAACCTGAATCGGTAGGATAAACAATCACCCCACCTTGTTTTAAAATATTAACCGCTTGGCTAATTAATCTCGCCTGCGGGTTTTCATCATGTATATAAAAAAATTGGCTCATGTTCGCTCCGTCCAAGATTCTGCTTGCCACACCCACTGTATTCCAGCAGGTTGGAATAAATTTTTACCCAACTCAATCCAATTACTTGGAAAATGAAAATCACTGCCAATTGACCCCATTAGGTTATTCAAATGACTTAATGCGACCAAGTTGGCTCTATCATCAATACTTTGTTGTCCTAATACGACTTCCATCGCATCACCGCCCGCTTCTTTATATTCACGGACTAATTTTTTAAGCCATTTAGCAGATAGCTTATACCCGCTTGGGTGAGCTAATACCGCAACGCCACCACTACGGTGAATAATATTAATCGCGCTGGCCATATCGCCCCAATTATTGGGAACATAACCGGTTTTATTGCGGGCTAAATACCGTTTAAAAACACTCGGCATATCTTTGGCATAGCCTTTTTCAGCTAACCAGCGCGCATAATGGCCTCGACTGATAGCTGCGCCTGCTGCAAATTTTTGTGCGCCTTCATACGCACCTTCAATACCCGCCTTAGCTAAACGAATACCAATGTCTTTAGCCCGTTGCTCACGTAATTCACGTTGGTTTGTTAAAAACGCATGTAGCGCAGCATCGGTAATATCCAAATTTAAACCGACAATATGAATATCAAAGTTATTCCAACGAGTTGAAATTTCAACGCCATTAATCAGTTTTAATGGCGTGGAATGTTGGTTATTGTATTGATGCGCTTCAGCCAATCCAGCAACGGTGTCATGATCAGTAATAGCGAACATTTGCACGCCTTTATCAATGGCACGTTCAACAAGTTCAGCAGGAGTGAGTACGCCGTCAGATGCGGTCGTGTGGCTGTGAAGATCGGCCAATAGGGAGTCTGTTATCATTAGGTTATTGTACTTTAAACTTTGTTAGAATGCTTAGCCATCTAGCGTTTATTTGCTACATATACATCAAATTGCTACTGCTTTAGTCGCTAGTTGTAAAAAAATAATAAATTTGAGAAATATTCAATTGACTTTATAAGCCAGCTAAGGTCTTCTATAGCTAGTTACAGAATATAAAACCCATTATAAATGACTTCGCAGTGAAATGACCTGCAAATGACATAAAGAGAACCTTTTTAAATGACAAACTTTAACGCGTTAAACATCAGTTGGTGGTGGCACTTCCCAAATTAACGGGTGGTGTGAAGCGTTGTGGTTATTTAAATAACACAAGATTTTACTAAAAAGCCCGCAGAGATGTGGGCTTTTTTGCTATTTACGGCTTGCACTCTCCAATAAAACTAACGCAATCCAAGCTAAAATGAAGAGAACAGAGTATGAAAAAGCACACTATAAGCGAGGCGCAATAAGCATTATGGAACATCAATTTGCCCATGTGGTAACCCAAAAGCAGACCTTAGCATATCACGCTGACCCGCTTAGTCTTTATCAGCATATTACTGCTAATGCGCCGCATACTATGTTGTTAGAGTCAGCAGAAATAGAAAGCAAAGATCATCTTAAAAGTATTGTATTGACCCATGCAGCCATGATGGTCCGCTGTGATGGTTACCAGCTCACCTTTACTGCATTAACTGATAACGGCGCCAGCTTACTTACGCCAATCAGTAACTTTTTCCAATCCAGTGAGCAACAACGCCAAGATAATGTTATTACCATTCATCTTGCTAAAGCCAAAGAGCTACAAGATGAAGATGCCCGCTTAAAGTCCACCTCACCCCTTGATGGTTTAAGAATGTTTGTCCAGCACATACAAACTGATCAAAGTGATGCTTTTGAGGACTTATTTTTAGGCGGTGTGTTGGCCTATGACTTGATTGATACGGTAGAGCCGCTACCTGATGTTCCTAATGCCGACAACGATTGCCCTGATTACTTATTTTATTTAGCTGAAACCTTAATCTTGGTTGACCACCAAACCCAGCAAGCCGACATTATTACTCATCAATTTTTCGACAGTGCAGCTCAAGCCTCGTCACTGCTTGAGCGAGTTACTCAGCTTAAAGCCAATTGCCAAACATTGGCAGCAGTAGCGCCATTGGTCAGTATTGATGCCCCGACTCAAGTCAATATCAGCGATGACGCCTTTAAACAAACCGTGGTTGATTTAAAAGAGCACATTGTTGCTGGCGATATTTTCCAGGTTGTCCCCTCACGTAGCTTTAGCTTGCCTTGCCCTAATACTCTAGGTGCATACCGCGCATTAAGACTGACTAACCCAAGTCCATACATGTTTTACTTTCGTGGTCCTGATTTCACTTTATTTGGCGCATCACCTGAAAGCGCCCTTAAATATGAAGCCGCCACCAATCAAGTAGAAATCTACCCTATTGCGGGTACCCGCCAACGGGGTAAAACTGCCGATGGCCAGATTGATTTTGATTTAGATAGCCGTATTGAACTTGAACTGCGCCTTGATAAAAAAGAGCTCTCTGAGCACTTAATGTTAGTGGATTTGGCCCGTAACGATATTGCTCGTATTAGTCAAAGCGGCAGTCGTAAAGTGGCCGAGTTATTAAAAGTTGACCGCTACTCTCACGTGATGCATTTGGTGAGTCGGGTGACAGGTCAATTACGCGAAGATTTAGACGCGCTACATGCCTACCAAGCAAGTATGAATATGGGCACCTTAGTTGGCGCGCCTAAAGTTCGTGCTTCACAGTTAGTTAGACAAGCTGAACAAGCTCGTCGTGGCAGTTATGGCGGCGCTGTCGGTTACCTTAATGGTTTAGGTGATATGGATACCTGTATTGTGATCCGCTCAGCCTTTGTTAAACATGATGTTGCCCATATTCAAGCTGGTGCGGGTGTGGTGTTTGACTCCGATCCCCAAGCTGAAGCCAACGAAACCCGTCAAAAAGCACAAGCCGTTATTTCAGCAATTAAAATGGGAGGCGGACTATGAGCACTCTTTTAAACACAACTGCCACGCAAGACAATAATATGAAATTATATTTACTCGATAACTTCGACTCATTTACCTACAACTTAGTGGATCAATTCCGCTGCTTAGGCTTTGAAGTGATGATTTATCGTAATGATGTCAGTGCTGATTATTTAGCAGAAAAGCTAATAAGCGAAAACGGTAAAGCCGCATTAGTATTATCTCCCGGCCCCGGTGCGCCTCACGAAGCAGGCTGCATGATGGAGCTTATTGCAAAAGTGGCGGGTAAAGTCCCTATGCTGGGAATTTGTCTGGGTCATCAAGCCATGGTTGAGCATTACGGCGGTAAAGTCGAACGCGCTCCTTTTGTCGTTCATGGTAAAGCCAGTCCAACCATTCATAATGGCGAAGGTGTATTTGCTAACCTGCCTTCACCTCTGCCCGTTGCCCGTTATCACAGCTTAGTCGCCACTCAAGTGCCGGCATGTTTAGAGGTCATTGCCAGTACAGATGATATGCCAATGGCAATTTTGCATCCTCAAGATAAAGTGGTGGGTTTTCAATTTCACCCAGAATCAATATTAACCACTTTAGGCAGCACCTTATTAACGCAAACGCTTACCTACCTAACTCAAACATCTGCAGATGTTGATACGTCAGCTAGTGTTGATTCACCAGTTAAAGGAGCCCTGTAATGGCTGAGCTACAACCACTTTTAGACTCGCTATACCAAGGTAATGCCCTTACTCGCGACCAAAGTGCGCAATTATTTAGTGCTATTGTTGCTGGCGAAATGGATCCCGTCGCCATGGCGGGCATGTTAGTGGCGCTAAAAATGCGCGGCGAAACCATTGATGAAATAACAGGTGCTGCAGATGCGCTGCGTCGAGCGGCTAAACCTTTCCCACGAAGCGCATCGTCGTTAAGCCAAGGCGTAGTCGATATTGTTGGCACAGGTGGCGATGGCCATAACACCATTAATATCTCTACTACCGCGTCTTTTGTTGCTGCAGCTGCAGGAGCAAAAGTCACTAAACATGGTAATCGCGGCGTATCGAGTAAATCGGGCGCATCTGATGTGCTATCGCACTGCGGCATAGCCTTAACCATGAGCCCTGAATCTGCCAGTAAATGTGTTGATGATTTTGGTTTATGTTTCTTGTTTGCGCCCCATTACCATGCCGGTGTAAGACATGCTGTGCCTGTAAGGCAAGCCCTTAAAACTCGCACCATTTTTAATATTCTAGGCCCGCTGATTAATCCAGCAAAACCTGAAGCCATGTTACTTGGGGTGTATTCACCGAAACTAATCGCGCCGATTGTCAATGTGCTTAATGCCTTAGGCGTGAAACGTGCAATGGTGGTGTATGGCAGCGGTTTAGATGAAGTTGCGTTACATGGCGAAACCCAAGTAGCTGAGCTTAATGATGGCAAAATTCGTTTTTATAAATTAACCCCACAAGACTTAGGTGTTGAGCCTGCAGAAATTAAAGCACTAGAAGGTGGTGAGCCAAGTGACAATGCCCTTATCACCCAAGCAATTTTAAAAGGTGAAGGCCAACCTGCTCATCGTGACGCTGTCGCCATTAATGCCGGCTGTGCGCTTTATGTCAGCGGTGTGTGTGACACGGTACAGCAAGGCACAGCGTTAGCACTTGAAACCATCAACAGTGGTAAAGCTTATGAAGTATTAACCCAACTCGCTGCAGCAAGCCAACAAGAGGATGCGAAATAATGACTACCACTAACTCTGGCGCTAATACAGCGGATAAAGAATCAAACGTATTAACCAAGATTGTTGATACCAAAGTAGCGCATATTGCCTCATTAAAATTGCGCTACCCTGAAGCCAGCTTACAGCCAAAAATTTCAGACCGTAGTTTGTTTGATGCGCTTAAGGCACCCAATGCCGGTTATATTTTTGAATGTAAAAAAGCCAGCCCTTCTAAAGGCCTCATTCGCCCTGTGTTTGATGTTGAAGCCATTGCCGACATTTACGTCAAATATGCCGCCGGTATTTCAGTATTAACCGATGAGCAGTTTTTCCAAGGCGATATAGACTATATTCCGTTAGTACGCGCTCGCGTTAGCCAACCTATTTTATGCAAAGACTTCTTTGTTGACCCATACCAAATCAAGCTTGCGGCTCACCAAGGCGCCGATGCAGTGCTATTAATGTTGTCAGTACTTGATGATGAGCAATACAAGCTTTTAGCCGCTGAAGCCGCAAAATACAATTTAGATGCCTTAACTGAAGTCAGTAATCAACAAGAGTTAGACCGAGCAATTGAACTTAATGCCGCTATTATCGGTATTAATAACCGTAACTTGCGTGACTTAAGTACCGACCTTGCCATGACAGAAGCCTTAGCGCCGCAAATTCCAGCTGACCGAGTTATTATTAGTGAGTCTGGCATTTACACCAACCAACAAGTTAAGCGATTAAATCCACTGGTTGATGGCTACCTTGTTGGCAGTTCAATTATGGCCCAAGATGATATTGATTTAGCCTGTCGTCAGCTCATTTTTGGCAATAATAAGGTGTGTGGTTTAACCCGTTTTGAAGACATTAGCGTGGTAGCTCAAGCGGGCGCGGTATTTGGCGGATTAATCTTTCATTCAAAATCGCCACGTCATGTCAGCGTTGAACACGCGGCAGACCTTGTTAACCAAAGCCAGCAAGCAGGCATTGGACTTCATTTTGTCGGCGTATTTGTCAATCAAGCCAATGCTGAAATCGTTGCAACCGTCAAGGCTGTTGGTTTAAAGGTAGTGCAATTACACGGTAATGAAACCAGCGCCGACATAAGCGAGCTAAAACAATTACTCGCAAGCGCCAAGCTTGATTGCCAAATTTGGAAAGCGGTGAGCGTAGACAGCAGCACCAATACCGTTGGCGATAAAGCACAAGGCTGTGGCCGATACTTATTCGATAGTAAAAATAGTGCTGGATTTGGCGGCACCGGCGAGACATTTAACTGGCAAGGGTTACTCGATTCATCAGTTATAACAGCGACTGAACGAGATAACGCCATGCTTGCAGGTGGGCTGACACCCGAAAATATATTTGAAGCCAACCAGCAAGGCTTTTATGGCTTAGATGTTAATTCAGGGGTTGAATCTGCGCCCGGAATTAAAGATGCACACAAAATTAATTTAGCCTTTAACGCCATTAGAAATAATTAGTGCCATTAGGCAAGACTGAATGGCAAAGCGCCTGCTAAACAACAAAATTAAACAGAATCATTAAGGAATACCCATGACAAAGCTTAAGTTAGACCCTTATTTTGGTGAATATGGCGGCATGTATGTGCCACAAATTCTAGTCCCTGCTCTTAAGCAACTAGAAACTGCCTTTGTTGATGCTCAAGAAGATCCTGAGTTTCAAAAAGAGTTTACTGATTTACTGAAAAACTATGCTGGCCGCCCAACTGCGCTGACATTAACCCGTAATTTAAGCCCTAACCCAATGGTAAAAATTTACCTAAAGCGTGAAGACTTACTCCACGGCGGCGCCCATAAAACTAACCAAGTATTAGGTCAGGCATTACTGGCAAAACGTATGGGTAAAAAAGAAATTATTGCAGAAACCGGAGCAGGCCAACATGGCGTTGCATCGGCATTAGCCTGTGCGTTATTAGGGCTTAAATGTAAAGTTTACATGGGCGCTAAAGACGTTGAGCGTCAATCACCTAACGTATTTAGAATGAAGTTAATGGGCGCAGAAGTTATCCCTGTCACCTCAGGCTCAGGTACCCTTAAAGATGCTTGTAATGAAGCCATGCGTGACTGGTCTGCAAGTTATGACAAAGCACATTACTTATTAGGCACAGCTGCTGGGCCGCATCCATTTCCGACAATTGTACGTGAATTTCAGCGCATGATTGGTGAAGAAACTAAACAGCAAATTCTTAAAAAAGAAGGCCGTTTACCAGATGCCGTGATTGCCTGTGTCGGTGGAGGTTCAAACGCCATTGGCATGTTCGCTGACTTTATTGATGAAAAAGACGTTGAGCTTATTGGCGTTGAGCCGGCAGGTAAAGGCATTGATACCCCAATGCACGGCGCGCCGTTAAAGCACGGTAAAACTGGTATTTTCTTTGGGATGAAAGCGCCGCTAATGCAAAATAGCGATGGCCAAATTGAAGAATCATACTCAGTGTCAGCAGGTCTTGATTTCCCATCTGTTGGTCCACAGCATGCTTATTTAAATTCAATTGGCCGCGCTCGATATGAGTCAGCAACCGATGATGAAGCCTTAGAGTGTTTCCAGTTATTGGCTCGCACTGAAGGGATTATCCCAGCATTAGAGTCAGCTCACGCGATCGCTTATGCCGTACGATTAGCAAAAGAGGCAACCAAAGAAACCATTTTAGTGGTTAACCTTTCGGGCCGTGGTGATAAAGATATTTTCACCGTCTCTGACATTCTAGAACAACGTGCTTCAGCTGATGCTGCGAAATAAGGAAATCAACATGTCTGTAAATAATACCAATCGTTATCAAGCTGCTTTCGCTGAATTAGCCGCTAAAAAACAAGGCGCTTTTGTGCCTTTTGTGACCTTAGGCGATCCATCGGTTGAAGTATCACTTAACATCATTAAAACCCTAGTGGATAACGGCGCTGACGCATTAGAGTTAGGCTTTCCGTTTTCAGATCCATTAGCAGATGGCCCTGTGATCCAAGGCGCAAACTTACGTGCCCTAGACTCTGGCACCACAGTGGCTGATTGCTTTGCGCTGCTCACCCAAGTGCGTGAGTTATACCCAGATATGCCTATTGGCTTATTGTTATACGCAAACCTTGTGTTTACTAATGGCATTGATGCGTTTTATAGCAAAGTGCAACAAGCCGGTGTTGATTCTGTGCTAATTGCGGACGTGCCCGTTGAAGAGTCAGCTCCCTTTAGTGAAGCTGCTAAAAAACACGGGATCTCGCCAATTTTTATCGCCCCGCCTAATGCTGATAGCGACACCTTAAAAATGGTCAGCGTTGAAGGTCAAGGCTATACCTATTTGTTATCTCGTGCAGGGGTAACAGGAACAGAGTCAAAAGCTGGCCAGCCCATTGATCAAATACTCGCTAAACTGGCTGAATATAATGCACCGCCACCATTATTAGGTTTTGGTATTGCTGAGCCAAGCCAAGTCAGTGAAGCTATTAACGCTGGCGCTGCTGGCGCAATTTCAGGTTCTGCTGTAGTGAAAATCATTGAGCGAAACCAGCACGATGAAGCGGCATTGCTACAACAGTTAGCTGAATTTACCCGTAATATGAAAGCGGCGACGCATAAGGGCTAATTGAGTAAGCTTACAAGTCAACGGACATAAGCTGACGTTAATTAAAGCAAAACATTGAAACTAAATATGCCGTAATCCAATAGGATTGCGGCATTTTTTTATATTAATGGGGCCAAACATACACAGCGCCAATACCGATCCTCAACGATCAATAAAAACTTATCAAAATTTCCCCAAGTTCAGCCGAACGACGGCGAATCAACTTCAGATCAGCTGCGGTAACTGCTACACTTTGAGCCATTATTTTCCTTTAGCAAACGGACTGCTAACACTTACTTTTAGGTTATTGCATCTAATGAAACAACTGCTTGATTTTCTGCCATTGGTTATCTTTTTTACCGTCTATAAATTTTATGATATTTATACTGCAACAGGTGCGCTAATTGCTGCCACAGCCGTGCAGCTTATCGTGACTTATTTGCTCTATAAACAAGTCGAAAAAATGCATTTAATCACCTTTGCCATGGTGACCTTTTTCGGCACCTTAACCTTAGTGTTCCATGATGACGCATTCATTAAATGGAAAGTCACCATAGTCTATGCCTTCTTCGCCATCGCATTACTTGTCAGCCAGTTAATTGGCAAGCCAATTTTAAAAAGCATGCTTGGCAAAGAAATGAAGTGTGCTGATAACATTTGGGCCAACGTCACTTGGTATTGGGTTACCTTCTTTGTTGCCTGTGGTTTGGCTAATATCTATGTTGCCTTCAGTTTGCCGCTAGAAACCTGGGTCAACTTTAAAGTCTTTGGCTTAAGTGCATTAACACTGGTCAATACTGTTATTACCGTTGTGTATCTGTATAAACATATGGAACATGATGAGTCTGAACAAGCAAAATAAACTTAAGGAAACTTACTTATGTGGTACATGATTTCGTCACAAGATGTTGAAAACAGTTTAGAAAAGCGCATGGCTGTCCGCCCTGCTCATTTAGCGCGCCTAGAAGCATTGGCTGGCGAAGGTCGTTTGCTTGTTGCAGGCCCTCATCCTGCTATTGATAACGAAAATCCTGGTGAAGCAGGCTTTACCGGTTCGTTAGTAGTTGCTGATTTTGAGTCATTAGTCGCTGCACAAGCTTGGGCAGATGAAGACCCGTATATTGCAGCGGGCGTTTATGAAAAAGTTATCGTTAAGCCATTTAAAAGAGTACTGGTTTAATGAAAATAGTCTCATTTAACATTAATGGTATTCGAGCACGTTTGCATCAGCTGCAAGCGTTAATCGACAGCCACCAGCCTGATGTTATTGGCCTGCAAGAAACCAAAGTCCACGATGAAGCATTTCCAGTCGCTGACGTTGAAGCAATGGGTTATCACGTACATTATCACGGTGGTAAAGCCCATTACGGTGTGGCTATGCTGTCAAAAGCTGAACCTGTTGAAGTCATTAAAGGTTTTAGTAGCGATGCAGAAGATGCCCAACGCCGGATGATCATGGGTAAGTTTACTCAAGCTAATGGCCGTATTCTAACTGTGATAAATGGCTATTTCCCACAAGGGGAGAACATCAGCCATGAGACTAAATACCCTGCTAAACGCAAATTCTACCAAGACTTAATGCAACACCTTGCCGATAACCACACCCCAGATGAAGATATCGCGATTATTGGTGATATTAATATTTCACCGATTGATTTAGATATTGGTATTGGTGAAGTGAACGCCAAGCGTTGGCTTAAAAGCGGTAAGTGCAGTTTTCAACCTGAAGAACGTGAATGGTTAGCGACATTAAAAGACTGGGGCTTTGTTGATAGTTTCCGTGAATTACACCCAGATCGCACTGAGCGTTATTCTTGGTTTGATTATCGCAGTAAGGGCTTTGTGGATAACCGCGGTTTACGTATTGATGTGGTGATGGTGACCAAATCTATGTTGCCAAGGCTGACTGAATCAGACGTAGATTACGATTTACGCGCTATTGAAAAACCATCAGATCACGCCCCGATTTGGAGTACTTTTTCAGACTAGTTTTCTGATGCGAATGTAAAACCTTAAGGTTGGCATTCCTATGTCTTGTCCTAAAAAGCCTAACTACACCTTGAGTATATAGTAGTTAGGCTTTTTGATAACTGCCTCGCTTTAAATGACCAAGGTGGCTTTATTGATGCCTAGATTAATCGGCATAAGTTTCAGTTGATGCACAAACTTTGTTTCGGCCAGATTTCTTAGCTTGATACATGGCATGGTCAGCATCAGCAATCAGTTTATCTAATGATGTACCAGAAGTGCTGAAGTCACTCACCCCAAAGCTGCCACTTATCTCAAAATTAAACCCTGTTTCATCAGTGATGATTGCATTAAGTTTGGCTCGGTAGGTTTCAGCTATGACTAATGCATCGCTTATGCTGCAGTTGGGCAAAAACAAACAAAACTCTTCACCGCCAACACGGGCAAAAATATCTTTATTACGGACTATTTCTTTGCACTCTGAAGCGACCATTTTTAATACCCAGTCCCCTGTTTTATGGCCATAACTGTCATTGATGTTTTTGAACCTGTCTAAGTCAAACAATATACAGCTGCCTGACTGCTTGAGGTTATTACATCTGGCAATCGCAATAGTGGCACGTTGAGTGAAATAGCGACGATTAAACAATCCGGTTAGAGCATCATTTTGCGCTAGATGACGCAGTTTCTTTTGCGTCGATTTGGTTCTGAAAATCATCCCTAGTAATACGGTGACACACAAAATGAGCAGTGCGATAAATAGACGGTTATTTTCTGATTCAACGGTATCAATCTTTTGTTTTAGCAATAATAAATTGTTTTGTTGGCGTAAAAACTCAATATTATTTTGTTGCTCAGCAGCTCGATGTTTTGCGAGTTGATAAGCTAAGTGTTTGGCTTTTATATCATTCAAGTAAGCCTTATCCGCTTCGGCAAATTGTTGATAATATTTAAGCGCCTCAATGGGGTTATTCGCTTGTTCAGCAAGGCTATACAATATTTTATTAGCAATCACTTCTGGTTCTGAACTGCCTAAAGTTTCAGTATAAGTTAATGTCTTTAAAGCCATTTCTTTAGCCTGCTGGTTTTCACCTAAGTCGAAATAGGCTTGAGCAAGCAATCCATGGTAATAGGATAATATTGGGGTGTATTGGGTTTGCTCAATCATCGATTGGTGTTTTAGCAATAGCACTAACGCTTTCTGATGATAATTTTGCTTAATTAATAATGAAGCCTTAGAGGTATAAATCCCACTCAGCACTACAGGCTCTTGGGCCTGCTCGCAAGACTCAATAGCATCATTAAAAAGTGGACTGTCGTAGTCAAGTAAATTGAGCTTAGACTTGGCTTCTAATGAAAGCTGCGCCGCCATGCAGTGATTACGGCCTTTTGTGACGTAATCAGATAGCTTACTGGCATATTCTTCACCTAGCTCATATTGACCAATTTGATTATAAAAAATGGCATTGATGAGTAATCCACGTTGTTTATTTTCGTTATCTACAATATCGGGCAATAAGCTTTGGCTAATGAGCAGATGCTTTAGGCCTTGATTCCAATCTTTCGATATAGCATAGATGTTAACCAGTGATATCGTTGCCCGAAATCTAATCGACGTGGATGTTTGATCGTTATCAACAATATCGGTATAGAGCGCTATCGCGCCTTTAAAGTCACCTTTAAATGATTTTTGATAAGCCAGCAGGTAGTGGTAATGCCCTTGTTGTTGCTGAGACAGCTGTGCTTGTTCTAGTTCTGATAATATTGTCTGAAACGTTTCTGGGTGGCTACTACGAAGATTATCAGCCTTAACTAACAAATCATCGATGTAATTTGCGTTTAGCGATGTTGAAATAAATAGTGCGAAAATAAAAACAAACTTTTTCATCAACTTTAGATCCATTTTTATTTTCGCCAGTTATCTATGTAAATAGTTAAGTATTTGAGGGGTCGTTATCTTTATCTTCAGGCTGGCTTTCATCAGCAGGTTTGTCATCCTCTGCTGGTTTTTCACCTTCTGCAGGAAGCATCATGCAAACAATATCAGGGCAAATATCAAGCTGCTTTTCTAAGCTAGTGATGTCATTACTTGATAATGCCTGTTTTAACTCAGGAGTTAAATTGGATGTTGAAATCGCATCCGCTAATGAAAGTGGATTTTGTAAGTCCGCATCTTGGCCCATACGCTCGAGTAATTGAATAATGTTTGACATGTTTTCTCCTTAAAATGATGTCTTGTAAATCCAGCTTATATTTACAAATTAACTTGCTTGGTGGTGACTTAATTGAGCTTCAAGCTCAAGCAGTCGAGTTTGTAATTTGGTATTAACTTTCATACTTTCTGAAGGTGGGATCACCAATGTGGTATGTTGATGGATAGCAACTTGGGCTAGTTCGTTAACTGGGATATGCTGTTGGCGAACCTTATCAATCGGTAACACTGCCGCTTCATACAATATGACCGAATGGTCTGCAGGGTATGTTTCAAGTAACAGCTCAACTAGCAGTTGCTTATGGGCTTGCCCTGTCTCAAGTCGCTCTAATGACTTATCCCCAGCAACGCCCACCTGCCATAATACGAGGTAAGCAGATGCATCAATTTTGCGTTGATAGAACATAAATTGACTTGCTTCAAAATGTTGGCAACCAACGCGACCAGGGTCGATGCCTAAATCAGCGTATAAACAGTCTTCAGCAGAAATACCGGGGATCATCTTGGCAGCAAACCCCTCTTGTTTTGCCTGTTCGATAGCGACATGGGGAGCTTGAGCGAATACGCCTGGGTGGCCGTAAAAAGCGCCAACGACTTTTTTACCCGCTCTGACTTGTTCGAGCATGGCATCAACCATTTGTTTATAGGTAATGTGGCGAGACTTTCCTTTATCGTAGAAGACTTGCAGGCTTCGGACATCGGGGTGCATTTCTTTAAGCCATAACTCGACAATACCGTTAGAGACACCAGAAAATACCACGTCGGCTTTATCAATATGGCTCTTGCTAATAGGACAAATATGCGCCCCTAGCGTCATTCCTAACCCTACGCAAACTAAAGATCCATTCATTGGAGTGTATTCTCACGCCTTAATAATTACAGCTAATGTTGCTTCAATGTTACCTTGATGGTAACAATTTAACAGGTATTAATATGATTTGGCAGTGATTTTTGCCAAGTTTCCCCGGTGACATAACTACTGATGTGTTCAGGTTTACCTTTAGTGCTTTTTTTACCAGTGATATCAGCTTCTGGCTGTTCGTTAATAAACCCCAACTTTTGGGTAATCCTATGGGTTGCATAATTGGTGCTGTCATATTGAGCGTAAATTCGTTCGAATTTAAGCTGACTAAAACCAAAACTAATTAAGCCGATAGTCGCCTCTTCAGCAAGTAACTTACCGTTATATTGTCTTAGTAACATAATGCCTATATCTGCGCGGTTCGATTGATTTTGTTGTGCAAATAAACTTTGTAAACCGATTGCTTGGTTATTGTGTTCGATGACCCAAACCCAGTATTTTTTTGTTGGGGTAAGGTTATTTTGAATGGCAGTTTCGAAAAATTGTTTGATTTGCTTCGGCTCAAAAGGGGCGCATATTTTTCGCATTGTCTTAGGGTCGGAATAAAGCTGCACAAATATGTCAAAATCACCTTGCTGTATTAATCGCATCGACAGACGTTGAGTGTTAAAGCTGTAATTCATTTAACCGCACCCGTTGATACTGATAGCTGATGTTTGGCTGCCCCTTGCACCAGTTTTGATTCAAAGGGTACTTGCTCTGCAAAACGAATCACTCCAGTTTTATGCTCCTCCCGATCAAAAATAACGTAGTAATTGTTGAGTAGCGGTAAGCCAATTAATGACTGATTACCCCACTGAGGTAACTTGCCAATAATTTTGAAACACGCTTTACCTTGTAAAGGACTATTAAGTTGCCAGTAATCATGGGGCTTGCAAGTTAATGTGATGGGTTCTGGTTGGTGACTATTGGTTTGAGTATGAGTTTGAGTTTGAGAGTGAGTATGAGAAGCTGGCG
This sequence comes from Shewanella sp. 6_MG-2023, assembly GCF_030547195.1. Taxonomy (NCBI): domain Bacteria; kingdom Pseudomonadati; phylum Pseudomonadota; class Gammaproteobacteria; order Alteromonadales; family Shewanellaceae; genus Shewanella; species Shewanella sp. 6_MG-2023. The sequence continues at coordinate 122,933 of NZ_JAUOQU010000002.1, read as the reverse complement.
CACCGCCATGACCATCACACTCAGAATGACCCGCAAAAATAAACTCAATATCTGGCCACTGCGTTAAATCCAGTAATTCGGCATCGATCCCCACTTCTTGTGCTGCAAGGTCAGTAAAAGGCGCAATTAAGCTTAAAAAATCCTGTGGAATGCCAGTGTGTTTGTTTGGTTTGGACGCCGCTACAGTTTGAGTCAGTGTGTGTAAGTTCTGCTTTAACCCCTCGAATAACACATCGGTTAACATGATACCGCTAGTGCCGGTATCGATAATTGCATTGGTTAAGTAGTAGGCAAATTCAGGTTTAAGATCGGCGGCATTAATTTGCGCAAAGTCACCCACTTTAATCCCAACTAAGGTGACATTGTAGTGTACGTTATGTTCAACCTTTATGTGCTTGAATTGACCTTGATATAAGTGTGTTTGCTCTTTGCCACCACCAAGAATTAACCAGCCCTGATTTAAAGGATCTGCAGCAAGTGATGCTTTTGATGGCGTTGCACTTGCCACATGCACACTGGATCGCTGAGAGTAAAAAGCGAACTTGTTTGCACATAATCCTTGAGTTTCTAACTGGGTAAAATACGGCAAAATATCCTGCTCTGGCTGAGTTTTTAAAAAAGCCTTAAAGCGGGTTAAATCATTGCTACTAAAGTGCTGATGTTCATCAGTGTGGTGATGAGTATCATTTGGGCAAACCGAATCCTCTTCTGAAAATGGCCAAGGATAGGTAACTGGCGGGGAAACATTACGTTCAACTAAATAATCATGCAGGTCATAGCTTGAATTCAGTTGATAGTAAGCTAGGCCTAAAATACCATTGGCTTCGCCAAATGTTTTGCGTTGTGCCAGCGAAGACACCACTGCTACAGGACACGGATTCAAAGTAAATGAAAATGTATCATTGCCTATGGTGACATTCGTATTTATGACAGGTCCGTCCCAACCACCGATACCGTAAGTCACTTCCTGAGCAAAACTGGTGGCCGTTAAATCTGTATCATCTTCGGGGTGATAAGCGACTTGACCGACAACTAATGTGCTACTACCAGAATCAACAATTAAGTTCACTTCCGTTTGTTGACTGCCAATATGTAACTTTACTGTGTAACCGCCTTTTGCATAAATATTGATGAGAGGTAAGGCCAATGGATGTGTTGCTGTCATGTGTCGCAGTCCTGTGCTGTTGAGATTTACTTTTAAAATCGATAATTTAGCTTTAGCTTATATTAAATAAAATTACCTTACTTGTTTTAATTAACTCTTAGCCAAAACATTAGCATGGCCCCTTTTTACAAAAAGCGTCACTGTTGACCTTCTAAATCGAATATGTGCTCACTTCAATAAAGCCTGTGCTGGTCTTGCAAATTTCAGTGTTATTTATACTTTATTATTAAAAATACTTACAAAAAAACGCCCAAATTCTATCACCAATTTGGGCGTTTAAACTTGCTGGCTAAAGTTACATTTTTAACACTTTATTCAGTGGTAAATCACGATAGCGCTTACCGGTAGCAGCAAAAATCGCATTGGTTAAACTTGGCGCCACAGGCGGCACACCGGGCTCACCCACACCAGCGGGTTTTTCGCTTGATGCCACGACAATGGTTTCAATTTCAGGTGATTGCCCCATTCGTAATAACCGATAGTTATGGAAGTTTGATTGCTCCACTTTACCGTCTTTGTAGCTAATCTCGCCCATCATCGCGAGGCTTAAACCAAATATAACCGCACCTTCTGTTTGAGAGTGCGCTCTATCAGGGTTAACCACTGTACCCGCATCAATGGCGGCGATACTCTTTAAGACCTTGAGGTTATCGCCGTTAACTTCAACTAATGTCGCAACCGCCACGTAGCTGACAAAACTACGATGCACTGCAAAACCCCAGCCTTGACCGTCTTTGACTTTAGGGTGTTTCGCCATCGCTTTTTCTACCGCGTCGATAACACCAAGAAAACGACCAATATCGATGGGAAAATCATCTAAGGTTTCACCATAGTTACCGTATTTGACGATTTGGTTCTCAAGCTTTTCATAGCGTGGCGTACCGAGCAGCTCACGCCACATTGCAATGCAAGGTTTACCAGCATTGACCGCCAGTTCATCGACAAAGCTACCGATCCCAAAACCGTGTTGAATATTACACACAGAGCGCATCCAACCGATACGAGAGTGAGCCGTGGCTTTCACTGACTCTAATTGAATTTGAGGTAAATTAAACGGCATATCGGAAAAGCCCAGGTCCAATTCGCCAGCCGATGGCATATCAACGCCTTCAGCAAAGGTTGAACTAATAGACGGGAAACCACTGCGAGCCAGTAACGCCTGCGGCACTTTGTTGCTATCTAACTTAGCTTGATAATACTGAGCGCTAATTGCATGGTAATAGCCATTTTGAATTTCATCTTCACGGCTCCAGCTGACTTTTACTGGTTTATTCAGTTGCTTAGATAATATCGCCGCTTCTACACTAAAGTCGGGCTTAGATTTACGTCCAAAACCACCACCAAGTAGGGTGACATTGACTTTAACTTGCTCGTCTTTAAGCCCTAAAGTGCCGGCAACATTTTTCTGAGTGCTTTGGGGCGTTTGAGTTGATGCCCACAGCTCGCAACCTTCTTTGGTAACTGAAGCGACCGCTACAGGTGGCTCCATCATCGCATGGGTGAGATACGGCACTGTGTACACCGCTGATAAGCTATTATCTTTATTCCAATCAGTAACACTGTCACCCAATTGGCGAATAACTTGTCCAGGTTGGCCAACCCGAGTCACTAGCTGAGCTAAATCTGCATCAGAGTCATAACGGCTATTAGCTGATTCGGTCCAAGTTACTTTTAATGCTTTTCGACCTTGAATTGCGCTCCAGGTGTTACTCGCAATAACAGCTACCCCGCCAAGGGCTTGAAATAACGGCGCGCCTTTAGCAATAGGAATTTGAATAACATCTAGCACTCCTGCAACCGCCCTTGCTGCACTGTCATCAATTGAGGCAACATCGCTGCCTAAAACTGGCGGGCGAGTGATTGAGGCGTAAACCATGCCTTCAACCTTAATATCATAACCAAACACCGCTTTACCGCTGATCATGTCGTCCATATCAACAATTGCGGGAGATTTACCAATGTGGGTAAATTTTGACGCAGGCTTTAAAGGCACACTATCAAGTGCTGGCATAGTTAATACACTTGCTGCTAGCGCTAAATCGCCAAAGCTTAACGACTTTGAGGAGGACTTATCATGGACTTTACCCGCCTTGGCATACACTTGCGATGGCGCTACTTTCCACTCATTCGCAGCAGCTTGCTCAAGCATGACTCGGGCAGTAGCGCCCATTTGACGCATTCGCTGATAATGCTTACGAATACTGCGACTGCCATCGGTATTTTGACTGCCAAACTCTTCGTTAGCGAGGCCTTGCACGACGACGATTTGTTCCCAGTCAGCTTCTAACTCATCTGCTAATACTTGAGGAATACCCGTTCTGATCCCTTGGCCCATTTCAGAGCGGTGACAGGTCAAATACACTTTATTGTCTTCACTAATGGCAATAAACAAGTTTAGCTGCGCTTGTTTGCCTTCTGCCATGGCCATTGGGCTCCAAGCAAGCCCAGATGCTCCAAGGGCTAAACCACCTCCTACGGCGCCAAATAACTTCAACACCCCACGGCGACTCATATTTTCTACGGCGGTAAAGGTAGTCATAATTACGCCTCCGCTTTGCTGTTAGCGGCAGTAAAAATAGCTGCCTTAATACGTGGATAGGTGCCGCAACGACAAATATTACCGGTCATCGCTTGATCAATTTGTGCTTCTGTTGGATTGGCTGTCGTGGTTAATAATGCCGCTGCAGACATTAACTGCCCTGCTTGGCAATAACCGCATTGCGGTACGTTATGTTCAACCCAAGCCGCTTTTAACTTGTCAGCTTCAAGGCCTTCAATGGTGGTAATTTGCTTACCTGCTGCTTGCTTAATACTGGTCAGGCAGCCTCTAACCGGTTTGCCATCAAGGTGAACAGTGCAAGCGCCGCATAAGCCAGCGCCGCAACCAAACTTAGTCCCAGTTAAGCCTAAGATATCGCGCAGCGCCCATAAAATGGGCATATTCGGGTCGGCATCAAGGCTAAAATTTTTGCCATTTACCTGCAACGTTTGTGTTTGTTGTGTCATAACTTACTCCTTGTTGACCAACCACTGCTTGAGATCGGTTTGAGTATCAATATCAATTGCCGCTTGCGCTAATGGCAAAACAGTCAATTGTTGCTGTTCTAAATGTCGTGTTAATATTTTTTTCGCACCACTGTCGCCTTCAAGTTGCTGTAATGCTTCAAAGTCACTGGCGAGAAAGATGGCTGGTACACCGGGGCTTTGCTGGTAATAAGCCGCAGTGGTTTTACCAAATTGGCAAAAAAGCCCATACAAGCTTAAATAATCTGAATGAGAGATGGCAACTTGATCTGCTAATGTCAGTAGTAATACATCAGCCTGTTGTGATTGGGCATAACTTGCCGCCATAGCCACTGAACTTGCCAAACCTGATTGCCAGTTTTGATTGGTTAATATCTCAATGTCATTGGCGAGTAATGGACTAAGTAGGTCTTTATGGCCGCCAAGTACCAAAACTGGTGGCGATAGATCTAACTCGGTTGTCGCCTTACTCAATATTGCATAACTCTGTTGAATTAGGCTTTGCGCGTTATTATCAGCGCTTAACGTTGCGGCAAGTTTTGCCCCATTAAAGCGAGTACTACCCCCTGCGGCTAACATCACGGAGACCACATTAGGGGGAGTAGAAAATAAATTCATCAAAGCATGACCTTATCAAGATTACTTAACTCACCTTGCCGCTTAAGTCCGTGATGTAATACCCCGTGGCATTGAGACAAGATACTTAAGGCCACAGAACTTGGTAGCTCTCCGCCTAATGCCAGCCCTGCAGGGGCTGAGAAAAAACCACTAAAATCATCAGTTGAAAGCTGACATTTTTGCAACACCTTATCTCTTCGATGAGTTGGCCCTAAAAGCGCGATATAAGCGAGGTTTGTTCCTTGCAATAGGCTTAATGCTGCAGCGTCCATATCCAAGTTATGATTCATAACTACGGCCGCATCAAGGTGTTGTATTTCTAACAAATCTATCTGCGTTAGTGGTTTTTTACAAATCTTAGCATCTGGAAAATCATAGCCTCTTGCATACGCAGAGCGACTATCAAATACGCTGACTTGCCAGTCAAGCTGCTGCGCCATAGCCACCAAAGGCTGTGCATCCAACCCGCCACCAAACACCCCTAAATGAAATGGGCTTCTGACTGGGATACGTAACAAGTTGAGGTTATTGTCAGAACTCACGTCAGTAACAATACCAGTAATAATGTCTGCTGCAGTTTGCTTGTAAGCTATGTCATCAGCAACGAACTTACCTACGACTTGGCCAGCATGGCTATGATGCTCAACTATCGATAATTGGTACGAGCCTTTTTTACCTAGCGTCAGCTGGTGATGTAACTCGGCTAAGCCGAGGTAATGATTATCACCTAATAGCGGCACCATCATAATGTTGACCAAACCACCACAACCTAGTTGGTAACTGGTGTCATTTTCATCAGTGGCGTCATAGGTTAATTGCTGAACTTGCTGGGTTTGTATGGACTTTTGTGCGTGACGACGTAAGTCTGCTTCCAAGCAGCCACCACTTAACATGCCTAAGGTTTTCCCCAAAGAGTCAAACAACATAATGGCGCCAGGTTTGCGGTATGAAGAACCTTCAACAGAAGTGATGACTGCTAAAGTCCAGTCTTGTTGCGGTTTTTCAGCCCAAGTGTCTAACAATGATAATAAATGATGTGCCATGAGTCCCTGCCAGCATGCTGATTGATATGAAAACACCGCTCAGCAGTAATTAATCAAAGCAGCATAAGTGCTTTAAGTGACTATAAGCTAGCAAAGCCGCTAAACAATGCAAAGCCTTATGGCACTTAACAAAGTATTAACTGTATTAATTTAAGGGCAGGAATAACTATGTTTGAACCAGCAAGTCAGGCTAGCCGCTGGTTTAAGGGATGTGAAGCTGGTGCAAGATAAAATGTAACGGTTTATGCCAATTTAGCTAGCAGTGTATTTTACTTTACACTGCTAGCTTGCTGCGTAAGCCACCGGGCAATATTCCCAGCAGCTAAATGAATACGCTTGAGCCTAGCCCAATAATTGATCAGCAACAAATGGATTATGCTGACGCTCTTCTTCAAAAGTCGACATAGGGCCATGACCTGGAATGAAGCTGACTTTTTCCCCTAGAGGCCATAATTTTTGAGTAATAGAATGGATAAGTTGTTGATGGTCCGATTGCGGAAAATCAGTGCGGCCAATGGAGCTTCTAAATAGCACATCACCAACCCATGCAAGGTTTGATTTATTAGAGTGAAACACCACATGTCCTGGAGTATGACCGGGACAATGCACCACCGATAAACGCTCTTCGCCAATGGTCACTTCATCGCCTTCATTTAAATATTGGCTAGGCTCAAACGAGTCAACATGCGCAAAACCAAAGTTCTGGCTTTGCTTTGCTAGCCCTTGTAGCCAAAATTGGTCAGCGATATGTGGGCCAATGATAGGAATATTAAGCTGATTAGCCAGTGTTTTCGCGCCGCCAACATGATCAATATGACCATGGGTTAATAAGATTTTTTCTAAGCTCAGACCTAACTTATTAACTTCAGTAATAATACGTTCAATGTCACCACCGGGATCGACAACGGCTGCCAGTTTGGTTTTTTCACACCAAATAACACTACAATTTTGTTGAAACGGGGTGACTGGAATGATTTGGTACTTCATTACTTCTATCCTCAAATTGAGAAAATTATCGCGACCAAGTTATTATGCGTTAAAGCTTAATAAAATGTTTGATCTATCTATAAGAATCAAAAAATAAAACCAATTAGTTGGTTTGAACACAAGCATTTTTACTGAGCTTGCATCGCTGCCCAAACAAATGAATAATTTAACATCACCACTTCATTTAATTAGCATCATATTTTCATTGTGACCAAGGACTAACCTTCATACAATACTACCTTTCTGAATCCTATTTTCACAGGCACACCATGCAAATTGACAGTATTCTTTCTGGGATCGTTTCCACAAAACACTTTTTTAGCGTTCCATTAGATTATCAGCAGCCCGAAGGTGAGCAATTATCAATTTTTGTTCGGGAAATCGTCAGTACAGAAAACCAAGATTTATCCTTACCCTATTTAGTGTATTTTCAAGGTGGACCGGGCTTTGGTGCAGTGCGCCCTGTTGAGAATAGTGGCTGGATAAAACGCGCCCTAAAAGAATATCGAGTGCTGTTGCTTGATCAGCGCGGCACCGGTCTTTCAAGCTTACTAAATAGCGCCACACTGGCGCATTTAACCGCGCAAGAACAAGCCGATTATGTGTGCCACTTTAGAGCCGATAACATTGTTCGAGATGCTGAAGTAATTAGAGCTCAATTAGCAAATAATCAGCCATGGAGTATTTTAGGCCAAAGTTTTGGCGGCTTTTGTGTTTTACGCTATTTAAGCGCAGCGCCACAAGCACTAACTGAAGCCTTTATCACAGGTGGTATTCCATCATTAACCCGTCAAGCAGATGACGTCTATCAAGCAACCTATAAACGGGTACTTGCCAAAAACGCTGATTTTTATCATCGTTTCAAAGATGCTGAGTCATTAACAGCAGAACTGGCTGACTATATTGCTGATAATGACGTTTACCTTGCCACAGGCGAAAAACTCACCGTTGAGATGCTACAGCTGCTCGGGGTTAATATAGGTATGGAGCAAGGCCCTGAAGCCCTCTATTACTTACTTGAGCAAGCCATGATCGATACTGCCCAAGGTCGCACAATAAACCCGCTATTTTTGCATCAATTTAGTCAATTTTTGGATTACAACACCAACCCAATTTTCGCGTTATTGCATGAATCGATCTATTGCCAGCAGTTTCATCAACAAGGGGCTAATTGGTCAGCCCATAGAGTCAGAGAGCAGTTCCCTAAATTCAATTATCAACAAGGGCAGCGCTTACTGTTTACTGGCGAAATGATTTATCCATGGTTCTTTGAACAATTTAATCAGTTAAAGCCTCTCAAAGAGGTGGCAGAATTAATTGCGCAAAAATCAGATTGGAGCAATTTATACGATGTGGACGTGTTACTGCAAAACACCGTCCCGGTCACTGCGGCTATTTACAGTGAAGATATGTATGTTGATATGAATTACAGCCTTGAAACTGCGCAGCTAGTGAATAACCTCAGCTATTGGCTAACATCAGAATATGAGCATAATGGCATTCGTATGGATGGTGAGCATATTTTAGATAAACTCATTTCATTGAGCCGAAAGGATAGCATTCGATAACAAATGTAATTTAATGTTCAGTTTTAAATTGATTAATATTGAAGTCGATCACACTCCACTGCACGTCGACAGATTAAATTAATTTTCAGTTAAGTAAGTTCGGCCATAATCTAACCTGTTCCGCCCTTTATGTTGTGAACTAGTGAATTTTTATGAGTAAACCCTGATTCGGTTTACTCATTTTTTTTGCCTGAAATTCCGCTATTCCCTTTAAGAACAATCGAGTGCGAACGATGCAATACCTGTATCCCATGATTTATTCATACAAACTCTCTTTTATCGGCTTATTTACTCGAGCTGCGCTTACGGGAAGTTTTAGCCGTAGAGGTTTTGCTTGCTGCACCTTTGCGTTTATAGCCACTACTGGAGCGGCGTTTTTTATAGCCAGGCCCTTTAATCCCCTCAAGAGCTGTAGGTAATTGATTTGAAGCTTGCTCAATCAGTTGCTGTAATTGCGCTAACAATGGCTCCATAAAGGCATCATACCTAAGCTGCTTTTGACTTATGGCATCAAGGCTACTTTCCCACAGCGCAGTCATATCCGGTGTGGTGGCTGTTTCTGGTAATGAATGGATCAAGCCAACGCCAACTGGGGTGGCAATGATTGATTTACCCTGCCTTAATAAGTAACCGCGATTAAACAGTAATTCAATAATGCCTGCTCGGGTTGCCTCGGTGCCCAAGCCATCGGTGTCTTTTAGGATCTTCTTCACTTCAGGGTTAGTGACATAGCGATTGATACCCGTCATGGCGCCAAGCAGGGTCGCATCTGTAAAATGTTTTGGCGCTTGAGTGGTTTTTTCAAGCAATTCGCCTCGCTCACAATGGAGTTGTTGACCTTTTTTCAGTGGCGGTAAGGTCGCTAAATTTTCGTCATCACTACCATCTGCATTATCTTTACCCTGCATTTTCGCAAACAAACATTTCCAACCTAACGATAACTCTTGCTTAGCTTTAGTGGTAAATAAGCCACCCGCAATGGTCACTTCAACTTGGGTTTCATCATAAATATAGGCGGGGTAAAACTGGGCTAAATACTGCCGTGCAATATGAGAATATAACTGCGACTCTTTGGCTGATAAGTTTGCCAAATTAGTGGTTTTTTCAGTGGGAATTATCGCGTGGTGAGCATCAACTTTACTGTCATTCCAAGCTTTGGACTTGAGCTTGGCATTGGGTGTATCCACTTTAGCGATTAAGCCTGCATCATTACTTAATACTGCGCGAATAACTTGGGGTGCAAGGCCATGTTGCTCAGCAGGTAAATAGCGACTATCTGAGCGCGGATACGTAATTAATTTATGCCTTTCATATAAACTCTGACAGGTATCAAGCACCTCTTTGGCACTCATACCAAAGCGTTTGGCGGCATCGATTTGCAGGCTGGATAAACTATAAGGCAATGGGGGGTTCTGACGCTTATTTTTTGATTCAAGTTTGGTCACTTCAGCTGGCTTGTTAGTTATCCGCCCCACCACATTTTCTGCTAAGCCTTTGGCGAGCACTCGCCCCTCTTCATCCATATATGGCTGACATGCTTCACTGGGTTTCCACTTAGCCGAAAAGCCTTCTTGGTTTTCGGTCAGTAAATGCGCCAGTACTTCATAAAAAGCTTTGGGCTGAAAATTGGCAATGTCTTCATCTCGCCTTACCACTAAACCCAGTACCGGGGTTTGCACGCGACCAACAGACAATACTCCCTGATAACCTACTTTTTTGCCTTGAATGGTATAAGCGCGGGTCATATTCATGCCATATAGCCAATCTGCGCGGCTGCGGGCTAAGGCTGAGGTAGATAAGGGGACAAACTCTTTATTAGTGCGCAATTGCCCTAAGGCGCGTTTTACCGCCGAAGGGTTAAGATCGCTAATAAGTAAACGCTGGGTTTGAGCAATCTTGTCGGCCTTTACACCTGCATAGGAAATGACTTCATCCACCAGCAGCTGCCCTTCTCTATCAGGATCGCCAGCATTAACTAAACTCGATGCTTGTTTGATGAGCTTTTTTAAGATGCTCAACTGTGAGCGGGTATTAGTTTTAGGTTTTAACTGCCATTTACTCGGCACTATGGGTAAATGGGCTAATTGCCATGATTTAAAAGCGGGATCATAGACATCTGGTTCTGCTTGCTCTAACAAATGCCCTATACACCAAGACACGCAATCCCCATTGGCGCTCATGATAAAACCATCACCTTTTTTATGAGGCTTTGGTAATACATCGGCAATAGCACGGCCTAGACTGGGTTTTTCAGCAATATAGAGCATCATAGATTTATTAGACTTTTAAAACACTGTATGAAATTACAGTGTAATTTAGCGAATAGCAAAAATAAGTGCAACTGTTAATGCAATGGCAGGTTTCTTAGAAAGATAATCTGCCACTCAAAATACTAGGCTAAAGCATCAAAAAACACGCTTTTAAGGCGCTAAACTTAACCAAAAACAACCAATAAAAATTTACTTTAATTTGTGATCTTAATGCAAAAACACATCGGGAGATTAAGCTTTAATTCAGAATGTTCAGCTAGGAGGTTTATATTCAAACTATTGAATATAAACAATTAAACTAGTAATACCCCTAGTTTGTGATCTAGTCAACAGTTGCCAAGCAATCTTTACATTACGCTCCAATTACCCATTAAGAGGTAAGAAAAACATTTTGGAGTATGAGATGAAATTAATGAGCAAATGTCGTGTTGCTTTACTTGTGGCTACTGCACTGGGGATGAGTGCTTGTAATGATGGTAAAGATGGAAACGATGGTCTACCTGGTGACCCCGGTGCACCTTGGGTACCACCAGTAGTGACCACATCAGCAGTAGCAAAAGTGATGGAATGGCAATATGCCGATGGCTTAGTTAATGTTGAATTTTCGGTTGAGAACCAAGATGGGGTTCCAGTAGAAGATTTAGATAAAGTCCAGTTAATGTCAACAATCAAAAATGAAGCAGGTTTACTTGCTGACACTGTTGATGTGACTTGGGTTGCGGGTGATGATAACGCACCAGGTACCTTGACCCATGCTGGTGACGGTATCTACAACTTATCTATGCCACATGAAGCTGCGACATCTGAATCAATTGGTACTGGCTATATTCGACCAGGTAATGGCGAAAATGGTATGCCACGTACTAAGCGTGTGATGTTTACTAAGAACGATCATTATGCACAAGTGAGCACCACAGATGATGCTAAATGTGTCGCCTGTCACGGTGAGTTTGAAGATGCTACAGGCAACGCAACTTGGGGCTGGCATCAGCATCACCATGCATTAGACAATGACCAAGAAGTTATTATTGTTGAAGCATGTCTAGTTTGTCACACTCAAACTGAACAAAAAGATGGCGGCTGGGCTCAAAACACCATGGCAATGCTAGGGCATGGCAAATTAGCTGATGGTGAAGGCGGTAAAATATCTTCTGGCCACGCTTCATTGGGTACAAGTTATTCAATGGATAAATACCGTTGTTCAACTTGTCACATTGACGATGTGGTATTTACTGCGTCACTCAATGGCTGTGCAACTTGTCATGCTGATTTACAAGATGCAGATAAAGATTTAGCTGTTAATCACAGTAACTTTACTGACCTTGATTGTGCAACCTGTCACAATTCGTTCCAACATGATCATGAAAATGGTAAGGCGCGTGATGAAGCATTAAACCGTTACAAGTTTGAAGTATTTTCAGTTGTTCGTAGCGAAGATAAAACTGCGATTGAAGTAACTGCAACCGCTACGGATAGCGAAGGTAAGCCAGTTGATATTCTAGCTATTACCGATGCATCTCCACGTGGCTGGGCAACAGTAGTTAAGAATGGCGAAGCAGTGCTTCCAGGCCGTGACGAAGGTCATGTGGCACGTTCAGTGGACGCTATGGCTGGTGAAAATGGTGAGGTAATTTATATCATCGAACACGCGCTACCCTATGTAGAAGGTGAAGTGTTATTCGGTGGTGTAGATGGTCGCATTACCTACACTGCTCGTTGGGGAGCTGAAAATGGGGCAAGTGCACCTATATCAGTATCGAACATCAAAGATGTCCGTCGTACAACCTCTGATGGCATGAAGTGTCTAACTTGTCACACTGAAGGGTTACAAGGTCATGGTGGTCAACGTGGTGGTTTTGACTTAGGTGGCGACGGCTGTGCGCAATGTCACTCTGCTTATAACTGGGCTCCAGGTAAAACACAGGATGATGGAACCATAGGAGACTACGCTATGGCGTGGGGACCATTGGTTCACAACATGCACTTTGGAGCATACAAGCAAGACCGTGGTCTAAATGACATGCCAACAACCGACAAAAACATGCCGGTTGATTGTCAGGCTTGTCACACTGGTATGATTGACCTTGAAGATGTAGCACCAGCAGTTGTGTTAAACGGTATGGATGAAAGCAGTGTTTACGGTATCACGGCGATTTCTGCTAACTGTGCCACTTGTCATACAGGTGATGCTGCGAAAAATCACATGATACAACAAGGTGGTGATTTCGATGTGGCTATCACGCCAGAAGCTGATATGCACACGGGTGAAAGTGGCGACTTTGCCGTATTTGACCCTGCACCTATCACTGAATCATGTTCTGTATGTCATTCCCCTGCAAGACTAGCTGAAGCTCATAATTACTAATATTTTTATATTAATAATCTGAGATTGATTCATCATCAATAAACCGAGCAAAATGCCTGAAGTGATTCAGGCATTTTTTTATCTGTAGTACTAGTTTCGATTACTGAAGGAAAAGAAAAACAAAAAAGCCAGCGGCTAGCTGGCTTTAATCAGTTACTTAGAAAGTATCGTTTAAGGATGACAAACGTTATGCATTTCTAAGTTAGTACCAATGTCTTTATTATTGGCTTTGGCATCATCATTTCGCAGTTGAGTCAGGTGATCCAAGTACGCCTGGTCAACATCGTTAGTGATGTAATGACCATCAAATACTGAGGTTTCAAAGCGCTTAATTTCTGGATTTTCCATTCCAACGGCTTCAACCAAGTCTGATAAGTCTTGGAAGATAATCCCATCAGCGCCGATGATTTTAGCGATTTCATCAGCATCACGGCCATGAGCAATCAACTCATTGGTGGTTGGCATATCAATACCGTAGACATTCGGGAAGCGAATTTCAGGTGCTGCTGAAGCAAAATACACTTTCTTAGCCCCAGCTTCACGAGCCATTTCAATGATTTGCTCAGAGGTGGTACCACGAACAATTGAGTCGTCAACTAACAATACGTTCTTACCAGTAAATTCAGTTTTAATCGCGTTTAGCTTACGGCGAACAGATTTCTTACGCTCTTGCTGACCCGGCATAATAAAAGTACGGCCAATATAGCGGTTTTTAACAAAACCTTGGCGATATGGCAGGTCCATTCCACGAGCAATTTCTAGGGCGATATCACACGAGGTTTCAGGAATTGGGATCACCACGTCAATATCATAATCTTCCCATTCCTTTTGAATTTTTGCGCCTAATTTAGCCCCCATGTTTACACGGCTGGCATAGACAGACACTTTATCAATACTCGAGTCTGGACGAGCGAAATAGACGAATTCAAAAATACAAGGTGCATAGCTTGGCTCAACCGCACATTGGCGAGTAAATAGTTGACCATCAAGTGAAATATAAACTGCTTCGCCTGGCGCAACGTCGCGCATCACTTCAAAGCCAACTGCATCAAGTGCCACTGATTCAGAGGCGACCATGTATTCGGTACCTGTTGGGGTTTCGTTCTTACCAAGTACTAAAGGACGGATCCCAAATGGGTCACGAAATGCCACTAAGCCTTGGCCAATAATCATCGCCGCAGCAGCATAAGCACCGCGAGTTTGTGCATGAACTTTCGCTATTGCATCAAAAACTTCATCAGCGCTTAAGGTTAAGCTGCGGGTTTCTTGCAGCTCATCAGCAAGCAAGTTTAATAACACTTCAGAATCTGAGGTGGTATTTACATGACGGCGCTTTTTGATCAGTCCTTCAGCAAGCTCAACTGTATTGGTTAAGTTACCGTTATGGGCTAAGGAAATACCAAATGGTGAGTTAACATAGAATGGTTGTGCTTCAGAGGCACTCGAGCTGCCTGCTGTTGGATAACGTACGTGTCCAATACCTGCATTACCTTGAAGGCGTTGCATGTGTTTGATTTCAAATACGTCTTTAACGAGTCCATTAGCCTTACGTAAACGAAATGCATTTTTGTCCACGGTCACGATGCCTGCAGCATCTTGACCACGGTGCTGAAGCACGGTCAACGCATCATAAATGGTTTGATTAACCGATGACAGACCAACTATTCCGACGATACCACACATGGGTAAGCTTCCTCATTGTAAGATGTTTTATATTTATATTTATATTTTGGGTACAAAGCTGGAGGTATTTTCCAGATAGTCAAAAAACCACTGAATAACCACACCAAATTGGGGTACAAGCTCTGAATCCGTCCACCAGTCTTGACTTGAAGCACCGGTAAACGCATCCAGAAAAAATAATATTGCGCTGACGATTAACGCCCCGCGAAGCGCGCCAAAGCACAAACCTAATACGCGGTCTGTGCCTGACAAGCCGGTTTTTGACACCAGTTGGCCTAATATGTAATTAACTAAGGCACCAAGAATGAGAGTAGCGATAAATAAAATAGCAATTGCAACGCCATTTCTAAGCATTTCGTCATTCATCTGCGTTAGGTGAACAGCGAGATCTTGATAAAATTGGCTAGCAACAAAGAAAGCAGCGAACCATACCACTAGCGACATGGCTTCTTTGGCAAATCCACGTATCAAACTGATAACAGTTGATAGGCCGATGATAATGAGAATAGCGTAATCAATCCAAACCATTGAGAGAGGGATCCGGTATAGATGTTAAGACGGCGCGATTCTAACAGAGACTGAAAAGTTTCACACCTCTAGCAGAATAAATTGACTGTGCGCTGAAAAAAACAATGATGAATAGTTAGTTTTCTAGGGGATTGTATTGCACAATCTTGCCTTGAAGACCGGTTATTTTCTGTATTTTTTGTTGATAACTTTTCAGTTTATCTGCTGAGAGTTCAGGGCCGACAAACACTTTTGTTAAAGAACCATCAATCGGTTTAGTCGGTAATGTATAAGCGGTAAAACCATTAGTGCGCAGCTTTTGAACTAAGCCTTCAACATTTTTAGCGTTATTAAAACCACCCAACTGCAAGGTAAATCCCGCTTTGATGGGCTGAGCTTGTTTTATGGCTGATTTAACAGTTTCAGGCTTTGAGGTTACTGCTGTTAATGCGGTTGCGGTGTTGGCGCTTGTGACTGACTTTGTTCCACTGTCAGTTTTAGTCGCTGGTGTAGTGCTGGTTTTTTCTGAAACTTGAGCTAAATCTTGGGTTGCTGCAATCTCTTCAACTTCAAAGGTTTCAGGAGTGTAACCCTCGCCAATTTGATCGCTTGCTTGCTCAGTAATCACTGGGCGTAAAGGAATTTCTGTAAACTCTTCAACTTGGCGCTGCTTTTTACCGTCTAATAAATCAGGTAAAAATATAACCCCAAGAGCAACGATCACTATGGTGCCAACTAAACGGTTTTGAAATTGACCAGACAAATCTTTATCCCTTTTTTAATAATTCACTAAACGCTGCCACAGTGTAAAATGAGCCAAAAACAATTACTACATCATCTGCATTTATATTTGACTTAATACTGCGCCAAGCCAAATCCATTGAGTCAAATTGTGATGCAGACAAGCTTGTATTTAACTCCTTGGCTAATGTTTTAGCATCATTTCCGCGCTCAACCGGTAATGATACAAAGTTCCATTCATCAATACTGTCTTCAAGCTCCTTTAAAACTGCAGCGGCATCTTTACCTTTTAACATACCGCATAAGGCAATAATGCGCGCAGGCTTAAAGCCTTGCAGTTGCGTAGCAAGGTATTTCGCAGCATGGGGATTATGTGCTACATCAACCCACACTTTTGGTTGTTCTAGTACTTGCTCAAAGCGGCCTGACAAACTGGCATTGGCAATGCCCTGTTTAATATCGTTATCACTGAGTTGTGGGAAAGCCTGCTCAATAACAGCAATGGCAGTGGCGGCATTGGCTAAAGGTAATCTCGGTAATGGTATAGCCTCTATGCTGCGATTAGCACTGCTATAGTGCCAAGTTGAGCGGTTATCTGTGCTAGTGTCATTTGCAATAACATAGCTAAAGTCTTTATTAACACTATAAGCATACGCATTAATCGCTTGGGCATATTCGGTTATGGAATTAGGGCAATCAGGTTCGCCAATCACCGCTAAACACTCAGTTCTAAATACTCCTGCCTTTTCACGGCCGACTAGCTCTCTGGTATCACCTAGATACTCTTGATGATCAATATCAATCGAGGTAATGACACTGACATCGGCATCAATAATATTGGTTGCATCTAAACGACCACCTAAGCCCACTTCCAGTAAAATAATCTCAGGTTTAGCCAGCTTGAAAATATATAATCCTGTTAAGGTGGCAAATTCAAAAAAGCTTAATGAGATCTCAGCGCGGGCATGCTCAATGACACTAAAGGCTTCAATAATTTGCGCATCTGTCACGTCAATATGATTAAGCCTTACGCGCTCGTTAAAGTTAACTAAGTGCGGCGAGCTATAAACCCCAACCGTTTTACCGGCTTGCAAAAATACCGCCTCAAGCATGGCGCAAGTGGTACCTTTGCCATTGGTTCCGGCAACGGTAATCACTTTAGAGTCAGCTAAGGACAATAGACTTAAACGCTCAGCAACGGCCGTTACTCGGGTTAAGCCCATATCTATTTCAGTGGGGTGAATCGATAATAAATAATCTAACCATTGGGACAAGCTTGCGTCTTTTGCAGGCTTAACGGTTAATTGCGTGTCATTATCTGTCTTCATTGTATCCCTTTTGAATTTGTCCCATGCTCACATTGTTGTTTCGTAAACAGTAAAAATGCGACTATTTAGCGATCAGTAGCAGCTAAGTGTCTAATCTTGCATAAATAGCGGCCCCATTGGCGGCTTAGGTAAGTTGTAGTGCTCTGGGTAAGTCACATCCACCAGATATAAGCCATTGGGCTTTGATGTCGGCGCGGCAAATTTTCTATCTTTTAATGCTAGAAGTTCATTAACCCACTCAATTTTTTGATGTGACTGGCCGATTTCAAGTAAGGTGCCAACAATATTACGCACCATATGATGCAAAAATGCATTGGCTTTAATATCGATAATAATGAATGTTCCTTGACGAGTGACATTAACAAATTCAATGGTTCTTACCGGGCTATGGGCTTGGCACTGTAATGCTCTGAAGCTGGTAAAGTCATGTTCACCAACAAACAATTGCGCGCCTTGGTGCATCAAATTGTGATCCAGTGGGTAGTGATAATGGGTTAAACCCTTATTTAAAATACCCGGTCTAAATTCACTGTTATTGATAATATAACGATATCGACGTGCAGTCGCTGAAAAGCGAGCATGGAAGGTCTCATCCACTTCTTTCGCCCAGCGGATTGCAATATTATCAGGTAGCTTGGCATTAACGCCTAATGTCCACGCTGACATCGCTCGATTAGCTTGAGTATCAAAATGTATGACTTGACCTGTTCCATGTACCCCAGAATCTGTACGTCCCGCACAGATAATTTCAATCGGTTCATTGGCAATTGATGATAACGCCGCTTCGATTTGCGCTTGCACAGAATCAACTTCTTTCTGTCTTTGCCAACCAAAATATTGACTACCATCGTATTCGACGCCTAAGGCCACACGCATTGATTAAACCCTCTAATTTTAAGTGCGCGCATTTTATAACAAATTAACTGAAGATGTAATGCAAAAGCACAACCCACTGTCAGAGTCTGTATACCTGATACAAAAACGGCGCAGTTAACTGCGCCGTTTTATGTACTTTATGATTAGCTTATATCATTCAGTAGTTTTGAGGCTTCACTTTGTTGGCGTTCATTACCGTCAATTTTGACTTCAGTGAGTAATGCTTTGGCAGCATCTTCATCTTCAATCTCAATGTAGGCACGGGCCAGATCTAATTTGGCATTAACTGAATTTTCTTCGTCATCAACATCAATCATTTCCGCATTGCCAATAAGGGCATTAACTTCGCCCATATCCACTTCAACATCTTTGTACTGATCGCTTACTTCAACTATTTCATCGGCATCATTTAATAATACGTCAATATCGATGAAACCGTTTTCTTGTTCAAAGGTATTAAGAGTCTCTTCAGATGGTGTTGATTGCTTTTCTTCAGCGTCAAGGGCTGCAAGGGCTTCATCAACAGTTAAATTATCTTCAGTAAGAGAATAACTGCCATCATCTGCACTATTAACTTCATCTGCACTATCAACATCATCTTGGTTGCAGGCTTGTTTAAATAATTCTGACTCCCAATCTAATTTGGCCGGCTCAGCTTTTTTTGATTTTAGATCATCAAAAAAGCCTGACTCTTTTGGCTCAAATTCAGGGTTTTCGTTAAGCTTGCTGTCATGGTCAGTGTCAGTGTCTTTATCAGCGACTGTGTCTGGAGCTGCATCAGTTTCAGCTAAGTCATCATCAAGTGCTGACAGGCCTGCCAGCATGTTATCAAATTCAGCTTCAGAGCCTCTTTCGTCCTCCGAAAACTCATCGATTGAAAATAATGGCGGTTCATCATCCTCGGCGAGCTTATCGACATCAAAGTCTGCCAATAACGCATCAAGATCGTCGGCATCTGTATTGCTATCGTTATTAGACTCTGTTGATTTCTCAGCCGCTAATAACTGGTTAACGAGGGGATCATCGTGCTGATCATCATCTAGGCCAAGAGTGACATCATCACCAGAGGCAAATGTGAGTGGCTCGGCTTGGCGCGTATCTGTATCTGCAAGGCTGGCTTCTGGCTCATTATTCATGTCAGCAAGCAAGGCATCTAAATCGGCATCCGATGTGGTGGCGTGTTCGTGCTCGCCTTGTTCCTGCTCAAGCTCGGCGGCAATTTGCGCGGCGAAATCATCTGCCCCAGTAAATGACTCTTCAGGCTCTGCTGTCTGTTGAGGTAACTCGGTTTGTGTTTCTAAATCTGAAATGAGTGAGTCAAGATCGCTATTGTCGCTATCAATTTCAAGCTCTGATTCAATTTGGGCTAGCTCAGAAGCTAATTGCTGCTCGACATCGACATCTGAAGTGGCTAGCGGAGTAAACTCTTTTTCAGGATCGACTGTTGCCAGTAACTCATCAAGATTCTCGCTGTCATCTAATGTGGTGGCAACATCGCTTTCTAATTCAGCTGCAATTTCGGCAGAAAAATCTTCTGCCCCTTCAACATCATCAGTAACGTCGATGGATGCAAGTAAGGCGTCAATATCATCAACTGAATCATCAACTGCGCTATTGGCAGATTCATCAGCCTGTGTATCGACAACATTTGATGATTCAGGCGCTAAATCAAAGTCAGCTAGTAAGCTGTCGATGTCATCTTGAGTATCTGTTTCTGGCGTTTGCTGTAAAGATCCGCTATCTAATTCACCGTCTGCTTCACTGCCTGCTTCGGTTATAGCTTCATCTGCCGGTAAATCAAAATCTGCCAGTAAGCTGTCGATATCATCTTGGGTATCTGTTTGGCTTGGTTCTGGTGCGACTTCAAATTCAGCTTCTGCAGCAACTTCACCAGCATTATCCGTCGGTAAATCAAAATCTGCCAGTAAGCTGTCGATGTCATCTTGGGTATCTGTTTGGCTTAGTTCTGGTGCGACTTCAGATTCAGCTTCAGCTTCAGCTTCAGCAGCAACTTCACCAGCATTATTCGTCGGTAAATCAAAATCAGCCAGTAAGCTGTCGATGTCATCTTGAACATCTGTTTGGCTTGGTTCTGGTGCGACTTCAGATTCAGCTTCAGCTTCAGCAGCAACTTCACCAGCATTATCCGTCGGTAAATCAAAATCAGCCAGTAAGCTGTCAATGTCATCTTGGGTATCTGTTTGGCTTAGTTCTGGTGCAACTTCAGTAGTATCCTCTGCTGGTAAATCAAAGTCTGCAAGTAAACTGTCTAAATCTTCTTCGTCTGTTTGTTTAACTTCTGCTGATTCATCAAGACCGTCAAGTAAGCTTTCAAAATAGTCTCCTTCGTCTTCTATAGACGCCAATTCGACTTCTTGCTCATTCATGGCTTCAGACCACAAATCATCTAGTGAGGTGCCTTCAGCTATTTGTTCGCTAGCCTTTTCATCTTCGATATACATATCAACATCATCAGCACCATCTAAAGATAATTGCGTTTCGTTGGTGATATCTAGATCAAGCAAATCTTCCGTAGAGTCTTCTTCATCTAAATGAATCGCTAAGTCATTGAGATCGTCAATATCATCCGTAACGGCTAATGATTCAGCCACTGCAGCTTGTGGGCCTGCCATTGAGGCTAAGGGTTCTGAACTAGTTTCAGCTTGAGGTGTTTCATTGATGCTTTCATCCTGCTCATTTTTACGGCGCATCAGCCAGAAAATAATCAGAAAGATTATAATAAGCGGTAATGCCGCGATAACGGCAAGCAATATCATGTTGTCAGCAATTGACCGCCAAAAGTTAGTTGGCTGCTCAATGACTGTTGGCTTAGCATTTTCAGCAACCAATAGCGCGTAGGCCGCTTCAAGTTCAGTGTGCTTTTCAGAAAGTAATTGTAACTCTTCTTGTGAGACAGAAAGCTGCAAAGACAGCTCTTTTATCTTCGCTTTTAAGGCAGCGTTGTCAGCGTCCTTAATCATTAACATATCTTCTGAACGCGCCAATTCATCGGTTAAAGATAAACTTTTACTTTGTGCGTTCTCGAGTTTAACGGTTAACTCATCAATGAGAGGTTGGTTAACCTCGACTGTATTTTTAAGTGTTTTTTCAGCTACGATGGCTAACGGTTTTTGAGCTGAAGTTGCGCTCGTTTGCCCAGCACTTACCGCAGGCTTTTGCGGCGCTTTGACCGTTATATTGGCATTCGCGAAGCGTTTATCATTATCTTCAGCCCGAAGCTTGGCATCCGCTTTGGGGATTTGCGCCATCACATCTGCAGAAGGGACCAACAGCGTCATCCCCCGCTCTAAAGAATTATAATTATCACTGCTAAAGGCGTGGGGATTAGCATCAAAAAGTGCCGCCATCACTTGGTATATGGTGATATTTTGATTGGGCCTAACCTTTTGCGCAATACTCCAAAAAGTGTCGGCTGAAGTTGTAGGACCATATTGACGGGCAACGATAGAATTGACTTCGCCGTTGGGGCCGGTAATTTTTAGCGTCTGAGCATGGACAGGCTCAACCGTAGAAGAAGCAGAAACAGCGGCCAAAGCACAGGCCATTATGCCAACAAAATAAGCAGTACGAAGAATCATCAATCTTTCCTTTGAGCGCTATGGGGTTGTCATCATGACAACTGGCTTTAGGCAATTGTATTTATTAGTTTTAGTATTCATAAGACTATAAACCAGATTTAATTACCCTGCTACTGTGAACCACGCTAAAATGAAAAAAGCCTGCAGGCTGCAGGCTTTTTAATCTAAATAGCTCTATTTATAGGGATATTATCGTATTAATAATAATCTCTAATCAAGACTTCGGCTATTTGAACACTGTTTAAAGCAGCACCTTTACGGATGTTATCGGCAGTCACCCATAAATTTATACCGTAATCATGAGAAATATCTTTTCTCACACGGCCAACAAATACTGGATCGGTACCTGCAGAGTCTGTCACTACCGTTGGATAATCTTCATCATTTTCAAATAACACGATACCTTCAGCATCACGTAGGACGGCTTTTACTTCTTCTGCTTCAACAGGTTGGCGAGTTTCAAGGTGCACTGCTTCTGAGTGACCATAAAAAACCGGAACACGCACCGCTGTTGGATTAACCACGATATCGTGATCACCAAAAATCTTTTGCGTTTCCCACACCATTTTCATTTCTTCTTTGGTGTAACCATTGTCCATAAACACATCAATTTGCGGTAATACGTTAAAAGCAATTTGCTTTGGGTATACTTTATTTTCAGCTGGTAAACCTTGAAGTAGTTTGGCCGTCTGACCCGCTAATTCTTCAATAGCTTGCTTACCTGAACCTGATACAGACTGGTAAGTTGCCACGTTAATACGTGAAATACCAAATGCATCATAAATAGGCTTTAGCGCCACTAACATTTGAATGGTTGAACAGTTAGGATTAGCAATGATATTACGATTACGGAAGTCTGCGATGGCCTGCGGATTAACTTCTGGTACCACTAATGGCACATCGATGTCATAACGAAAATGTGAGGTGTTATCAATCACCACACAGCCATGCTCTGCAGCAATCGGGGCCCACTTAGCTGAGACGTCACCACCTGCGGAGAAGAATCCAATTTGAGCCGTGCTCCAATCGAACGTATCCACATCTAGAATTTCGACTTGTTTACCATTAAAGCTAACGGTTTCACCTGCACTGCGGCTACTGGCTAATGGGTATAAGTTTGCAACCGGAAAGTTCCGCTCTTCAAGGATCTCAATCATAGTTTGACCCACTGCGCCCGACGCACCTAAAACAACAACATTAAATTCCTGTGACATAATTAACGCTCGACTCCTGAAAAACCTAATTTATAGACCCAATTTACCTTACAAGCACCCGTGTTGACTAGCGACAATGCACTAAATTCACGTCGATGAGTGTGATTTTTTCTCATATGATCGAAGCCATTGTGATTTAGAAAGGTTTTTCTAAATAATTCGTCATCATCTTTGAGGTTATAAACCTGTCTAGCAAGGGTAAGTAACTGACTTTCTGTCGGTTGCTCTGCCACGGATAATTGATTAATAAAAAATGACGGTAACAGGCTCGATACTGATTTCTCATGGGGCAACTTTAGGATGTCACACAATTTTTCAAACAACATAAAGGTGCCCCGAGCTTTGCCTTCTAAGCTATATCCAGCAATGTGAGGAGTCGCAAATTCAGCTAACGGCACCAGCTCAGCCATTGGGTGTGGCTCACCTTCCCATACATCTAAAACCAGTTTTAAATCGTCACGTAGACGCTTAACTTTTATCAAGGCTCGGTTATCAATGACCTCACCTCTGCAGCAATTTAATAACCAGGTATTTTCTCTTAGCTGCAGTAATCGAGCTTCATCGAATAAATACCAGGTTTTATCTGCGCCTTCTTTGGTAATTGGCACATGTAAACTGATGATGTCGGCTTGCTCGATTATGGTATCTAATGACACGAACTGGCGTTCATCCGCAGCACTTTTTTCTAAAATAGGATCACATAACAGTACTTTCATGCCATAAGCGTTTAGGCACTTTTCTAATGCTGAACCGGTATTACCCGCACCGACAATGCCAACAACTTTATTTTTTATTGGCTGCTTAAAGCGTTTAGCCAATTCAAGCATGGCGATAAAAGCATACTCGCCCACCGCTGTAGCATTGCATCCAGGGGCATTAGTAAACGGGATATTACGCTGCTTAAGATAGGCTAAATCAATATGGTCGGTACCTATGGTGGCACTGCCAACAAACAGTAATTTGTTTGCTTTAGACAATAAGCCTTGATTGACCTTAGTAACTGAACGAACTAGCAGCACGTCAACATCAATCAGTTGCTCTGGTGCTAATGAGCGACCATTTACGCGCTCAATTGTCCCTAGGTGCCCAAATAAGGCTTCCACATAAGGCATGTTTTCATCGGCAACGATTTTCATAAGTGTAATTAGCCATAAATACTGTGATTATCTGCTTATTCTATCAAGTTATTAGAATGCATAGGTATCAATGAATTAGAAATATTGTTTTCGAGCCGCATTGATTAGCTATGTGTAAAAATAGTTTT
The DNA here is from genome assembly GCF_030547195.1 of Shewanella sp. 6_MG-2023. Taxonomy (NCBI): domain Bacteria; kingdom Pseudomonadati; phylum Pseudomonadota; class Gammaproteobacteria; order Alteromonadales; family Shewanellaceae; genus Shewanella; species Shewanella sp. 6_MG-2023. The sequence goes on along the minus strand of NZ_JAUOQU010000002.1, from coordinate 98,681 downwards.
AATCTGCTTTAAAGGTCAAAAAACACAAAAAAACCTTCTAGTCTGTCGACTAGAAGGCTTTGATTACTTTATACGAACGACTAATAAAGTCGCTGTCTAAGCTTATTTATACTTGCGCATAACCAAAGTGGCATTAGTGCCACCAAAGCCAAAGCTGTTGCTCATCACAGTCGTTAGCTTTGCATCACGATACTCAGTGACTAAAGGAATACCAACGGCTTGTTCATCCAAGGTATCGATATTGATACTTGGTGCAATAAAGCTATCTTCCATCATCACTAAGCTATAAATGGCCTCGTGAACACCGGCTGCACCTAATGCATGGCCAGTCAATGATTTAGTTGATGCAACTGGAGGCATGTCTGTCGGAAAAACCTCACGCAAAGCTTCAAGCTCACGCACATCACCAACTGGGGTTGAAGTACCATGAGTATTGATATAATCAATTGGGGTATCAACATCAGCTAGCGCCATTTGCATACAACGCACAGCACCTTCACCTGACGGTGCAACCATGTCGTAGCCATCAGAAGATGCGCCATAACCAATGATTTCCGCATAGATTTTTGCGCCACGAGCTAATGCATGCTCTAACTCTTCAACGACAACAATCCCGCCGCCACCAGAGATAACAAAACCATCACGGTCAGCATCGTAAGTACGTGAAGCCTTTTCAGGCGTGTCATTATACTTAGTTGACAATGCCCCCATAGCATCGAAGCCCATGGTTAGGGTCCAATCTAGTTCTTCTGCACCACCAGCAAATACCATATCTTGCTTACCCATTTGAATAAGCTCAGCTGCATGGCCAATACAATGTGCTGAAGTTGCACAAGCAGAACTAATTGAATAATTCATACCTTTAATTTTAAATGGGGTCGCTAAACAAGCACTCGCCGTACTGGCCATAATGCGCGGTACAATATAAGGGCCAACACGTTTTACGCTTTTTTCACGTAAGGTGTCAGCTGCTTGTACTTGATTTTTAGATGATGCGCCGCCAGTACCGACCACTAAACCCACGCGATGGTGAGAATACTGCTCTTCTGTCAAATTAGCATCACTGATTGCTTCTTGCATTGCAATATAAGCGTAAGCTGCTGCGTCTCCCATGAAGCGTAATGCCTTACGGTCAATATGCTCAGCAGGGTTTAATTTGATATCCCCCCAAACATGACTACGTAATTTCATTTCTTCAAATTGATCTGAATGGGTGATACCACTACGTCCAGCTTTCAATGACTCTGTCACTTCTTGCTTGTTATTACCGATGCTAGAAACAACACCTAAACCTGTAATTACGACTCTTTTCATTTTATGCTATCCATTTTGTACATGTCAGTACCTAATTTTGCTGTGGCAATGATATCCGCTTTAGATGAATAAAGTGGTCAGCTTTCAGCAAACACAGGTAAAATAATCTCAATTGAATCATTTTGAGTAACGAACTTTGACCAAATTAACCACTGACTTCCTTTTTATAGACCGAGATTGTGCAACATTTTCGGCCAAATATCCAAGTAGTTACTGTCAAAATCCTGATTATGCCTCTAGCATAAGGCATTATCATCAAACTGTCCTGTCTGATGCAGCAGTCTCAAATAAAACCTTATCGATTGCTCAAATAGGCTTCGGTATTGGTATGGAGCTCATGTCACTATGGCAGTTATCTCTAACAAAAAACCAAAAAACACTGCTCAGCATATTTGAACCTAATCCTATAAATTCAGCTGAATTAGGCTTTTTACATCAACATCTTGATAAACAAGATCCATTTTATGAATTAGCCTTAGTCCTTCAGCAAGCTTGTATCGCCAAAATATCTGGTTGCCAAAGATTGGTGTTAGCCAAAGGTTTATTCACTGTTGATCTGTATTTCGGTTCATTGTTAGAAAATTGCCAAGGTATTCCCAACGCCGAAAAAATGTTGATATCAAACTGGCATTGCTTACCTCATACGATTACAAGCCAATATATAGATCAATACCTTAGTGAAAAGTTACTGTGGCAAATGGGCAGACTGAGTGAAGATACAGCCAATATTCACTATTTTGACTCTGCCAGTGACAATGATAACGCAACGCGCTTTAAACAACTTAACCTATTAGCCAGCAGAAGCGGTTTTGGCGTAAATAATATTTTTAACCAGAAAAGTGAATGTCAACCTGATACTCAAAAACACGATTCTATTGCCTTACAAGAGCGCCAAGCGCTGCGCCGCAGTACTGATAGCCATTACGCCTATTGCTTGAGCCCTTGCAGTGAACATCATCAAAGCAGTGACGACACTATCGCCATTATTGGTGGCGGTATAGCTGCAGCCTATTTGGCGTTATCACTGATTGAACGTGGGCAGAGTGTCACCATTTATTGCAAAGATAACCAATTGGCTGATGGCGCATCGGGTAATAAGCAAGGCGCTATTTATCCCCTACTCACTCCTGATAACAACCTGATGAGTCAGTACTTTCAACAAGCTTTTTTATTCAGTCGCCGTAGGTTGCAGCAATTAACAGCGTTAGGTCACCAGATTGACCATCAATTTTGTGGTGTACTGCAAACTGGGTTTGATGAGCGCAGTGATGCCAGACTGAATAAAATTATGCTTGGTCAGCAGTGGCCAAAAGAAATTGCTTTCAGTGTTAACGCTGAGCAAGCCAATCAACTGGCAAAAATCGACATCAACAAAAATGGCTTTTACTATCCTTGGGCTGGTTGGATCTGCCCTTTTGAATTTGCTCAGGCAGCCATTGCTCATGCCACTTCAGTTGCAGAAAAAAATGGCTGTAAATTAATAATTAAGCTCAACACTAAAATTAACAGCCTTGAGCGCGTTAGCAGCCTTGAGCGAGTTAACAGTCCTGAACGGGTTAACAGCCTTGAGCACGACATTGACTTAACACAAGATGGCAAAGTACCCTCTCAGAGTGCTTACTGGCAACTTAACGTCAGTCATGACAACGAGCAACATGATAGCTTTAGGCATGGTAAAGTCGTCATCGCTTCAGGGGCTCAATTAACTGATTTTAAACAAACTAAATTATTACAGGTCACAGGCTTTCGTGGCCAAGTGAGCCATATACCCAGCCAAGGTGAACTGGCTCAACTTGATACGGTGATTTGCGCCCACGGCTATCTCACTCCCAGTAATAATCAGCGCCACTGTGTTGGGGCAAGCTATGTAAAGTCGCCCGATAATGTAGATTACAGTCCCACTGAGCAATTAGAAAATGCCCAAAAAATGCATCAGAGTTTTCCTGAGCGTAACTGGCTGTGCGATATTGATGTATCAGCTGCCAGCGCCAGAGTGGGCGTTAGAATGGTTACTCGTGATCATTGCCCTATGATGGGACTCGCCCCTAATGTTGAAGCCATTTATGCCCAATATAATCAGCAGCCATTAGAGCAACATCAGCATAGTCCCGCTAGCCGAAAGTTTTGGCAGCAACACCAAGCACCAAGCTATGACAATTTATTCATTTTGGGAGGACTAGGCTCAAGAGGCCTAAGTTCTGGGCCTTTAGCTGCAGAGGCATTAGCGGCAATGATATGCAATCACACGCCACCACTTAGCTATGAAATGCTGGCAATGCTTAACCCCAATCGAATGTGGTTAAGAAAGTTACTCAAAGGTAAAGCGTTAAGCTAATTGAGCGTTTTAATTCAATCGACAGAGATAACAATGAATCATCTAATCCATCAAGCTTACGAAGGCGAGATTTACGGCATTGCATTTTTTAGTTACTTTGAAAATGTTGACGATAATGATGAGCAAAATAAGCTCTGAAAGGCGTTAGTGGAAGTAGAAACGGTTACCGCAGAGTTATTACTACAGCATCTTTTGAAACAACCTCAAAAATATGTGTTTAAAACCGCTGAATTAACCGCACAAGGCGATGACGATGCCAAAAAGTGGAGCGACTTACCTTGGCTTGAATTAATGCAGACCTTAAGCCAATGGGTTGAACCTTATGAAGTAAAATATCGACAATGGTTACAGCAATGTCAGCTTCAAGATGGTCAAGAGAGCCGTCAATTAGCACCGACATTTGAACTTATAGCAGAACATGAAACTGCAATTTATCACTGCTTACAAGCTGAGCTAACTCGAGCCTATGCACAAGCAGAAACTCAAGTAGCAACACAAGTAACAACACAAGTAGCAACACAAAAAAGTGGCTTGGAATATTTAAGCTCTTTTTTGAACAAATACAACAAATAGCCACTTAAGCATCTAAAAATCAGGCATAAAAAAGCTCAATAGGACATTATCTTATTGAGCTTTAGTTATTACCAGGCGATTAACGCTGAACCAATTAACCGTTTACTTTTTTAGCCAAGTTTTGACTTTGGTACGATTATTATTGTCGCGACTTTCACGAATTAATTCATCGTCTGCCGCTATTTGAGTGCTTTTTGATAAGCGGTCATAAAGCAATACATTCACTGACGCAGCTAAGTTCATACAACCGACCGTTGGCACATAAACCACATCATCCGCGGCATCGATAATTTGCTGGGGTATGGTGCCATCTTCAGGGCCAAAAATATAAAATGCATCTTGCGGGTGCTCAAACAAAGGCAGCGGCGTTGCGCCAACCACTAGATCAACACAAATGATTTTTGCGCCTTGTGGCACTTGCTCAAGTAAAGACTCAACAGCGGTGAGCGGAATAGTAGCGGCCGCATTTTTGGTATCGATGTCATATTGCGCTTCACCAGAACGTGCCGCCAATGCATAACGATTACCAGTGTAAAAAACCGAATTAGCTCGGTAACAGCCAGCAGCGCGCATAATGCCGCCAACATTTACTGGTGTTTTTGGGTTAACAAGCCCAATTGAAACAGTTTGCTTAGTCATAGATTATTTAATGTCGCTAATAATTTGACGAAGCTGTAACCATGCAGCCTTGACTAGACTGAAATCTGCTTCATCTAGTTCATCGTTTGCTAGCGCTAAACAATCGACCATTTTATCATCTAATGCATCGATGCCAGAAGTCTGCTCTTGCTCAAGCTGTGACAATACAACAGCGATATGGCCTTGCAAATAACCACTGGCAAATAACGCATCATCATCGCCATGGGCAACGTTACTTTCAATCCATGACTCTAATGCAGCATCATATTTTTCTAACATGGTTTAGCTCTCCGATAAATCTGGATTTGCCACTTGGTACATCACGTAATCGTGGTATCCAGTAACAATTTTATAATAGCCCGTAAGCTCTCTATCTAATTCTGGGTCGCCACTATCCACAATTAATGGCCTGCCTTCAAGTGCTTTTAACTTAGTTTTTGTAGCAAGGATAATAATATTGTCTTTACCAACTTGTTTTATTAGCTCTGGAGACAACTGCTGATTACCTCGACCTAATATGTGGCCTTGACCGCCAATGAGGGTAATAACCAGTTTTGTGGGTTTATGCTGAGTAAGCTCAATTAACTGTTTAGCAGTAACATCACTGGCTACTAAGGTTTGATCATGAATCACATCAACACCTAATAAGGTGTTATCGATATTGAGGTCTTCCATTAACGCAGCAACAGTAGAGCCACTGCCTATGATATACAGCTCATCTTCCATCTGACTAATCACATCAGCTGCGATATCAGCTAACACCAGTTCATCGACTTCCTTGCCGCCCATTTTTACCGCTTGAATATAACGTGGCTCTGCAGGCACCTGCATTTCACCGTATCGTTTAGCTTTTACCACACCTTGCCTAAACGCCACTTCATCAATATCCATCACGTCAGCGTCCATCAAGCTCACCAATTCACGTTTTAACAGCATTTCAACCACAACACCGGCAGCATGGGGGGTAATCGCATACACCCCAGAGTGAATCTTAACCCCAGCAGGCACACCTAACACAGGTAAAAGCGCAGTATCATCTTGCTCAATGACACTATAAATATCTCTGGCAGTGCCGTCACCACCGGCAAATAACAGTAAATCTAACGATTCATTGTTCAGTGCTTTAACGGCTGATTGAGTGTCTTTAGCTTCGGTTATATTCGCAGACTGATAAACGCACTCAGTATTAAACCCAAGCTGTTGGGCTAAATCATGCCCCATCGCGCCGGATGCGGTAATAATATCGATTTGATCTTTAAATGGCAGCACAACCTCTAAAGCTTGTTGCATTCTAAGCTGCGCTTTGGGCTCAGCGCCTTTTGCAATAGCTTGCGCCGCAACACCGTCAGAGCCTTTTAACCCGACACTACCACCTAATCCAGCAAGCGGATTGATAATCAAACCTAAACGAAAACGCTTCACGAAATAACGTCCTTTTTTTTCTCTGAAATGGCCATAACGGCAAGCATAGATAAAAATGCACACATAGCGGCAAAAATCCAAGTATTGGTAGAGCCAGAACCATCACCCCAAATAAGCCCGCTTATCCAAATACCGAGCGCGCCACCAAAACCAAAGCTGATACTGGCGTACATGGCTTGGCCTTTGCTGCGATGGGCAATATCAAAATTACGATGAATAAACTGAATAGAAGCCGCATGGGTTAAACCAAAAGTAAAGGCATGCAGCGCTTGGCTAATGGATAAAATTAAGATGCTATCAACCCCATAAGCTAACAACAACCAACGAACAGCCGTTAATGCCACACTGAGTAGCAGTAATAATTTAACCCCAAACCGACCCAGTAACCTTGGTGCTAGCATGAACATTAAGATCTCGACCACAACACCAAAAGCGACAAATAACCCCGCGCTCGCTTCAGAGTAACCCGCTTGCTTTAGGTAAAGTACGAAGAAGCCATAAAATGGCCCAACACTCATCTGTAATAATAAGGCTGAGACTAAAAACCAAAATATAGGCGCGGTAATTTTTAAAGGGGGCCTTAAAGATGCGTCAGCAACTTTGACTCGATTAGCAGGCAACGCCAAGGAACACAAAAACATACCGATGAATAACAGCATGCCAATTGAGGGCAATATGTCAGCGCCAAACTGGCTGATAGCAAAGCCACCAGCCACCACTAAACAAATGTAACCGACACTGCCCCAGCTTCGAATCGCGCCATAGCGATGCGCTTCATCACCCAAACTTTCAAGGGTAATCACTTCTAACTGAGCGAGAATTGCATTCCAAAAAAAGGTATAGATAAACAAGCTAATGGCAAGGTAAACCACACCAGCATCAAAGAAAAAACTGATGTAAGTTATCGCCGCGGCAGCTGATCCAAACTTAACTAACTCACTGCGCATGCCCGTTCTATCAGCGACAAACGCCCAAACGTTAGGTGCAATGATGCGTGTTCCCATGAGTATTGCCATGAGAAAACCAATTTCTTGCGCATTGTAGCCTCGGTTATCGAAAAACACACCGAGATAAGGAACCATTAAACCGAGGATGGAAAAGAAAAAGAAATAACAAGCACTGAGCCAAACTGCTTTTGGCTCAGTGCTTAACAAATTAGGCATTACTTCATTCCGATGACAGGGGTTTGGGAAACCACGTCCTGATTTTGCGCGCGATGACGAAGTAAGTGATCCATCAATACGATAGCCAGCATGGCTTCGGCAATCGGTACAGCACGAATACCAACACATGGATCATGACGACCTTTAGTGACCACATCTGCTGTGGTACCTTGAGCAGTCATACTTTGACCAGGTACTGAAATACTAGAAGTTGGTTTTAATGCAATATGCGCAACAACAGGCTGACCAGAAGAAATACCGCCAAGTACTCCGCCCGCATGGTTAGACTCAAATCCTGCTGGCGACATTAAATCACGTCCTTCTGAGCCTTTTTGGGTTACCACACCAAAGCCATCACCAATTTCAACGCCTTTAACCGCATTGATACCCATTAACGCATGAGCAATATCGGCATCTAAACGGTCAAATACTGGCTCGCCTAAACCAACAGGAACACCTGTAGCTGCCACGGTAATTTTGGCACCGATAGAATCGCCTGATTTTTTCAAATCGCGCATGTATTCGTCTAGTTGCTCAAGCTTACTGGCATCAGGGAAGAAAAAGGCATTTTGCTCAACTTCATTTAAATCAACTGATTCAGCGCAGATAGGACCTAGCTGAGACATGTAACCATGGATTTCAATACCATGTACTTGCTTTAAATATTTTTTAGCTACAGCGCCAGCAGCAACTCGCATCGCCGTTTCACGCGCTGATGAACGTCCACCACCACGATAATCACGCAAGCCATATTTTTGCTGGTAAGTGTAATCAGCATGACCAGGACGGAATAAGTCTTTAATATTTGAGTAATCTTGGCTACGTTGATCGGTATTTTCAATCAATAAGCCAATCGATGTACCGGTAGTTTTATCTTCAAATACCCCTGACAAAATACGAACTTCATCAGCTTCGCGACGCGCGGTGGTATAACGAGATGTCCCAGGGCGGCGACGATCGAGATCATGCTGCATATCTTCAACGGTTAACTCAAGCCCTGGAGGGCAACCGTCAATAATACAACCTAACGCGACACCGTGACTTTCTCCAAAGGTAGTCACTACAAAGTTTTGACCAATACTATTTCCTGACATGCGTTCTGATTACCTCAGCTAAATTTTATGCTAATAGCTATTATTCACTATCCCTATTATTCACTATCTTTGTAGATGGCGAAAAGTGATTCATTTTCAACTAGCTGATCATAAGTCAATACAAACACGCCGTCGCCGCCATGTTCAAACTCAACCCATGTAAATGGTACGTCTGGGAACTGCTCAATTAAATGCACCATTGAGTTACCCACTTCAACCACTAACAGACCATCTTTTGTTAGGTAGTCTGATGCATTAGCTAAAATACGCTTGGTTAAATCTAAACCATCACGACCCGATGCCAGCCCAATGGCAGGCTCATGATGATATTCATCTGGCATATCGCCAATATCTTCTTCATCTACGTATGGTGGATTAGATACGATCAAATCGTACTGCGGCCCTTTTGGGATAGCAGAAAACATATTTGACTGAATAGGGAAAACACGATCTAGCACGTCTAAGGATTCAATATTAATTTGAGCAACTTCAAGTGCATCTTCACTGATATCTAATGCATCGACTTCTGCATCTTCAAATGCATAGGCACACGCAATTGCGATGCAGCCACTGCCGGTACATAAATCCATCACACGATGAACTGGCTTGTTATAAAGCCAAGGGCTGAAATTATTGTTGATCATTTCAGCAATTGGAGAACGTGGTACTAACACACGTTCATCAACATAAAACTCTAAATCAGCAAAGCGTGCTTTATTAGTCAAATATGGAACAGGTAGACGCTCACGAACACGGCGAATAATTAATTCCACTATTTTATGCTTTTCACTGCTGGTTAAATTGGCATGAACCACTTGCTGGCCGATTTCTTCAGGAAGGTGCAGTGCGTAAAAAACCAAAGCAATCGCTTCGTCCCAAGCATTATCAGTTCCGTGACCATAATAAATGTTGGCATCGTTAAAACGGCTAACGGCCCAACGTAACATATCGCCAACGGTTCTTAATTCGGTGACAGCTTCATCTACAAAGATTTTATCCAAAACATCGCTCCTGAAAAATTGTTCCCGCACATTGTAACTGAAGTCTATTAAGATGACCTAGAATTCAATACAATAGCAGCATGAATAAAGAAAATAACCCTGACTTTGCACTGTTTTCAGAGCACTTGGATGGTATTAGGCCATTAAACCAAGATAAGCATCATTTTAAACAGTCAGTCAAAACTAAACAACAAGTCGAAATCAAAGAACAGCAGGTTTATGCCGACAGTTATTTTTCAGATAACTATCAGCCGTTACTCCCCGTTGAAGGGCCGATGCGCTGGTTAAACGATGGTGTTGAAAAGATTGAATTAAAACGACTTCGCCGTGGTGATTACCAACCTGACTTGTTACTTGATTTGCACGGCATGCGACAAGCTGAAGCTAAACTTGAGCTTGCAGCCTTAATACAAGCCTGTGTGAAACAGCATGTTATCTGTTGCTGCGTCATGCACGGCTATGGCTCAGGGATTTTAAAACAGCAATTACCCATGTGGCTGGCTCAACACCCAAAAGTCAAAGCCTTTCATCAAGCCACCAAAGAATGGGGCGCTGATGCTGCGCTACTGGTATTGATTGATATTGGTGAGCATCCCCATAGAAGATAGCGGCTATTTACAGTTAATAACGACAAGCATTTAAATAATTATCTTGAGCCAAAACTAAAAAGAGCCTTAAAAGGCTCTTTTATATTAAATACTCAACCAAGATTCAATAACTGCAGTTACCAATCACTCATTGGAAGAACTTAAGCGCTTATTTGAGTTGGGGTTTGCATTAGCTCAAAATGAAAACCGTGTTCGTTTTTATCAATCGATACAATAGCCGATGTAGCAAATATCGGAGGCTCCATACCTGCAACTAACTCACTGACCATATAACCTAGAATAGGCATGTGAGCGATAACTAACACCTTTTGAGCATTGTAATGTTCAGCATAAGCTAAAATAGCATCAACAGCGATTTGAGGGCTGCCAGAAGGCGTTATATCATCTAACACTAACCATTTGTTTGGTTCCGGTAGATGTTTAGCCACTTCTTGCCATGTTTGTTGTGCCCTTAGGTAAGGACTTACTATCACTAAATCGACACTGTTTACTTTCTGCGTTAACCAATTGGCCATGGTATTTGATTGATTACGCCCAACTTGAGATAACATACGCTCTCTATCAGATGGGGCGTCAAAACTTGCTTCGCCATGGCGCATTAAAAATAGCTGCATACTTCTCTCGCTACTCATTATTATAGTGTTTATTGGCTAATTGTAGCCTTAAATAATTCATCCACAAAGAAACTATGAAGTAAAATTAATTAGTCTTTAGTCGATGTTTCTATGAATTTTATGCGTATTATTCTGAAAAGCTATTAAACTCTTTCAACAGTGTGACTAAAAGTTGCTAAAAACCGCTAACAATATCACTATATATATTCAAACTACTTTTTTAATAGTTGCAAAGTGAGCAACAAAGAACCCAAGTAGTTACTCAAGTCGTTATACAGTGCCTTCTCATCTGGAGCATTATCTTGACCATAAAACCAGACACTACACAGCCTGAAATAGTGAAAAGCCCAAATGATCATCGCCAATACCAATATATGGTTTTGGAAAATGCATTGCGGGTGTTATTAGTTGAAGATACCAAGGCTACCCATGCGGCAGCGTCCATGACCGTATCTGTGGGTCACTTTGACGACCCCACTTCACGACCCGGCATGGCGCACTTTTTAGAGCATATGCTGTTTTTAGGCACTGAAAAGTATCCAGATTCTGGTGAATATCATCAGTTTATCAATCACCATGGTGGTACCAACAACGCTTGGACAGGCACTGAACAAACTAATTTTTTCTATAGTATTGATGCTGAGCAATTTGAAGAATCTTTAGACCGATTTAGTCAATTTTTTATCGCTCCTAAATTTGACTTAGAACTCGTTGATAGAGAAAGGCATGCCATTGATTCTGAATACAGTTTAAAGCTTAAAGACGATATTAGACGGGTTTACCAAGTACAAAAAGAATCAATCAATCCAGCACATCCATTCAGTAAATTTTCAGTGGGCAATCTGCAAACCTTAGCAGGCGACGAAGCTGATGTGCGCCAAGAATTACTGGATTTCTATCAAGAAAAATACAGCGCCAACATTATGACATTATGCCTAATATCGCCGCTATCGTTAGACCAGCAAGCTGAAAAAGTACAACAATATTTCAGTGCTATTAATAATAAAAAGATAATAAAGAGCTACCCTGACACCCCTTATTTAAGCCAAGAGTTATTACTAAAAAAAATTAATATCATGCCAGTAAAAGAGCAAAAGAGGCTCAATATTAGTTTTGCCCTGCCTAGCATGGAACCTTTTTATAAAACCAAACCACTGACTTTCATTAGTCACTTATTAGGCAATGAAAGTCCTGGTAGTTTACTGTCATATTTAAAAGAGCATGGTCTAGCCAATAATTTATCGGCAGGTGGTGGGGTCAGTGGTTACAACTTCAAAGATTACAGCATCAGTATCCAGCTAACCGACAAAGGTTTAACGCAAGTTGATGAAATCGTAACCTGCACATTTGAATACCTTGAATTAATTAAAGAGTCAGGCATTGAGCCTTGGCGTTATCAAGAAAGAGCAAGCCTGTTATCTACAGCCTTTAAATTTCAAGAACAAATCAAAAATCTAGATCTTGCCAGCCACCTTAGTATCAACATGCAGCACTATGATGTTGAAGATGTGGTTTACGGTGATTACCGAATGGATAAACTTATTGAGACAGAAACTCTTGAGTTACTTCATTATTTTAATCCTAACAACATGCGTACTCAGTTACTCTCAAAGGAAGTAAGTACTGACACTCAGGCGCAATGGTATTTTACCCCTTACTCTATTGAGGAGATCTCAAAAGAAAAAGTGGCCCATTGGCAGCAGGTAAAACCAAGAAAAGAACTAAAATTACCCCTTAAAAATCCTTTTATCGTTGACGACCCACAAGCTAGAAGTGAACTAAGTACCAGTGCTGTGCCGACCATTGTGGCTGAAGATGAAGGTTACCGTTTTTGGCATCGTAAAGATGATGAGTTTAACGTACCCAAAGGACATTTATATTTATCCTTGGACTCAGATCAAGCTAGCCCCACCCCAAAGCATGCCGCGTTAACAAGACTGTATGTTGAGATGGTGCTAGATTACCTCGCTGAAGCCACTTATCAGGCTGAAGTAGCAGGACTAAATTATAATATTTACCCTCATCAAGGTGGAATAACACTGCATCTAACCGGCTTTACCGGTAATCAAGAAACGCTATTAGCTTTAGTAATTGAAAAAGCCAGAGAGCGAAACTTTACCCAAGATAGGTTTAAGCTTATCAAAAAGCAGCTTATCCGCAGTTGGACTAACGCAGCCCAAGCCAAACCCATCGCGCAGCTCTTCACTAGCTTGACTGTGACACTGCAGAAACGCTCTTACGAGCCCACTAGAATGGCAGAAATGCTAGAGGAAGTGACACTAGATGAATTACATGAACACGTAGGGGCATTTTATGAAAAAATTTATGTTGAAGGTTTAGTCTATGGTGACTGGTTAGCGAGTGAAGCCCAGCAACTGGCGAGACGCTTAAAACAGGTTCTGTCATTGGTAACAAAGCCCAGTAACGAATCTAGTCGCGAACTCATTAATCTGTCTAATCGCGGCATGTTAATGCGCGAACTCAACATTGAGCATCAAGACAGCGCGATCATTATTTACTACCAATCAAAACAAACAACTCCCCATCAAATTGGGCTGTTTAGTTTATTAAATCATACGATGTCTTCGACATTTTTCCATGAACTCAGAACAGAAAAACAACTTGGCTATATGGTCGGAACGGGCTATTTACCTTTAAATCGACACCCGGGGATGATTTTCTACATCCAATCACCCACAACTGCGCCACGAAAGCTTCTTGAAGCCATCGATGAATTTATCGCGGACTTTAACTATGCAGTCATGCAGATAACCAAGGGGCAGTGGGAAGCTACTAAGCAAGGTTTGATCAACCAAATTTCAGAAAAAGATGCTAGTTTGAAAAGCCGAAGCCAACGCTACTGGGTCTGTCTTGGTAATCGTGATTATGAATTTAATCAAAGGGAAAAAGTAATAGAGGAAATTAAAAAGCTCACCCGCGCTGATTTGATTAAGTTTATCGTAGAAAATATGCGCTCAAAGCACAGTGACCGATTAGTGTTATTTAATGTTGGAGAGCAGCATCAACAACTTGAGCCTATTGCTAACACTCAAGTGATAACAGACTTGAAAGGCTTTAAGCAGCAAGCAGAGAAGTTTAATTTTTGAGAAACGTAATATTTTTCACCCGTAACTTAATCACATAATTAATTGTTACTACTTTACTAAACTGCGCATAAATACAGCAACCCAGTGGAATACGCTATAAAAACGTTAAAATTAGATAATTATGAAATAAATAACACTAAATAAACACTATATGCCCTACAAAGAAAACACTATACTGATCATTCACAACCTTAGAAATCAACCATTTTTTGACAAAGGCTTAACTTTCTGAAAAAGTGGTACTTTATTGTAAATAATTATCAATTGCAGCAGACAAAAGTATCCTTAATATGTCAATGATTAGACCATTCTTAATATGCGCATTTTTTATTCTTCAAAGCATTTCGTCTTCGGCTTTTGCTATTGAAAGTAATGATTATGAGTTGAACCTTAACATTGAAACCTTTACTGTCGATAATGGCTTATCACAACCGAATGTGACAAGTATTGTCGAAGACCACCAAGGTTATATATGGGTCGGTACAGTAAACGGACTTAATCGATTTGACGGAGTCAATTTTAAGCATTTCTATGCAGAAAATAACAATACAAACTTGCCCAGCTCATTTGTAAAAACACTGCTTATTGATGAAAAAAATAGGCTTATTGTTGGCACTGATAAAGGCTTAGCTGTTTTTGATGAAAATTCAGAAAAATTTATCCCCATCGTAATAGATGGTAAGATTATTGATGAATCGATTTGGCACCTTGCACATCTACCAGAAGGTATCGCGCTTGGTCTTAATAATAGAATCATCATTTTAAATGAGCAATTAACTCGGGTTATTTGGAGTTATGAAAGTAAAATATTACAAGAAGTAAAACGAATAATTAAAATTGATGATGATTTTTTTATCAGAAATTATAATGGCTTAGTATTTAAACTATCAAAAAACAATTTATCTATCATAGAGCACAATTCAAATGATATTGGACTTTTAAACAATGAGCTTATTATATCATCTCCAAATGGTCTTTATAGTTTCAAAAACAACCTAAAGATGAAGTTTTCAAATCATCAACTCATGTATTTGGAACAATCAAAAAGAAACGATAGTATAACATCAATAATCAATTCAAATCTCGTCACCGTTTCAAAAAATAAAAAAATAAAAAATATCGGTTATATTACTGCCAACACTTCAATAACAAGACCGATCATAACAGAAACAAAATCATCTATTTTTGTTGCAGACGTTAATATCGGACTAATAAAAATCGATAGAAATAAGAATCTAATAAAGACCTCTAAAAAAATCAATGGAAATACTTGGTCAATAACAGCAAATGAGAATAGTATTTTTATTGCAACTGGCAATTCTGAAGTAAAAATATTAGATAATAATTTAAAAGAAAAATCGACTATAAAACTGAACAATATACAAGGACCAAAATCTATTGAATTATTAGATGACAATTTGTACATCGGTAACATCAATGGATTGACTAAAGTTGATTTAAACTCATTAACGACAATAAAACTATCTGATGAACAAGTAATCTATGTAACAGTTGATAAAGCAAGGAAGTTGGTTTATGCATCAACCATTGATGGAAAAATACTAATTTTAAAAAATGATAATTTAATTCAAACTATAACCACAGGTGAGCGTTATCCGGTATTTCAAGTACTAAGGGAAAATGATACATTTTGGGCTGCTACCCAAGGTGGTTTGTTCAGAATCACGGGTAAGAACAAAGATAAAGTATATGATAAAAATATGGTAATGAGCCTTGCCTTAGATGGAGATCACATACTATTCGGTACAATAAATTCACTTTTAAAGCTTTCAACTAAAGACTTAAGTTTACAAAAAATATTCCAAAATAACAAAATAGTTTACTCAATTGAAATCTTAGATAGTTTTATTGTCTCGGCTTCGGATACAGAAATAAATATCACTAACAAAATAAACCTAAAAAATACCTCAATATCAAATAAAAATGGCGCGCAAAATGATTATAACTCTCAAGGTTCAATAATTACTGGGGATGATATGCTTTTTACTGGTTCAAGTGGAATAAGTATTATCAACCCTCAAAAAATATATAATGAAATCATTAGTGAAATCCCATCAAAAGTTGCTCTGACCGATTTCCAGGTTTTTAACATCACAGAAAAACTTGGTGGAGATATCTTATCAAAACCAATTAACATCCAAGAAAATATAACGTTAAAATACTCAGACTATCCTTTCTCCTTTACTTTTATTACACCAGGCAAGTCTTTGGACGATTACACTTTTTATTATCAAATGGAAGGGTTAAATGACGATTGGTTACCTGCTCAAAATATTAACTCAGCAACTTATACTAACCTTTCTGCTGGCACTTACTATTTTAACGTTTATGCTATTAATAATTTATCAGGCAAGCAAGGAGAAACAAAATCAATACAAGTGACTATAACCCCGCCTTGGTATTTATCTTTTGAAGCAAAACTATCCTATACCGTATTGGGCTTATTAATATTGCTACTCATAGCCAAGACAATTTTACGCAGACGAGAAATACAAAAACAAATAGCCCTTAGTGAAGAAAGATTAAAATTATCACTATGGGGTAGCGGTGATGAAATGTGGGATTGGGATATTGAAACCGGTGAAATTTACCGATCCAATATCTGGGGAACATTAGAGTTTCCTCAAGATGGCCATCGCTCAGGAAAACCTGGAGAAGAAAGCAATATTCACCCCCTCGATCAAAATAGAGTTAAAACAGCCCTTAATGACCACTTTAAAGGGCTAACAGATCATTTTGAAGTTGCATACCGCGTTAAAAGCCTTCAACACAAATGGGTTTGGGTACTAGATAGAGCAAAAATTGTTGAAAGGGATCACAAAGAAAAACCGCTGCGTATGACGGGTACCATCAAAAACATCAATAATATTAAACAAACCGAAGAACAATTAAGACTATTCGAAAGAGCAATTGAAAACATTTCTGAAGGCATGTTTATTCTAGATGACAAATTTCATTTTGTTGAAGTCAACGATGCTTGTTGTCAATTAACCGCCCAAAACCGAGCTGAATTTCTTGGACAATTATTTAACTTTACTCGTTACCCTGACAGCTACTCTAACCAAATTCACGCAGCTTTGGCCCAACAGGGCAGCTGGAGTAATGAAGTAGAGGCCAATCGCGGCGATGGTAGCCATTTCTTAATGGAGCTCACCGTCGATGCTATATACAACGAACAAGGCGAAACCAGTCATTACGTAGGGGTATTCTCAGATATTACTCGTCGTAAACAGCAAGAAGAAGAAGAACTACGCAAATTAACCAATAGTGATTTGCTCACCGGGCTACCTAACCGTTCTAGTTTACAAGTAACCTTGAACAATCTAGTGAAAAAAGACGTCCACCATACATTAATGGTATTGGATTTAGATAATTTCAAACGTATTAACGACTCGCTAGGCCACCAAACTGGTGATGCGTTACTTATTGATGTCGCTCGTAGGCTTCAAGAAAATATTCCAAATCACGTTAGTTTATATCGTCTTGGCGGTGATGAATTTGCCATCTTAGTTGACCATAACCCTGATATTGGTTCATGTGCGGCTATCGCCTCTCGAATAATAGACTCATTGAAACAAGAGTTTAAAGTTGATAACGAATCCCTCGTTATTAGCTTAAGTATCGGGATAGTTTTATACCCTGAAGATGAGCAAAATGAACAAGCCCTATTAAGAAAAGCAGATATCGCTATGTATCATGCCAAATCAGGGGGTGGCAATCGTTACCAATTCTATTCAGAGTCTTTAAACAAAAATGCGCTACGCCAATTAGAAGTAGAAAACTTGATCCGAGAAGGATTAAAAGAAGATTACTTTGAAGTCTATTACCAACCCAAAGTCGATTTAAAACAAGACAGCCTTGCTGGAATGGAAGCTTTAGTTAGATTAGTTCATCCGGAATTTGGTGTCATCCCGCCAAATGAATTTATTCCACTTGCTGAAGAAAATGGTTTAATTGTCGAAATTGGCGATCTGGTTTTACGTAAAGCCTGCTTTGCAGCACAGAAGTGGCGCGAACAAGGTGTATTTAACGGCCGTGTAGCCATAAACTTATCTTCAAGACAGTTTGCCCTACCTGATTTACAGCAACGCATATTAAGTGTATTAGAGCTCACAAAGCTCCCAGCTTGTCACCTTGAACTAGAAATTACTGAAAGTACCATTATTAAAAATCCAGATAATGCCATCAAAGTAATGAATCAGCTTGCCCAAATGGGGGTGACTCTAGCCCTTGATGATTTTGGTACTGGGTATTCATCGCTTTCATATCTCAAACATTTCCCAATTCATTGTTTGAAAATTGATAAATCTTTTGTGGATGATATCGATAAATCAGATCGTGATTTAAAAATGGTCGATAGCATTATTACTATCGCACATAACATGGGCTTATCTGTTGTCGGAGAAGGTGTAGAAGAAACCGCGCAATTAAATATATTAAAAGCCTTAAAATGTGAAGAAATCCAAGGCTACATCTTTAGTAAGCCTGTTCCAGAAAAAGATTTCACCGAATTATTAAACATCAATCAAAAAAAACAAAGTAAAAAAACCGCCATTTAAGCAACATTGGCATAACAACTGCAATCCTCTATTCAGATGTCAAATAAAAGTTAAAACTTTAATTAACCCTGAATAGAGAGATTAAACAATGATTAATGGAATTATCGTAGCTGCAATTTTATCTTCAACTTCTAACGCTGCTATTAATACGACGGAAACAGTATTTTCTAATCAAGGGCTGCATACTTCTAACCAGAAAGCTAAAGTAGTAAGTGGTCATATCAAGTATTCAGAATCTAATACTCAGCTAGCCAGCAGCCCTTACATCAAGTATTCAGAAACGGGTACTCAGCTAGCCAGCAGCCCGTATATCAAGTATTCAGAAACGGGTACTCAACTAGCTAGCAGCCCTTATATCAAATATTCAGAGACTGGTACTCAACTAGCTAGCAGCCCTTATATCAAGTATTCAGAAACGGGTACCCAACTAGCTAGCAGCCCATATATCAAGTATTCAGAAACGAGTACTCAACTAGCTAGCAGCCCTTACATCAAGTATTCAGAAACGAGTACTCAACTAGCCAGTAGCCCGTATATCAAGTATTCAGAAACGGGTACTCAACTAGCTAGCAGCCCTTATATCAAGTATTCAGAAACGAGTACCCAACTGGCTAGCAGCCCTTACATCAAGTATTCAGAAACGGGTACTCAGCTAGCCAGCAGCCCGTATATCAAGTATTCAGAGGCTGGTACCCAACTAGCTAGCAGCCCATATATCAAGTATTCAGAAACGAGTACCCAACTAGCCAGCAGCCCATATATCAAGTATTCAGAAACGAGTACCCAACTAGCTAGCAGCCCTTACATCAAGTATTCAGAAACGGGTACTCAGCTAGCCAGCAGCCCGTATATCAAGTATTCAGAGGCTGGTACCCAACTAGCTAGCAGCCCATATATCAAGTATTCAGAAACGAGTACCCAACTAGCTAGCAGCCCATATATCAAGTATTCAGAAACGGGTACCCAACTAGCTAGCAGCCCTTATATCAAGTATTCAGAGACTGGTACTCAACTAGCTAGCAGCCCTTATATCAAGTATTCAGAAACGGGTACCCAACTAGCTAGCAGCCCTTATATCAAGTATTCAGAAACGGGTACCCAACTAGCTAGCAGCCCATATATCAAGTATTCAGAAACGGGTACTCAACTAGCCAGCAGCCCATATATCAAGTATTCAGAAACGGGTACTCAACTAGCCAGCAGCCCTTATATTAAATACACCAATTCAAGCATCGCTTAAGGAGATAAAATTATGTTTAACTCTTTATTAAAAGCACTAGGAATTGCACAGCCGCAACGTAAGAAAGTTAAATTACCTGAAGGCCTTGAGCATCTAGAGGTCATCCCAGCTAAAGCATGGTGGAACTAAGTCTTGTAGTGATATTTTACAGGCAAAGAAAAAGGGAGCATTAGCTCCCTTTTTAATACGTGGAATTTGCTAAAAGTATTGTTGCTGTTCATTACTAACCGCTAGTTTACGGGTTAATAAATATTTATGACTGTTGAACAATGGGTAAGCCAGAGGGCCCATCAACAAACCGGCAAATGACCATCTTTTTACTGCCATACCTTGAGCAAAAGCACAATTGCCAAGATAAATCGCCGATAAGATTGAAATAATAAACACTAGAAATACCACTGAAACCTCTACAATTCATTCAGTTAACATCATTTCTTAAGCTCGAAGCATTAAGTTTTTGTGTTCAATGCTAGCTTTGGTCACATTATAACCAAGCCAAATACTCAAAGCTATGGGGATTTTTAATTGAGCCACAGTCAAAATATTCCGCAGCGTACATAAAACAGGCAAATCTCTGCCACTTTAGAATGAAAAAGCGGCATCATGTTGCCGCTTTGTTAAATGCGTAATCCTTAAAGTCTTAGTTTAGACTAATAAAAACTCGCTCCCTCATCAGCCATTTTGACTAATCTTTCACAAGGGGCAAATCTTTCGCCATGTAATTGCTGATACTGACGTAATTTTGACACTAGATTATTGATCCCCATGGTATCCATATAACGGAAAGGACCGCCTAAGAATGGCGGAAAACCAATTCCAAAAATAGCACCGATATCACCGTCTCTTGCATTGGCAATAATGCCTTCATCTAAACAACGAACAGCTTCGTTTAGCATCTGCACAACACAACGCATAGCAATATCGCTTTCACTACCACTTAACTGATTATTAATGCCTAGTACTTGATATACACTTTCATCCACTAGCTTAGCTTTGTTTTTCTTGTTGCCGTATTGGTAAAAACCTTTGCCGTTTTTACGGCCTTTACGGTCATCTGCAAGTAACTTATCAAATGCACTTGGAGCTTCAAAGCGCTCACCCAGTTCTTTAGTTAAGATCGGCGCGATCTTAGCACCAACATCAATACCTACCTCGTCTAGCAAAGTAATAGGTCCTACAGGGAAACCAAACTTAACTAACGCTTTATCTAAAAATTCAATTTTTTGCCCTTCAAGAAGCACTTGCGCAGCTTCATTCATGTATAAGGCTAAAATACGATTTACATAAAAACCGGCTCCGTCTTGAACAACAATCGGTGTCTTACCTTGCTTACGAGCAAAGGCCACTGTCGTAGCAATGGTTTCTGGAGAGGTTTTCTTGTGCGCAATCACTTCCACTAACGGCATTTTCTCAACTGGCGAGAAATAATGCAGACCAATCACATTTTCAGGTCGACTGGCCGCTTCGGCAATTTGGCTGATTGGTAATGAAGATGTGTTAGATGCAAAGATAGTATTTTCATGACATTCACGTTCTACATCTTTCACCATTTGATGTTTTAATGCTAAATCTTCAAATACTGCTTCTACTACGATATCAGCATCTTTTACGCCGCTATATTCAGTGGTTATCGTCATTAACGCCATTAGATTATCTCTAACTGCCGGAGTCATATGACGGCGCTTAACGCCTTTGGCTAACAACTTATAAGCATAAGCCAACGCATTACTTAAGCCGGTTTCATTGATATCTTTAACACGAGCAGGAATTTTAGCTTTGGTTGTCGTCACAGAGGCTATTCCGCCACCCATTAAGCCACCACCAATAACCAGTGCCTTGTTCACTTTGCGAGGTTTGCCCCCTTCTGCACCGGTTTCTTTTTTCATTTCTGTGGTTGCAAGGAATATACTACGAAGCGCTTCTGACTCTGGTGACATAATAAGTTCAGCAAAATGACTTGCTTCAACTTCTAAGCCTTTGATCATGCCTTTATTCATACCCTGCTTAACACAATCAATGATTTTAGCAGGAGCAGGATAATTACCCTGGGTTTTCTTCATCACTTGTTTAGCGGCTTGATCAAAAATAATGTCACGAGTCGTACTGGTTGATTCAAGCAACTTGTTTAAAGCAGACTTTTTAACCACTTTAGCAGCAGACTTGCCTTTTTTTGCCATGGCAACTGCAGTCTCAAGCAAAATAGACTCTGGAACAACGTCATCAACCAAGGCTATTTTCAGTGCTTGTTTCGGACGCAGCTGCTTACCTGTTAGCATCATATCGAGCGCTGTAGTAATACCGACTTTTCTTGGTAAACGTTGGGTTCCCCCGCCACCTGGTAATAACCCAAGTTGAACTTCAGGCACACCCATAATAGTTTTCTTACTGTCGCTGCACACACGCAAATGACACGCTAGCGCTAGCTCTAATCCACCACCTAAGCAGGCACCGTTAATAGCAGCAACAACCGGTATAGTGAGGTTTTCTAATTCATTAAATACCACATGCCCTTGTTGTGATAGTTCTTTGGCAGCAGCAACACTGGTACAGGCATCTAACATGGTGATGTCAGCGCCAGCAACAAAAGAGTCAGATTTTCCTGAAATAATCACTAAACCTTTAATGCTAGCGTCAGTTTTTATCTCGGTAAGAATGTCACTAATTTCTGGGCCAAATTCTGCTTTTAAGGTGTTCATGGTTTCACCAGGAACATCCATAGTCAAAACCGCAATACCGTCTTCACGGCGTTGTAAATTAAATGTCTTTTCCATCAGAATTACTCCACTTCTACTATCATTGCAGCGCCAAGACCACCTGCTGCGCAGGCTGTGGCTAAACCGGTTCCACCACCACGGCGTTTAAGTTCACGACATACTTGAGTGATCAAACGCGTACCCGTAGCCGCAAATGGATGCCCATAAGCTAATGAACCACCTAGTACGTTAAATTTACTCATATCGATTTCACCAATCGCACGATTTTGGCCTAACTTTTCTGCAGCAAACTTTTTAGAGCCAAACATTTGCATGTTGGCTAAGGTTTGCGCTGCAAATGCTTCATGCATTTCAATTAAGGTTAAATCTTCTAACTGCATACCAGCACGCTTTAGTGCTAGCGGCGTAGCATAAGATGGCCCCATTAACATATCTTGCCAAACATCAATGGCAGTAAAGGCATAGCTCTTAATGTAACCAATAGGCTGATAACCTAATGCTTTGGCACGGCCTTCACTCATTAAGATAATTGCTGATGCGCCATCAGTTAGCGGCGTACTGTTGGCTGCGGTAACTGAACCATGTTTGCGATCAAAAGCTGGACGTAATTTCGCGTAAGACTCTAAAACTGAGTTTTCACGAATGTTGTTATCACGATCAATAAACTGCTTATAAGGAGGCACATGAGCCGTCATCACTTCATCGCGTAAATTACCTGAGTTCCAAGTTTCTGTTGCCAGAGTATGTGAGCGATGAGCCAGTGCATCTTGATCGGCGCGGCTAATTGAATAGGTCTTAGCCATTTGCTCAGCCGTTTGCCCCATTGACAAACCGGTAGAATATTCTGCAACCGCTGGCGGTACCGGCATTAAGTCTTTTAAACCCAAACGACGTGCAATGGCGAATTTTTGTTTAAAGGTACGGGCCTTATTTAAGTCCACAAGCGCATGAGCCAGCTTTTTTGAAACGCCAATCGGTAAAACAGAAGATGAATCTGCGCCGCCAGCAATACCAATTTCAACATTACCAGTCATGATTGACTCAGCCACATTCACTGCCGATTGAAAACTTGTCGCACAAGCACGAGTGACACTGTAAGCATCCGTTGATACATCCATGCCAGTGCCTAATACGATTTCACGAGCAATATTTGGCGCAGCAGGCATTTGCACAACTTGACCATAAACTAATTGCTCAATGGTTTTTGGGTCTAACTCTGAGCGAGAAAGCAATTCATTAACCACCATTTTGCCCATATCTAAAGCTGAAACGCCATGAAATGCGGTGGCTTGTTTGGCAAAAGGCGTTCGTAAACCCGCTACAATTGCAATGCGCTCGCCGCGGGCATTGGTTACTTGTTGTCTATCACTCATTGTTCACCCTCTTTTAATTGTTTAGCCTTTATAGGCTTTTCAGTGAAAATCCATTTTGTCAGCGTTATCTGGTCTGACCATAAAAGTGTGATCTGATTCTAACTTTTAATTAGCAAGTTTAAAACACCCGTATGAAAATAACCGGACAATTTCCAACAAAATTAACAACCCAATTGAGATTTATATATTAAATACAGAAGGTTAAACTTTAGAGCATTAGCTTTATTAATATATTTAAGTATCGATTAAAGCTAGCTAACGCACCTTTAGTTGCAGTTAATGAACACCACGAATAAATAAAAATGAAATTCTGTTAATGCTACTAGCCAAAGGCCAATAAAATTCATTAACATAGAGTGAATTAGATAACGTTTTTTAGACAATAAATTTGAGTATCATCATGCCTTTGAGTCGATTTCATTCTTTACGCGCTTATTTAGATAATGTCATTTTGGGACAACCGGTTTTAACAGAAAATATGCTGATCGCTTTAATAGCGGATGGTCATTTACTGGTTGAAGGCCCTCCAGGTTTAGCCAAAACCCGTGCAGTAAAAGCATTATGTGATGGCGTTGAAGGCGACTTTCATCGCATCCAGTTCACGCCTGATTTATTACCAGCGGACTTAACCGGCACCGATATCTATCGCGCTCAAACGGGTACCTTTGAATTTGAAGCGGGGCCGATTTTCCATAACTTAATCCTTGCCGATGAAATTAACCGCGCTCCAGCGAAGGTACAATCCGCATTACTTGAAGCCATGGCTGAAGGACAAGTGACCGTAGGTAAACACAGTTACCCGCTGCCAAAACTCTTTTTAGTGATGGCAACCCAAAACCCACTTGAAAACGAAGGGACTTACCCGCTACCTGAAGCGCAATTAGATCGCTTCTTAATGCACTTAAATTTAGATTACCCAAGTGCCGATACCGAGCGTCAGATTTTGCGTCAGTCTCGTAACGAAGCACTGACTCATCAGTTACCGACCATCGAGCCTGTGGTACAAGCAGATGTATTTTCTGCCCGTGAACAAGCGATGGAACTGTACTTAGCTGAGCCCCTTGAAAGCTATATCGTAGAAATTATTATGGCCACTCGTCAGCCAGAGCGTTATAGCCCAGAACTAGCCAAGTGGCTTGAATACGGCGTGAGTCCCCGCGCTTCAATTTCATTAGAGCGCTGCGCGCGAGCCAGAGCCTGGTTACATCAACGCGATTTTGTCTCACCTGAAGATATTCAAGCTGTGGCGCCTAATGTTTTACGCCACCGTCTACTGTTGAGTTATCAGGCACAGGCAGAAGGGATTAGTGCAGATCACGTCATAAATCATATTTTAAGCCAAGTGGCTGTACCTTAATGTTGAGTTATAGCCACTATGTCAGTAACCGCTATGTCAATTGAAAAAGAGTTGCCGCTATTTAGTAATGGCGTCAACCTTAATGAGCAAGAGCTAATAAGTTGCCAGAGTATTGCCCGTGCGATGCCTGAGAAACGTAGCCGCGCAAAAGCCAGCCTTGCAGGCCATAGAAGCAGCCTCATAAAAGGGCGTGGAATGGAATTTGCCGAAGTGCGACATTATCAAAATGGTGATGATGTGCGCACCATAGACTGGCGCGTTACGGCCAGAACTGGCAAGGCCCACACCAAATTATTTATTGAAGAACGTGAACGCCCTATTATCTTGCTGGTCGATCTAAGTCATAGCTTATTTTTTGGCTCGAGTTTGCTTTTACAGTCTCTGCAAGCCGCCCATGTCGCAGCAACACTTGGCTGGAACGCCATTAACCACGGTGACCGTTTGGGGGCATTGATTGCCAGTGAAACCGAACATGTGGAGTTAAAACCCCGCAGTCGCCGACAAGGTATTTTGCAGCTCACATCAGCATTAATCAAAGTGCATCAAAACCAGTTAAATCACTTTGATGAATTACCCCAAGATCCCCAGCATATTTTACGGGCTTGCCAGCGATTGCAACGCATCGCTAAACCCGGCTCACTGGTATGGATAATTACTGATGGCCAGCACTTTAGCCAAGAATGTTTAGCGGCACTCACCGAGCTTAAACGCCATTGTGATGTGGGTGCCTTTATTATTACAGACCCATTACGACAAGGCACATTAGCGTTACCAAAGCGATTTTCACTGCCTGTACGTGATGGTAAGCAACAACTTACCTTAACTCGCCATAGCTACGATGTGTGGTTAAATGAACAGTTAGCTCGTCAACAACAGTTTATTGAATTAATGAAAATGCTCAAAGTTCAAACCCGCTTTATCGATGCAGGTAAGAGTCTTAGCGATCAATTGGAACTATTACGTTAGATGAATGCTCCTCAAATCAATCCCGCATTAATGCAAATGGAAGATATCGTGCTGCCGCAGCCAATATCACAATTGCCCCTTGCCCCCGGTTATTGGCTAGTGGCGATTATCATTATCGCGGCTGGTGTCATCACTTTCATCAAGCTGCGAAAACGTGCCAAATATCACGCCCCGAGAAAGGCCGCATTAGCGCAACTACAGCAACTTGATATAAATGACAGTCAATACCCAAGCCAGATTAATAGCTTACTAAAACGAACTGCCTTGAGTTATTTACCCAGACAGGATTTTGCACAACTTGATGGCGACCAATGGTTCAAATGGCTTGAGCTAAGGTTACCGCAAGCAGAGCAAGGCCAAATTGGCTTGTTATTAGCCAAGCGTTATCAAGCTTGTGGCTTAAATGCAGCTGAAAAGCAGCAGTTATTTAAGTTAGCCAAGTCTTGGTTAACTAAAAAAGCTCGCTTTGCGCCCCTTAATGCCATCAAAAGCATCGCTAACAGCGCAAATACGCAAGCAAATAGTCCACAGGAGGCATCATGTTCTCTATAGCATGGCCGTGGTTATTGCTTTTAATGCCATTACCTTGGCTGTTAAAACCAAAGCGCGTTTCAAAAAATAATGGCGGTCACCTGCAACTTCCTGGCATCGCTAATGCTGATCAGGTCATATCAAGCCATGCTGACAAACCATCCCGTAAATTGTATTGGTTAATGTGGGCATGTTTATTGTGCGCACTTGTCAGGCCCCAATGGTTAGGCGAGCCTATAGAGCTGCCATCTGAAGGGCGCGACTTAATGCTGGCAGTCGATTTATCCGGCAGTATGCAAATTGAAGACATGGTTGTTGAAGGCAAAACGGTTGATAGATTGACCCTTATTAAACATGTGATTGGCGACTTTATCGAACGCCGTAATGGTGATCGCCTTGGGTTAATTTTATTTGCCGATCACGCCTATTTACAAGCGCCACTGACCCAAGATAGACGCTCGGTGGCAAAGTTCCTCGCCGATAGTCAAATTGGCCTAGTGGGCAAACAAACCGCCATTGGTGAATCAATTGCATTGGCGGTGAGACGCTTTGATAACGTTAACGACAGTAACCGAGTGCTCATTTTACTCACCGATGGTTCAAATAACGCAGGTAACATAGAACCTGAAGTGGCAGCTCGCATCGCTGCAGAACGCAATGTCACTATTTATACCGTCGGTGTTGGCGCTGAAATACTGGAAAGACGCAGTATTTTCGGCACTGAAAAAGTAAACCCGTCAGCAGATCTTGATGAAGCGCAATTACAACAGCTTGCAGAAATGACCAATGGTCATTACTTTAGAGCCCGTAATAGCGAAGAGCTAGAAGAAATTTATCAAAAAATTGATGAATTAGAGCCAGTCAGTCGCGACCAATTAACCTACCGCCCCCAAAGCGAGTTATTTTACTGGCCATTGTTGTTAGCGTTATTAATCAGTTTAAGTATTAGTCTACGTAGTCAAATGAATTTACCTAAAAATCTGACTTCAGCCTTTTACAAGGAGGATAAATAATGAGTTTGCATTTTATCCGCCTTGAATGGCTATTGGCCTTAATTCCATTAACCATTATTGGACTATTTTTGTGGCGCCAGAGTAAAAATAACTCTGCATGGCAACACTATATTGCCCCTCACCTTGCTAGCACCCTGATCAGTGAGTCTGCACACATCAAAAAACAACCCAAATGGTTATTAATGCTGTGTTGGTTTATTGCGGTTGTGGCCATATCGGGCCCTGCCGTGAATAAACAAAGCCTACCTGTGTTCGCTAGCGAGCAAGGGCGTGTACTGGTAATGGATATGTCTTTATCCATGTATGCAACCGATCAAAAACCTAATCGACTATCCCAGGCCAAATATCGAGCCACCGATTTTTTAACCAATTTAAAAGAAGGTGAAACTGGGTTAATCGCTTTTGCGGGAGATGCATTTACTATTAGTCCGTTAACCCGTGATAGCTCTACCCTATTAAATCTGCTCCCAACCTTAAGCCCGGACATTATGCCCGTTAGAGGCTCAGATTTAGCCGCCGCCCTTACCCTTGCCCAACAGTTATTAGGTCAAGGCGGGCATATCAGCGGTGATATTATTGTGATGACCGATGGTGTTAATGCAGCCCAATATGCGCAGGCAGCAAAAGCGCTGGATGGCAGTCGATATCGAGTATCGGTGATGGCATTTGGTAGCCAACAAGGCGCAGCAATACAGCTGCCAGATGGTCAGCTTATGCGCGATAATGCCGGTGAGATCGTGGTTGATAAAACTGACTTTTCATTGCTTGATAAATTGGTTACTCCCACTGGCGGTTTAATGTTACCAGCACGGGCAGACGGCGCTGCACTGGGCCAACTCGAAGCATGGCTTGCTAATGATGGTAATGCAAAAGCCACCGAACTTGAAGGTGAAGCTTGGCAAGATTTAGGCCCTTATATTGCCCTCCTGTTGATTATTCCAGTACTGCTGAGTTTTAGGTTTACAGTACTGCCTATGGTGAGTGTCCTCACGCTAGGCTTATTGATGCAGCCAACTCCTGCTTCAGCTAATAGCTGGGATGATTTATGGCAAACCGCCGATCAACAAGCCTTAGAGCAATTTAATCAGGCTCAATCAGCAGAAGACTATTCTAAAGCTGCCGAGCAATTTGACCAGCCTCAATGGCAAGCTAGCGCCCAATATAAGGCTGGTAACTATGAAAATGCCTTAAGCGGTTTTGAGCAAGATGACTCTGCCAATGGTTTATATAATCAAGCCAATAGTTTACTGCAGCTGAATAAAATTGATGAGGCGATAAAGCGTTATAAGCAAGCATTAACTCAACAAGCAGATTTCCCTCAGGCCGAGAAAAACCTCGCTTTGGCTGAGCAAATGAAGCAGCAACAAGAGCAACAGTCGGAGCAGGATCAGCAAAGTGATGACAACCAATCATCTGACCAGAAGCCAAATGATGAGCAGTCATCAAATGATCAATCTCAAGGAGATCAATCACAGCAAGATCAATCTCAAAGTGATGAGTCTAGCTCTGAGCAATCTCAACAGCAGCAGTCTCAAAATGACCCGTCACAAGAAGATCAATCTGCGAATGATTCTCCGCAGGATCAGCAATCTAGTGACTCTCAACAAGATGACAGCCCCAATGAGACTGACGAAAGTTCATCAGCTTCATCTCAACAAAATGAGCAACAAGCCGATAATAATGAAGCTGAAATGCAAGCTAACAGTCAAGATAACCAAGCTCAAGCTGAGCCTGAAACTGCTGAGCAACAAGACAAGACTCAACAACAAGCTCAAGCTGCTGAAACATCAGAACAACAGCCAGATTCTGAGTCTGGCACACCAGTGGCCTCATCGGCTTTATCTGAAGAGCCGCTGCCAGCAGATTTAGAAAGAGCACTTCGCGCAGTCAGTGAAGATCCACAAGTATTAATTAGAAACAAAATGCTATTGGAATATCAAAAGCGTCGTCAAAACGGCCAACTTCCTAAGGATAAACAACAGTGGTAAACAGAATCATTTTAGCCCTAGTCGCTATTCTTTTTACAGGGCAAGCACTCGCGGTCACTAACATTCAAGCAACGGTGGACCGTAACCCCGTCATGCAAGGTGAGTATTTTGTATTAAACGTCACCGCAGATGATGATGTTAATGCAGGCTCATTAGACACCTCAATATTGCTAAAAGACTTTGTTGTCGGCCGCACTAGCGTGGGACGAAGCACGCAAATCGTTAACTTCAACTCCAGTAAAGAAACCCGCTGGCAAGTATTATTATCGGCTAAAAATAGCGGCACTGTGACTATTCCTGCCTTTACTATGGAAGGTATTCAATCTAATCCCATCGAGTTAACGGTTTTAGATGCTGGCTCCCAGCCTCAGCAAATGCGCAATTTGTTTGTGGAAGGCGAAGTTAGCACTCAAGAAGCTTATGTGGGCCAATTAATTACCTATAAAGTTAAGCTATTTTTAGCTGCTGAATTACAGCGTGGTGTCATTAGCGCCCCAGAAATATCAGGTGCTGAGATCAAGCAGCTTGGCGAAGATCAAGACAGTGTTGAAGTGGTTAATGGCCGCCGTTTTCGCGTAATTGAGCGAACCTATGCCATGATTGCCGATACTCCAGGTAAACTCGCCATTAAAGGTGCGAGTTTTTCAGGTGATATTTTAGTTGAAGCACCACGACGTGGCGGCATGTTTGGCTTTAATGAAAGCCGTCCGATGCAAGCTGCTGCTGAAGATACTGAAATCATAATTAAACCCATACCTGACAGCTATCAAGGTGATTGGCTCGTCAGTGATTTATTAATCGCTAAAGAAGTGTGGCCTGAAGACAGCAGTGAATTTGAAGTGGGTAGCCCAATCACCCGCACCATTAATATCATCGCATCTAATGCTGACAGTAATAGCCTGCCTGACATTGAATTAGCTATGCCAAGTGCGCTGAAATCATATCCAGAAAAACCAGTTAGACAAACTGTACTTAGAGAAAACCATGTAGTGGCCCAGTACAGCCTTACCACTGCTATCGTGCCAACCAAAGCTGGAACATTTACCCTTCCTGAAATTACAATTCCGTGGTGGAACTCGCAGCTACGTCAGCAGCAATTTACCACCATTTCAGCAAGAATAGTGACCATTGCGGCTAATCCAGAACAAGCACCAACGCCAATTACACCTGAGGTTACACAGCCCAGCAATAATCCTGGTTTTTGGCCTTGGTTAACACTGCTATTTGCCGCATTATGGCTTATCACAATCGCCCTGTGGTTAAACGCCCGTAAGCAAAAGTCGCTAACAGTTACCTCTGAAAATGTTGATGTTCAGTCCTCCTCTGCTCGAGTGAGCATCAAAGACATCAGCCTCGCCTGTGATAAAAATGATGTATCTCAAGTCATTACATTACTGCAGCAGCATTTTTCTACATTACTAAACAAACCAATGAACTTGGCTGATATTAGCCAGTTATCAACTGCGCTAGCTCAAGCAACTCATCAATTACAGCAGGCTAAATACAGCCAATCTTCAACATTTGTTGATAAAGCGGCTTTATTAAAAGCCATTGAGAGTTACAGTCATAATTCTGCAGTAAACTCCCCATCTGCGCTGAGTTCGTTAAACCCTTAACGAATAAACTGATTGAATAGCAAGCATAATTATACTTGCTATTCATCAGTAACCTTTTAAGCTATCGAACATAATATTTTTAACAAAAAGATAAAAATGTTTGATAGCTTGCGAAATAAAAAGTCCGAACCCACGGTCATATCTGACATGTTAACTAAACAACGACGATACGACAGCCTCGTCCGGGCACTTCACGCAGATATCTTCCGATATGCCTATTGGCTTATCGGCGATAAACATGTTGCTGAAGACGTCACTCAAGAAACCTTTTTACGTGCATGGCGTGCGCTTGACTCTTTAAAAGATGACAAAGCCGCTAAAGCATGGCTGATCACTATCTTGCGCCGAGAGAATGCCCGTCGATTTGAACGTAAGCAGTTTGACTACAGTGATGTAGAGCAAGAGTTGCTTGAAGACCAAAAGTCTTCCACTACCGAAGAGCAAACAGAGCAATATTGGCTACGTAAACAGATCGGCTTATTAGAGATTGAATATCGAGAGCCATTACTGCTGCAACTCATTGGCGGTTTTAGTGGTGAAGAAATTGCAGAGTTGCTTGAACTTAATAGAAACACCGTCATGACGCGATTATTTCGTGCCCGTAATCAATTAAAAGACGCTTTAGAGTCTCCTGAAGTTAGAGGTCAATCAAATGGATGATCTACAATTTCGTCGCCATGCCTATGACGACCCCAACAGCCAAGATGAAGATTTCTTGGCACAAATTGCTGCGTCTGAGTCTGATGCAAAGTTAGTCAGTGAATTAAAAACATTAGACAGTAAGCTTACCCATGCGCTTAATATTGATGTGCCTAATGATTTAGCAGATAAATTATTATTACGTCAGCAACTGAATAAACATCAGGAGCAAAAAAAGCATACTCGTTATTTAATGGCTATGGCTGCATCCGTGGCATTAGTCATCGGTTTAAGTTTTAGCATGTTAAAATTTGCCCCCGTTGACTTAGCTGAGCATGCGCTCGCTCATGTATACCATGAACCCAAATCAATGCTGGTTGATCAAAATGTTGGCTTTGAAGATGTTAATTTTAAACTGGCTGGTATTGGCGGTTTAGAAAACGCCAAATTCATTCAACAGCCCGGAAAAGTGTTTTATACCTCCTATTGTGACTTTCAAGGAGTTAAAAGCTTGCACTTAGTGATGGAAGGTAAAGACGGTAAAGTCACCCTCTTTATTGTCCCGGCTGAAAATAGAATGGTCACCGAAGAAGCTTTTGCAGATCAACACTATCAGGGCTTGGGCTTTCAAACAGCTGGGGCATTCATGATGTTAGTTGCAGAGCAAGATACTGATTTACAGTTTGTTAAATCTGAAATAGAGCAAACCTTTATCTAGTTATAGTCACAACCTGTAACCATCTCCTATCAATTAGATAATAAGCAGTCAATGTAAACTTATTGAGTGCTTGTTATCACATCAAATTTACTTCCCAAATTGTGCACTGGCTCATACATCTGCTAGCATATGCGCCACAATAATAAAAATACGGAAGTATCATGACCATAGAAACCCCCATTCTAATCACTTTTATCGGCTACCTCGCGTTAATGATGGGGATTGGCTACTGGGCTTATCGTAAAACAGATACCGTTGACGACTATATTCTGGGTGGCCGAAAAATGGGCCCTGCTGTCACCGCATTAAGTGTTGGTGCATCAGATATGTCAGGTTGGTTATTACTTGGCTTACCTGGTGCAGTGTATTTAGACGGCTTAGGTGAAGCTTGGATTGGTTTTGGACTGATATTTGGTGCCTGGCTCAACTGGCTTTTTGTCGCCAAACGTTTACGTATTTACACTGAACTGGCTGACAACTCGCTGACATTACCTGACTTTTTTGAAAATCGCTTTCATGATAACCAAGGCGTATTAAAAATGGTTGCTGCGGTCACCATCTTAGTCTTTTTCACCTTTTATACCTCATCAGGTATGGTTGGCGGCGCAATATTATTTGAAAAAGTATTTGGCCTTGATTACACCTTAGCACTCATTATAGGTTCAGTAATCATCGTTTCTTACACTTTTGTAGGCGGTTTCTTTGCCGTCAGTTGGACTGACTTTTTCCAAGGCTGTTTAATGTTAGTGGCCTTACTTATTGTACCTGTTGCCATCTTCAGCCAACCTGAGACTCAAGAAAACCTGCAGCAACTTGACCCTGCCATGCTGTCGTTTGTCAGTGAAAACACCACAGTCATCGGCTTAGTGTCATTACTGGCTTGGGGCTTAGGTTATTTTGGCCAGCCACATATTCTATCTCGCTTTATGGCCATTGGCAGCGCTAAAGACATTAAGTTATCTCGTCGCATTGCTATGAGCTGGATGGGTATTTCTCTGATTGGTGCATTGGCAACGGGTATCGCTGGTACCTTGTATTTTGCCGACACTCCCCTAGATAACCCAGAAACTGTATTTATTCACCTTGCCCATGCTGCGTTTAATCCATGGGTTGGCGGCTTGTTAATTGCAGCAATTTTATCAGCGATCATGAGCACCATTGATTCACAGCTTTTGGTTTGTTCAAGCGTAATAACTGAAGACTTTTATCGCAAATGGATTAAACCCGATGCGAGTAATAAAGAGTTAATGCTCGTGGGCCGTTTGGGGGTTATCGCCATTGCTATTGTGGCCGCAGTCATTGCACTTAATCCTGAAAGCAGTGTCCTAGGGTTAGTGAGCTACGCATGGGCAGGCTTTGGCGCAGCATTTGGCCCTGTGGTATTACTATCACTATTTTGGCAGCAATATAGTCGTAACGGCGCTGTAGCAACAATTGTTGTCGGTGCGGTGACCGTGGTGGTCTGGAAACAACTCTCTGGTGGTATTTTTGACTTGTACGAAATAGTCCCTGGATTTTTGCTCGCCTCATTGGCAGGTATCTTAGTCAGTAAGCTATTTCCTGCAAGCACAGAGACGTTGGCCTCATTCAAGGTCTTTCGCCAGTCACTTTAGTGCTTTACAAGGTTAACCCTTAGTAAACACCTGCCGACTTTTTCGTTAACAACAATTAGTCGGCTGGCTCATTTCTAGAGTAAAAATTCTAAACTCAGCGTACAGGTGTTAGCTAAAAAGCAGCCCTAGTCACAATTCTTAATTACAGCAACCTAACAAAGTTATCATTATAAAATCAAACTCAAACCACTGAAATTACAGCGTTAACTCCCACAAAGGTTTGTAAGACCTTCTCACAATTATATTTAACAGCTCAAATTATTAACAAAAATTCAACACCAAAAGTCACTGGTCGGAGTTGTATAGCTTACTTGTGTTACCTAAGATGCGCTCAAATATAAGTGGCAGTGATATGAACACATGCAGTATTCATGCATATGCGACAATAAAGATGAGCAATAATTATGACTAAATTCAACAAGACACTACTGGCAGCAGCTGTAGCTTTAGCAAGTACTCAAACATTCGCAGCAGGTTTTCAACTCAACAGCCAGTCTGCAACCGGTTTAGGCCGCGCAATGGCGGGGGATGCCATCATCGCAGATAACGCTTCAGTATTGGCTCGCAACCCAGCGGCAATGGCATTATTTGATAAGACAGCAATTTCGGTTGTTGGTACTTATGCTGATGTGAATGTTGAAGTGACTGATGCCATGATTGGTGATGGTTCTGGTGATGGTCAATATTTAGGTGCTATGGATAATGCCGCTGAAGGTAAGCCTATCCCAAGTTTTTATTACATCAACCCAATTAATGACAAATGGGCTTTTGGTGTTGCTGCATTTAGTAACTATGGTACAGGCACTGATTTAGCCCCGCTAAATTCAGGTCATGACATCAATACCCCAATTGATTTATTGGGTAATACTGAAGTGACCACCATTAACTTTAATGCTAGTGTTTCATATCGTATTAACGATTCTTTGAGTTTAGGTCTGGGTATTGATGCCATAAAAGGTATGGGAACACTGACTAGGCAAGGTAATTACACATTCTCTACGCCTATTGGCGATTTACCTGCAGATCTAGACCTTGTCAATATTGATGCAGATGGTTGGGGATTTGGCGCCATTTTCGGTCTTGCTTATGAGATCAATGAAAACAACAGAATCGGCTTAAGCTATCGCAAAAGCCCGAACATGAAGGCTTCAGGTGACATTACATTTGGTCAAGATATTAACCTAGGCAATATACCACTTATGGTAGCCGAAAATTTTGATGAAATAGATATCCCTCTGGCCGATATTGCCCAGCTTGCTGGTTTTCATCAGCTAACTGACAAGTTCGCTATCCATTATACAGCCCAGTGGACCAGCTGGAGTAACTTCGACAACATCGAATTAACAGATGGTGATAAAGGCTCTGATAGTTATATTCTTAAGCATTATAACTGGGATGATTCTTGGTTCTTAAGCCTTGGTGCCACTTATGACATCAATGATAAATGGACTGTAAGAGCGGGTATTGCAAAGGACCAAGGTGTGGTTGGTGAAGTATCATCGCTATCAATCCCTGATTCAGACCGTATGTGGTACTCAGCAGGTTTTAGTTACCACATTAATGAAAAATCGAGCATTGATTTCGGTTACACCCTGGTTGCTGGCGAGAAAGTCCATGTTATCGAAGATAGCCTGTTAACTCCTTCTATTGGCGCTTATACAGAATCAGGTGCAAACTACTACTCATTACAGTACAACTACACTTTTTAAGCAGACAGTGACTTAAACAGACTTCATTAAACAGATTGAGTAATTAAAACTTATTCTATATCACTAAAACGGTTAATAATTTAAAAACCATCGATGATCCATCGGTGGTTTTTTTATATCTGCTATACTTTCATTAGATTTTTCTCATAAATGAATTGCGCTTAACATTAAAGTCCATTAGAATTTTCTCATAAACAAATTTTTGAGGTGGTACATGGCAACCTTTCACAAACGCTTATCTTTATTTAGTGCAGTAATACCTACTTTGCTGGCTATTGTTAGCTATAGCGCTATAGCTGATACAGACAAACTAAAAACCGATAAAGCTTTTGATACCCTAACAGTCACTGAAACAGAGTCTGTTTCATCAATAATCATTGATGGACAAGTGGAAGCGATTAAAGCCGCTACCGTTTCAGCACAAACCTCAGGGCGCATTATTCAGGTCAATTATGATGTCAATGATGTGGTCACCGCAGGCGCGTCTTTACTTGAAATTACCAGTGATGAGCAGACCGCAGAATTTAATGCGGCAGAGGCTCAGCTTGCCAGTTCAGAAGCCATGAACTTTGAAGCACAAGCGACACTAACTCGTTATGCGGCGCTGTTTCCTCAAGGTGCCATATCTCAAGGGCAAATGGATGAAGCGACCGCCAATGCCAAATCCAGTAAGCAAGCGGTATCCGCGGCAAAAGCTCAGCTTAATAAAGCAAAACAAAGTTTAAATTACACTGTGGTTTCTGCGCCATTTGAAGGCCGAGTGACTGAACGCTTTATTGAACTCGGTGAAACCATTTCATACGGTCAGCCATTATTTTCCGGTTTTGATACCCGAGAGTTACGTGCCACTTTTAATGTTCCCTCGCGTTACTTAGCCAACCTGCAAGCGGCTAAGCAGCTTGAATTAACCTTAACCAATGGTGAAAAAGTTATCAGCAACGATATCAATGTTTACCAATTTGCCGATGCCAACAGTCATCAGCATCAAGTAAGAATTAACTTTAGTCATCCTCAAGCACTCACCGGCCAATGGGTTAAAATCGCGGTACCCGTTAAAACCAGCAACGTGGTCATTATTCCCTTAAGTGCTCTTTATCAGGTCAATGATCTGGATGGCGTGTACCGAAAAGTGGGTCAGCACACCTTGTTAACACAAATTCGCCTCGGAAAAATTGACAAGCAACAGCAAACCGTTGAAGTGTTATCAGGTCTTGATAAAGGTGATGAAATTATCCTTAACGCCAGTCGCTACGTGTTACTGCGCGCAGCTAACCAAAGTAAGGAGTAGTTCATGGCTAATTCAGAACCTCGTTTAGGTATTTCTGGCACCATTGCTAAGAACTTTCAAACCAGTGCTATCACCCCTTTACTGGCTATTTTGGCATTACTACTCGGCTTATTTGCGGTGCTCATAACCCCTAAAGAAGAAGAGCCACAAATTGATGTCACCTTTGCTGATGTGTTTATCCCCTATCCAGGTGCAAGTCCTACGCAAGTCGCTAATCAGGTTACCTTACCTGCCGAAAAAATTATTTCAGAAATTAAAGGTGTTGATACCCTTTACTCATTCTCACAGCCTGACGGCGCCTTAATCATTGCCATCTTCAAAGTGGGCATTGCTCGAGAACAAGCTGTTGTCGATTTATACAATAAAATTTATTCCAACCTTGATAAATTCAATCAAGCCGCAGGCATTGGTGAGCCGCTGATTAAACCTCGCGGTATTGATGACGTACCTATTTTTGGTCTCACCTTATGGTCAGATGATCCCACCATGAACCCTGAGCAACTCACTAAAGTCGCTACGGTACTAGAAACTGAACTAAAACGTATCCCAGGCACCCGTGAGATATATTCTCAAGGTAGGCATGAGCTTATTGCCAATGTTCGCTTAGATCCTAGTAAGCTAAACAGTTTTGGGATCACGATTGAACAAATTGAGCAAGTGCTAAACAGTAATAATTCCGTCTCAACAACAGGTTCATTAACCCAAAATAATCAAGAGATTAAGGTTCAAACTGGACAGTTTTTAGACTCAATTGACGATCTTAAAAACCTGGTTATCAAAGTAATACCCGCTAATAACTCAATCACTGAGCCTGCCAGCGCCAAGGTGGTTTATTTAGCCGATGTTGCTGATATCACCTTAAAAAGCGATATTCAAAAGCAGCAGGTCTGGCATGCTAATCAGCAAGGTCAATTCCCTGCTGTAACCATTGCTATTGGTAAGCAAGCCGGTGAAAACGCGGTAGATATTGCCAATTTAATTACAGATAAAGTTGCCAAACTCGATAACTTACTTATTCCTGATAACGTCAATGTCGCTGTTTCCCGTAACTATGGCGCTACCGCGGGCGAAAAAGCCAACACACTGATATTTAAATTAATTTTTGCTACCGCTGCAGTGGTGATATTGGTGCTATTAACCATGGGCGCCCGCGAGTCAGCCATTGTTGGCGTCGCGATTATCATTACCTTAGCACTGACATTATTTGCCTCATGGGCATGGGGCTTTACCCTTAACCGTATTTCACTTTTTGCACTGATATTTTCAATTGGGATCTTAGTGGATGACGCCATTGTTGTGGTAGAAAACATTCACCGTCATATGGCGATGAGTAATAAACCGCTCACAGAATTAATCCCACAGGCTGTGGATGAAGTGGGCGGGCCGACAATTTTGGCCACCTTTACCGTTATTGCGGCATTACTGCCAATGGCGTTTGTTTCTGGCTTAATGGGGCCTTACATGAGCCCTATTCCCATCAATGCCAGTATGGGCATGCTTATCTCGCTATTGATTGCTTTTGTGATGACCCCATGGCTGAGTAATAAATGGCTTAATGCCAAAGCTCACCGAGGTAACACCAGCAGTGACCTAAATGAGCAACCCCATACAGAAACAGCCTCAACTAAATTACTGAGCTTTTTCACTTTCATCATGAAACCATTTCTTGATGGTGAACACGCCAGTAAGGCGCGTAAAGCTATGGCGTTAGGCATTTCGCTGTTAATCGCATTGGCAGTGTCATTACCCTTCATGCAAGCCGTTGTGCTTAAAATGCTGCCTTTTGATAATAAATCGGAGTTTCAGGTGATTGTTGATCTACCTGAAGGCACGCCGTTTGAGCAAAATCAAAAACTGCTACAAGAGCTTGGACTTTATCTGACGACTGTTGAAGAAGTTGAACACTTGCAGTTGTACGCAGGCACCCACTCGCCAATGAATTTTAACGGCCTAGTGAGACATTACTTTTTACGTGAAAGCCAAGAAGTGGCTGATATTCAAGTCAATCTGGTTGAAAAGTCAGAACGTGATAGAAACAGTCATGATATTGCTATGTCAGTGAGAGAGCCTTTGCAAGCCATTGGTGTCGCTTACAATGCCAATATCAAAATTGTTGAAGTGCCTCCTGGCCCACCAGTATGGTCGCCGATTGTAGCTGAAGTTTACGCGCCAACCACAGCGCTGCGCGAACAAGCGGCTAACGATTTAATGAGCCGTTTTCAGCAAACTGAGCATGTTGTAGATGTGGATATTTATTTACCCGCACAGCAAAGCAAATGGCAAGTGAGTATTGATCGTAATCGCGCTGCAATTGCTGGGGTGGCTTACTCAAGTATTGTTAATACTATTCAAGCGGCAATTGATGGCAAAGATGCCAGTTACCTTTATCAAAGCAACTTGCACCTGCCAACACCAATCAGGCTGCAGCTTGATGAAGCCGCCAAGGTGGATATGCATCAGGTGATGTTATTAAAAATCCCTTCAGCCTCAGGAGCAATGGTCACCCTTGCTGATGTGGCTTCAATTAAACAAACCAGCATTGATACCACTATTATCCATAAAAATATGGTGCCCATGATCATGGTCATTGCCGATATGGCAGGCCCGACAGGCAGCCCTTTGTATGGCATGTTTGATATGGTAGCTCAAATAAACCATGAGCAAGAAAGTGGTGAAGCTGCATACCCAATGAGCCAATACTTTGCCAATCAACCCGACGGCTTAGATGAAGTTGCCGTACTATGGGATGGCGAGTGGAAAATCACTTATGAAACCTTCCGCGATATGGGCATTGCGTATGCGGTGGGTATGATTGCGATTTACTTATTAGTGGTCGCACAATTTAAGTCTTATACCGTGCCGCTGATTATTATGGCGCCCATTCCATTAACCATTATTGGGGTCATGCCAGGACACGCAATACTCGGGGCGCAATTCACCGCCCCATCAATGATAGGCATGATCGCGCTGGCCGGTATCATAGTGCGAAACTCAATTTTGCTGGTTGATTTTATCCATCAACAGGCAACCGAAGGTGTGCCGTTTGAACAAGCCGTGATCAATGCCGCTGCAGTGCGCGCCAAACCGATTATGTTAACGGCCTTTGCCGCCATGATTGGCGCACTATTTATCATTGATGATCCGATTTTTAGTGGGCTAGCAATCAGCCTTATTTTCGGGATATTTATTTCAACCATTTTAACCTTGGTCGTTATCCCAGTGCTGTATTACGCAGTAATGAAAAACCGCCAAGGGATCCACAACTAATCTAACGTTTAAGGAGTTACTTATGTCTATTGAAAGATCAATTATGGCTTTTGCCGGCTTTATGGTGCTGTTATCTTTAGTGCTTACCGCTACCGTCAGTCACCATTTTATTTGGCTGACAGCATTTGTTGGTGCTAATCTATTTCAAAGTGCTTTTACTGGTTTTTGTCCCGCCGCTATGGTGATGAAAAAACTCGGTCTAAAAACCGAAGCAGAAAAAGCAACCCAATAGCATTGCAAAAATATATCAATAAGGAGCCACAGTGCAGCCATTAGATTGTAATAAATTTACTATTCAAGCTGTTAAAGCCCTCACCCTACTTGCCATGTGCTTAATGGTATTAACAGTGAGTAAAATAAGCCTTGCCCAAGATATGAATCCCGTTATTGCGTGGGAGAAAATTAACAAGGGTGCGATGATATTGGATGTAAGAACCGCTGAAGAGTTTGCCGCAGGTCACCTTGAGGGCGCGATTAATATTCCCTTTAATATCGCCCTTAAAGAGCTAAATAAACAAAATATTGCCAAAGATACAGCCATCGTATTGTATTGCCGCAGCGGCCGCAGAAGCGGTATTGCCAACGATGAGTTAGCCGCTGCAGGCTACACTCAAACTTATAACGGTGGCGGCATTGCTACTTTATCAGCAAATAAGCAATAGCCCGCTTTATTAACGCTTACAGCTAAATGAGCCCCTTATTGGATATAAAAAAGGTCTGCCAGATAACTCTGACAGACCTTTTTGTTACTTCATTAAAAGTCTAAAAAACCACGGTTTTGTTACCATAGACTACTACTTGTTCATCAAGGACAAGCTGCAGGGCTTTACTCAGCACGCTTTTTTCAACATCGCGGCCATTATGAGCGAGTTCTTCTGCGCTGAAACTATGATCAACATTAATCACATCTTGTTTGATAATAGGCCCTTCATCTAAGCAATTATTGACAAAGTGGGCTGTCGCACCAATGATTTTTACCCCACGCTCCCACGCTTGACGATAAGGTGAGGCGCCAATAAATGCCGGTAAAAATGAGTGATGAATATTGATAATGGTATTGGGAAACTCAGCGACAAACTCAGGAGTTAAAATTCGCATATATTTTGCCAATACAATGTAATCAGCATTATAGTTTTTTATAACCTCAAGCATCGCTTGCTCGTGCTGGGCTCGGTCTAAACCTTCATGACTAACATGATGAAATGGAATATCAAACTTTTCAGTTAAGCCTTGCAACACATCGTAGTTACCCACCACTGCAGCGATCTCAACATCTAAACCGCCATAATAGGACTTCATTAAAATATCACCTAAACAATGGGCTTCTTTGGTGACTAAAATGACTATACGTTTTCGGCCTGCATCCACCAGCTTCATGTGATTTTGTAGAGGCAGCACCTCAGTTAAGTCGGCCAATAACTGCTGATCGTTAATTTGCCCTTCAAGCACAGTACGCATAAAAAAGCGCCCTTGTTCATGGTCAACAAACTCGGTGTTTTTAATAATATTTAGCTTATGGGCAAAACACACCCCGGTAATTTTAGCGATAAGGCCTTTTGCATCTTCACAATCAGTGATCAAAATTTTTCGCTCTAGGCTTGCTGTATTGTTAACTGGGTTACTTTTAGACTTCATAAACTATTGGCTCACAAGAATTAAATCGATGACGTTTACATTCAAATAAAATGCAGCTGGCTAAAAACTATATTTTACTTTTAACATAGCTTTTATGGGAGATGTAATTAAATAACCAGATATATCAATAATTGATTTTTTTATAGCAACCTAATTATTAAATAGTTAAAAGAGTTGCTATATTTATGAGGTTTTAATAATCATTTACGGGTGTCGAGGTACTTTT
The DNA here is from genome assembly GCF_030547195.1 of Shewanella sp. 6_MG-2023. Taxonomy (NCBI): domain Bacteria; kingdom Pseudomonadati; phylum Pseudomonadota; class Gammaproteobacteria; order Alteromonadales; family Shewanellaceae; genus Shewanella; species Shewanella sp. 6_MG-2023. Next base: position 56,338 of record NZ_JAUOQU010000002.1, on the reverse strand, counting down.
GCAGTAGTTTGCGCAAACTTTCCGCCTTAGTCCCAAATACCACCTGTACTCCATGCCCCACTTTGATCACCCCTTTCGCGCCTAAGCGCATCAACCTGGGTTTATCGACAAGTTTTGGATTCACGACTGTAATGCGTAAGCGGGTTAAACAAGCATTTAATTCAACAATATTGTCTGCCCCGCCAAGAGCACTAATCATGCTGCGTAGGCTTTCTTTATTGCCGTGACCATCAGCTTCTAACCGCCCAGGGGTTTTTAAGTTAAATGCTACAATACTCACCCTAAATAAAAGATAATAAACAAACCCCGTTAATGGCCCTAAAAACCAAATCCATTGAGTATTACTTGATTGAGCAAACAACAAACTGAAATCAATCAGTCCGTGGGAAAACACCACACTATGTTTTACTTCAAGCAAAACACAAACGCTATAGGCCACACCAGTCAGAATGGCGTGAATTAAAAACAATATCGGCGCCACAAACATAAAGGCAAATTCAATGGGTTCGGTGATCCCAGTTAACCAACTTGCGGTTGCCGCTGACAGCATAATCCCGGCAACGCGATTACGTTCAGATTTATCCGCGCTACGCCAAATAGCCAACGCTGCAGCAGGGAGTCCCCACATTTTTATGAGGTAACCCCCAGCAAAATTACCCGCAGCAGGATCACCAGCAAGATAGCGAGCTATTTCACCTCTCACCAATTTACCGTCATCAATATATTGTCCCACTTCCAAGTAAAATGGCGCGTTCCAAATGTGGTGTAGGCCCAATGGAATAAGTAATCGTTCAATGGCGCCATAAACACCAAAGGCGACAGCAGGCTCTTGATATACAGCCCATAAGGATAAAGAATCGATTTCATAGGCCAGTGTGGGCCAAATATGGGCCAAGATAAACGCCATCAGCATGGAAAATGGAATAATGATTAACGCAGCGCTTCGATGGCCTTCAAAAAATGAGAACACTGCTGGCAGTTTTACATTTTCACTCAATCGCACCACCAAACAAGTCAGCGCGCCAATGAGCACACCACCAGCAATTCCGGTATCCATTGTCTCCATCCCCCAAATGGGCCTCGAGGGTAAGTGATAAAGGGTTGTCATTGCTCCAAGGCTTGAAATATAAACGCCAAAGCCAAAAACTGCGACAAAGGCGGCAATTCCTTGGTCTTGACAAAAGCCAATGGCAATAGCTATCGCAAATAATAGCGGCATCATGGTAAAAATTAGATTACCCACATTCGAAAGCACGATGGCGAGTTCGATAGATATAAAAGGAAGGGGATTGGCAGAAAGCCCGAGCATGACACCTGCAGCGGGTAAAATGGCGATGGGAATTAACAGCGCCTGACTAAGACGCTGAGCAAATTTAAACCACCGCTGGCTTAATAACCTTAACTGTCTTGCGACTGGGTTACTGCGGTTTGCCAAGTTGTTATCCATTGTGTGGATTCTGTTTCTGGTTCCATGGTTTCACAGGCATCAATTTCAAGGCGCGGCGTAATACTGGTTGCACCGAGTTCAGTAAGCAGTTCATCAAATTGTTTTCCTGCGCCGCAGAATGTTTCATAGCTTGAGTCACCTAAGGCAATAACGCTGTAGTTAAGCTTAGGCAAATAAGGCGCTACTGAGCGCAACTCATTAAACCATGGCACAATATCTTCAGGTAAGTCACCGTGACCAGTGGTAGAGGTCACTATGATCAGTAATTCATCTTCAGCTGGAACATAGCCCAATAGCTCAGTTGGCTGAAACAATTGGGTATTAAAATCCAATTGTGCGATCTTATCGGTTAATGTTTCAGCAACAAATTGTGCACTTCCATACACTGTTCCGAACACTATATTAACTTTATCCATGATATACTTTTCCCCAAGCTCACTGACTGCATTGATTATTACAGCTTAAATGCTGACTAATTTGAGTTAATAGCTTCACCATACTGCATTCCAGCGCTGGGCTGCAAGTATGAAATACAAACAAAAGTAACAACTTATCTAAACGTTAAGGTTATTGTTATGCGCCAAGCCAACCGGCATAGATTGTTCAAACTCCAGCATAAGGCCGCCCATATTAGGCGAAACTTTTACTTTAGATGTGAACAACAAGATACTAGCGAGCCACTTGCAAAAATTGATGAGTTCGAGAAGTTGAAGGCATTATTGTTAAAACACAATAAAACCCCTTTAAAACAAAGTACTTAATAAGCGCACTTACCAAGTACTTGGATTTATCTTTAAGATTCTTACGTAACTTATTATTACGTGATAGTTTTTACGTAAGAATTTTTTATAGCCTACTAAGCAATATCCATAGGTGCTGAGCAATCAAGCGCATCATCCCAGCCAAACTGCTCAAATATCCTCAGCCATTCTTGCTCCAATTCTGTTTCTATATGCATTTTCTCTAAGGTCACAGGATGAGTAAAACGAATTGACTTAGCGATAAGCCATAAACGATTTATCTCAAAGTGCGATCTAAAAAACTTATTCTGCTTACCATCACCATGGGTGGTATCACCAATAATAGGATGACGTAAATGCGCCATATGTCGTCTCAGTTGATGTTTACGGCCCGTTTGCGGTGTAAGGTTAATTAAGCAAAAGCGGCTACTGGGATAACGTCCAGAACTGTATGGGATCTCTGCATTCATTAACGGCTTATAATCAGTTACCGCTTCTTGTGCGGGCTTATCTTTATTGGCCTTTTTGTCGGCAACATCATCTAGTTCTACTTTTAAAGCGTAATCTAAACGGCCTGCCTCATGCATATTGCCTCGAACCAAAGCGATATATTCTTTCGTCACTTGATGATGTTCAAACTGCTCACAAAGCGCTCTGGCGACTTCACTGCTTTTGGCAAAAACTAACACTCCTGATGTGGGTCTATCTAATCTGTGCACCGGAAACACATGGCAGCCCACTAGGTCTCGAGTCAGTTGCATCGCAAAAAAGCGCTCCTTTCTTGCAAGGTAACTGCGGTGCACCAACAAACCAGCCGGCTTATGAATAACCACCAGATGCTCATCTTCAAAAAGAATTTCTAACTCAGGCGGCGTTTCATCTTCAAGCCCCTCCGCTGCTAGCGTTTCAGCTTGAAGGCTCGCTGCATCTTCTTGGTCATCGAAATATTCATCATCTATCATGTTATTGCTCACTTAAAAAGGTGTCTAACTCAGCCAATAAACGTATCAAAGGATTAAGATCATCACGCTGACTCCACACATGTGCCGCCATAGGGGCTAAGGCTATTTGAGTAGGTAAAGCCTGCTTCATACAAATAAGCTGTTGCATCTTAGGGATAAAAATAAACTGCAACCATTGCTCAAACCCCATGGTATCGCAGGCAAAAGGAGAACTGCTCGCAAGCGCTTGAGCAGAAGGTTTAGTCGATGACCAAAGGTTTGCATCTTTAAGGTTTTGTTCTATCTGAATTAAGTATTGCTCTGTTTTAATATACGGCATAACTGTGATTTATCGCTCACACAAGTTTGAAATAACACGATTGTTTGTGCGACTAATTATATCATCAGGAGGCAGTTAACCCTATAATACGCACAAGTTAATCGCTATATAAAAACACCATGACACAACTCGAAACCCTAAGTGAATTTTTAGACACCGCTAATACTCAATTTCAGGTTTATGATTTAGGCCGCAGAGTCGAAAACATCGATATGATGTTGTTTAATCAAATTGAAGCATTAAAAACCCCTTACCCTTTTCCAACTCAAGGTCATGCACAATTTGCCATCGTGTTTTGGCGCGAAGCACAGCCACCTTTTATTTGGTTTTTAAAGCTGCCACTGGATGAGCAAGGCTTGTTGTCTCCAGCGCAGCGCAGTCAATTCATCAAAATGATCCTCGAAGCTCTAGGGCAAGATCCAACCAAAGCATTAAGTGATGAAGAACAAGAGCGCTATGCTAATCACCCTTTTAGCTTCAAGCCTAGCCAGGAAAAGCTAGCGCTATTTAATGCCTTAGTAAAACGTCAATTAAGCCAGCAACCATCAGCGCAATATCAATTTGCCGCTAGCTACTTTGCTGCGCTGATAGCAAGTCCAAAGAAAGTGGATGACTCGTGGCAGCAATTAGGGCTTCAAGGCATTGCCGACATCTGTGTGCGCCTAGATCAACATAACCACGCTGCAGAAATTAATGCCGCTTTTGAATTTGCCCCAGTTGAAGTTCAAGCAGCTATTTGCCAATGCTTAGAACATGTGACCATTGATGCAGTGCTTGCACAAACCTTGTTTGATAAGTTATCTCAAGCGCCGGTTGAGCATAAGCATATCTATCTTAGAGCCCTTGCTTCACAAGCTGAGTTAACTCAAAAAGCCATTAAGCAATTGGTTAATTACCAACAACTTGATGAAAACTTATTGATCACCATTGCTGCCAGAAACTGGATTGCATTAAAAGATGACCAAACTCGCAAACTTTATCTAGAAGTCTTAGCAAATCAGCCACAAATCTTCTTTAACCAAGTATTTGCTGATATCGTGTCTATACCGAGTTTACGCCAGCCGCTGTTGCTTGAACTAAGAAATACCGAACGAAGTGAGAAACTATCAGCGGCTATTGGCGGTTTATTTAAGGCACTAAGCCAATGATGTCAGATTTTATTTTAATCGTAGCAGTCGTGGTTGTGGGCGCATTCTTTTGGCAATTACGACAAATGGCAGAAATTAGCCGTAAGTATGCTGAAAGCGCCTGCGGCAAGCAAAAAGTACAACTCCTTGCTATCGCAATGGAGTCAGCAAGACCTAGCCTGGGTGGTACTACTGGCCTTTGTTGGCGTGCTAAATTTTTGTTTGAATTTAGCACCGATGGCATGAACCAATATCGCGCGCATATCCAAATGCATGGTAAAAAAATAGAAAAAATAAATTGGCCTATTTTCCCAGAGCCAGAATGGATGGATGCGCCGATGGCAAAAGGTAAGTTTGGTGGTTGTGGCGGCGCATCTAGCTGCAACTCCGGAAAGTGTAAGTAATTTATTGGCTTAACGACTCAATAGGTAAGCCATACTGCATAAACCATTTTTTACTTGAAAATCGTTATTTATTAAACGCTAGCCAAAAGAAAGACCGCGACAAATCATTGCCGCGGTCTCTTGTGCTTTTGTTAAGCCATCCAGCTATTGTTGTGCTCCCTGCACCATCCATGCGTCTAACTTGCTCCGAGCGCTATCCTTATTCAATCCTTGATATTCCTTGTACACTTAAGTACTTTCCATCTTACTCGATTATCCATTGACCGAGCCTGCTCAAATCCTTAAGCGTGTCCTTAATTCATCCTTGGGGTTCTTCCATGACATCCTTTAATCAAGTTATTGCATCCAATGCAATCACCATAAATCCCTTATGGCGTAAATCCCTTAATTGATGTCCTTCAATCTAATAAAGTCGCTTATATCCATAAACTGCAGTGATGGGGTATTAGTTAACTCCTTGTCACTAACCTTTTAATCATGCCACTGTCCATAGCGTACATTTTACCTTGATTTGAAAGTCACTGTAGAGCAGAAAACACTTTACTTATAATCCTATTGATACAACTTAAGCACTTCCTGTGCATATTTGCTTTCTTGGTATCTATTATAGTTCATATGGTTCAACAGGTAAGTCATAAGTATTCACATTACAGCGTAATTACAAAGTAGTAACACCACTAAACCAGCAGGCGTCAAATTAAAATCAATAAAAACAACAACTTTAAAATAAACCTAATTTAAGGCGCGTTTCAAATGCGATAAGGCTTACACCCCTTGTGAGATATATCGCACAAACAATCTGGCTATTAGGGAAATTAACCACTGCAAAAAAATTCACATATTTAACATTTGTATTTCTGAAATGTAAAAAAGCGCAATCCTAATAAATTAAGATTGCGCCTATTTTACGCTCTGTTAGCTTATCCGGCTAAATTGTGCTTCCCTGCTCCATCCATGCGATTATTTGCTCCCTGCTCCCTTTATTCCCTGTTACTCAATTTCCTTGTATTCTTGCCAGTTGCTGAATACTTGAGTTTTCAATCCATTGAACAGTCTATCCCTTTGACTGACAGTTTTACTCCTAGATTACCATCCTGGTATGCTGCATCCTGCAATCCGTCATCATCCTGATGAGGGTTCATCCTAGTTTCAGTTATCCATAACTGAGCTTATGCCCTTTCCTTGAGCGTGTCCTGACTTCGTCCTGAATTCATATTTTGAGATAGCTAATAAGAGGTTTTCTCATATAAATATCTCAATGAATAACCAGCCCCCTTCCTTTAATTTTCATCTCATCCTGAGACATTAACGACCAAAGGTTGTTGGCTTTACAATATGACTATTCATTATAAGTGCAATATTAAACAAAACACCCTGTTTTATTTATGTTGCGACCTTGTGGAATATTTTAGCTAAATTCATTGGCGAGAAAACACCCCATTTACTCACAAACCAATAAATTCTCGTCACCAAAACAGACCTAAAAACTTAAGGCTATGTTTTAATTGGTAAAAAACAAATTCAGCTAGAGAATGCATACAGACTAAAGTTAGATAACTTACAGGGTATGTGAGATAAGTCTTACACGCCAAAGTGAAACTTGCCTGTTTATGACTTTGAGAGGAATAGCTTTTTTAACATTTGCGCAAACATTACCCAGTCAGCGAGCAAACTGTATAGCGGGTATTCAAAAGTAGCAGGTTTGTTTTTTTCAAATACAAAGTGACCAATCCATGCAAATCCATAACCGATGACAGGGATAAATAATAGTTGCCACCATTGCTGGCTAACTAGAGTCACCAACAGCAATAACACTATCAGTCCAGAGCCGAGGTAATGTAAGCGCCGACATGTGGCATTTTGATGTTGTGATAAATAAAAAGGATAAAACGACTTAAAGTCTTGATACTGTTTATCAGCCATTTATTGCTCCGATTTACTTTGATAAATTAATATCTCACCATCAACAGAGCCAATGGTTTGATCAGACAAATGGCCAAAACCTTCACCAATAAAAAGCGCTGCATGTTTATCGTTGTTAACAAATACTCCGATCCCATCGAGCTCTAACTGCTCATCGCACCAACTCAACACCGCTTGAATTAATTTTGCCCCATTACCTTTTCTTTGCTCATTAGGGCTCAAAGCGATAAATTGTAAAATACCGTATTGTTTACTCGGTAAACTTTCTAAGATGGTATGCTCTTTTTTAATAAATGCTTGGGTTGAACTCCAACCAGTGCCGAGTACCATTTTTAAACGCCAGTGCCAGTAACGACTTTCACCAAGAGGCACTTGATGGGTGATCACACAGGCGACACCGATGAGACGTTTGCCTTCAAACCAACCAATTAATGGTTGCTCTTGCTGCCATAACTCTGTGAGCTCTTCTCTGATTGCAGCCCGCAGTTTTTGTTCGTAATTGGCTTTATTAGCAGTGGCTAAAGCTTCAATAAAAAATGGATCATCATGATAGGCATTATAAATAATCGATGCTGCAACTCTTAGATCTTCCGCAGTCAAATAAACCGCTCTAGGTTGATCGTTAGTTTGTTCATCCAAAGACGGCGCAGCTTGAGTTTTCGGGGGCAAAGTGTTGTTTTCCATGATGTCACTCTTAACTAATCCAGTTGATAGTCTCAACTTAACAACTTTGAAACATATTGCAATTTAAATAGGGTCACCTAATCTTAGTAAAGTAATATCATTCATACATGGTGAAAGCTCATGGATACGACAACGACAACATTTGAACACTTATTTCAGCAATTAGGATTAAGTTCATCTAAGGAAGATATTAACCAGTTTATCGAACAACATAAACTGGCTAAAAATAGCACCATTGCACAGGCTGGATTTTGGTCAGAATCGCAAAGACACTTTATTGAAGAGGCCTTACATCAAGACGGCCAGTGGTCTGAATTAATAGACCAACTGGACGTTTTATTAAGAAATTAAATGTTTTGGTAAGCAGTTTCACCCCAACCCACTAATTTGTTGTCACTTATTACAACTGGGGTACATTCACTTTTTGTGGTTTTGCCGTCACCTTTACTCCATTGAGTACGGTAGAAAAACACCTGAACCTCTTTCTTCGGACTTTGTGCATCTGCTTGGGTCACATAAGCCTCACTGAAATCAGCCGTTCCCATCAAAATGGTGACTTGATCTTTTGCCATTCCGATTGAAAGTTTCGCTAAGTTATTACGATTAGTTTGTTGTTGTTTTTGCCAATATGAATCACTACGCTTACCTTCGTGATCGCCCACATTCAATACGCAACCAGTTAGTGAAGTCGCTGCTATAGCCATAATTAATGCTGCACCCAATTTTGCTTTCATAATACGTCCCTTTCAAATGGTTCTAATGTAATTTCTACTGAAACTGTTTTTCAGAGTAAGTTATACTGTTCTCAATACTGATTAAGCTAAAAGTGTGCCAAAAGTTAAAAGCTTGATTTTATTCACTATTTAAAACCATGTCTCACTTTTTGAGTAATTTCACTACCAATATTTAAGGATTTTCACTAATTATGAGTCCAATTGAACAAGTCCTTGCGGCGGCAAAATCCATTGCTGTAGCAGGTCATACACCAACATTAGCGTTAATAAAAGGTAAATTAGGTACGCGGATAGCCATGCCAACCCTTATTCAGGGGTTGCAGCAATTTAAAGCCATCCCCAAAGAGCAATGGCAAGACTTACCCGATTTAGCAGCCATGATACAGCCAGCTAATACTGAAACGGCTCAAGACCCATTAACGGCGCTAGAACAAAAATGGCAGGCTAAATTTGACGCTGTCGAAAGTGAATTTGCCCTAAAGATAGCAGCACTTGAAAAACGAATTGTACAATTAGAAAGTTAAGCACCACATCCTCAATACATTTAACCAGCTAAAAACGGAAAACCATGTTTGTCACTGAACTCAGATTTGAATGTTTCGCCGATACCACTATCACAGCGGCAGAAAAAGCCATTAATAACTTTCTAGAAGCACTCAGAGCCAATGGCCAAGTATTAGGACGAGAATTTGCTGTCGCATTTAATGAAGGTGAGTTTAAAGTCAGGCTATTAATACCTGAAAAAAACAGTTTATCAGCCCGTAACAACAGCCCATGGGTCAAACAAGCATTAACTATGCTAACTGAAGCAAAGTTATTGGCGCCACGTGAAAAGTTTATCGGCCAAGATATCAATTCAGAGCAAAGTAATATCGACACTCCCAGCTGGCAGGTGCTTTACACCAGCTATGTACATATGTGCTCACCATTAAGAAGTGGCGACAACCTTCTCCCTATTCCGCTATATCAAATTCCAGCAAGCTTTAATGGCGACCATAAGCGAGTTATTCGCTGGCAAACAGAGTGGCAAGCTTGTGATGAACTGCAAATGGCGGCGGCAACCAAAGCTGAATTTGCAGCATTAGAAGAACTGACTAGTCATAAAAGTGATTTATTTAGACGAGGCTGGGATATCCGCGGCAGAATTGAATTTATTACCAAAATTCCGACTTACTATTATCTTTATCGCGTTGGTGGCGAAAGTTTACAGTCTGAAAAAAAACGAGCCTGTCCACGCTGTGGATCGAAACAGTGGTTATTGGATGAGCCATTATTGGATATGTTTCACTTCAGATGTGAGCCATGCAGAATTGTGTCGAATATCTCATGGGATCATCAGTAATAATTTCAAACGTTATTGTTCTGAAGTATCTAACATCGATCAGAACAGCTGCATCATTAACCTTCTTTTCAACAAAAAGCCTGACTTAATTAATCTATAAGTCAGGCTTTTTGGTTTATCGCAAATTAATAACGTTGATCTATGACTTTCGTCTCAATAAGTCATTCCACATCATTTTCATTCGCTGCCAAATCCCCGGATGTGGCACATGGCCATGATCTTCTTCTACAGGTTCAATTGCTGGTGTGACTCTTGGCGTTAGGCTATCGATAAACCCAGCTAGGCTATCAGCAAGCTTTTCATGGGGCTTATTGCCTGGCACTTCAATCCACACACTGCCATCTTCATTATCAACCGTTAGCATGTTATCGCCATCACCCAATACACCGATAAACCAGGTTGGTGCTTGTTTGAGTTTTTTCTTCATCATCAAGTGGCCAATGATATTTTGCTGCAAAGATTCAAAGTCTTGCTGATTCCAAACTTGCAGTAATTCGCCTTCACCCCAGTTTGAATCAAAATACAGTGATGCTGAAAAGAAGTGGCCGTAAAAATCATTGATATCATCATGCAGCTTAAGCTCTAAAGCCCGTTCGACATTACTAAAGTCTGCGGTGCTTTTACGCTTAACAGTCTGCCAAAATACCGCTTCATCAGATTCAAGATCATACTGGCCCTCAATACAACTAGACCCTTGACCCATTGGGTAAAATCGCGGTAATTCCCCTAAGGTATCTTGGTAAGCTTGAATATAACGGTTAGAAAATTGATCCAATGATGTTGAACAAGACACTTAAGATGCTCCAATATTGTTTGTGACCAAATAGATTGGTGTATTTGTCACGTACAGTGATTACCTAATTATATAAATTGGTATTATAATAAAGGCCTATTTTGACACGGAAACACACTAGATGACACACAATCACGATCCCTATAGTGATGCTGAAGCACTTAAAGGTTTAACTTTAGGTCAAGCGACGCAATATCAAGCTGAATATGATGCATCATTGCTGCAAGGGGTTCCTCGTAAGCTAAATAGAGATGCCATTGCATTAACGGCTGAGTTACCTTTTCAAGGTGCTGATATTTGGACTGGCTATGAACTATCTTGGCTTAATGCCAAAGGCAAGCCTATGGTAGCCATCATTGAAGTTTACCTTGCCATCGAAAGTGATAACTTAATTGAATCGAAGTCATTTAAGCTTTATTTAAATAGCTTTAATCAAACCCGCTTTGACAGTGTTGAACTAGTACAACAAACTTTACAACAAGATCTTAGCCGCTGTGCCAATGGCGAGGTCACGGTAAAAATCATCGAGCCAAAACATTTTAATACCCAGCGCATTGTCGAGTTACCGGGTAACTGTATTGATGAACTTGATATTGAAGTTGATGATTATCAATTTAAACCTGAGTACCTTGAAGACAGCACTGAAGAGAAACATGTTGCTGAGACACTTACATCCAACTTGCTAAAGTCGAATTGTTTAATTACCTCTCAGCCTGATTGGGGTAGCGTGATGATCCGCTACCAAGGTCCTAAAATCGATCGAGAGAAGTTACTGCGTTATTTGATTTCATTCCGTCAACACAATGAATTTCACGAGCAATGTGTTGAGCGTATTTTTACTGACTTAAAACGTTATTGCCAATGTTCTAAATTAACGGTTTATGCCCGTTATACTCGCCGTGGAGGTTTAGATATTAATCCATTTAGAAGTGATTTTGAGCAGCCGCCTGAGACACATCGTTTAGCGAGACAGTAATTTCAAAAATGATATTACAACTTAAAAGGCACTTTTTAGTGCCTTTTTTGATCTGCAGGTAAACCGACTTAGCTAACGATCAATTTAGGCATGCCTTTAAGGCAACTTAATGAGAATCAATAATAAGCTCAGCCCAATCTATTACTTCAGCGTTATATTCAGGCTCGTTCGCAACACATCCACTATAAAAGCTAATGGCAAACCGATAGCTCTCATTAAGCTTACCTAAACTACAATGCCATTGGTTTTCAATCTCAAAGCGCTCTTTGTCATCATTTATCAGCCGCAAAGAGACATTGAATTGTAAAGGTATGACAGCGCCTTTATTCAGCTTAAGCTCGCTTTTTTCAGCCGATTGAAAATCAAATGCGAATGATTTAAGCGATAAAGCTAAGCCTAAGCCTTTGGCCTTAATGTAAGACTCTTTTAAGGTCCATAAATCAAAGAAACGTTCCCTATGCTCCACTGCTGGTAAAGCTAATAAAGCTGCCGCTTCAGGTTCAGAAAAGTAATGATTTAATATCGAATGAATATTGGTGCTATCACGGCGCCGCTCAATATCCGCCCCCAGCTCAAACGCTTGCATTGGGGCATTAGTTTGATAAATAGCCACCAATAACCAGTCACCACTGTGACTGATGTTGAAACCTAAACCCGTTTGCTGAAATTGCAGATCAGTTAAACGCGGTTTGCCTTTTTCGCCATATTCAAATACCCATTCATTGGGCTTTATATCGGCAAAACGCGACAACAAAGCCCGCAAGTAACCTCTAACCATTAAGCCTTTTTCACGGGCTGATTGTTGAATATAGCGATTCACTTTTTGGGTTTCATCTGCAGGCAACCAAGATGACACCAATGAGGTGGTTTCTTGATCCAATACTGCCGTGGTAAGCGGACAGAAAAATAGATTTATCTTGGTGTCAGAATTCAAAATCAACTCAATAGTAAAACAAAAAGCCATTGTCGCTTGTTTCTAACTGAATTTATAGTCTGTGTAATACGCCAAATAAATAAAAACGGCTGGAACATTACAGCCCCTGCCGTTTTAATCCTATTAGCTTGCGATTAAGACCCGTTTATTGCCGTTGGCAACGATTAACTACTCATAGTGAACCCTTGGCGATTAAGCCATCGCGGTGGTCTTTGCCGCTTGCTGAGGTTGTACGTCATAGCGACTAAAGCTCATCGAGAACTGACCGTCACCACCCGTCATCGATTTTAGTCTAGTAGAATAGTCACTGACATTAGCCAAGGGCACTTCGACTTCAACTGTAACCATGCCAGAGCTATCGGCTTGTGTGCCGCACACCATACCTCGCTCGCTACTGATATCGGCGGTGATATCGCCCACATGTTGCTGAGCAACACAAATATTCATTTCAACGATAGGCTCTAAAACCACTGGCTGAGCAAGTTTAACGGCTTCCATAAAGGCTTTTTTACCCGCCATCACAAAGGCAATCTCTTTAGAGTCCACACTGTGATGTTTGCCATCTAATACAGTAACTTTGATGTCTTGCATCGGAAACCCACCAAGCTCACCTGCTGTCATAGCTTCTTTAATTCCCTTTTCAACCGCGGGAATATATTGAGTGGGTACCGAGCCCCCGACCACTTTGCTGACAAACTCAAAACCTTGACCACGCTCAAGGGGCTCAACTTTAAGCTCTACTTCTCCAAATTGGCCAGAGCCACCGGATTGCTTCTTATGACGATATCTAAAGCTCGCCTCACCCATTATGGTTTCACGATAAGCAATGGCTGGAGTGTCAGTGTCCATATCAACATTAAACTGCGTTTGCGCTTTTTCTAATGCAATTTGCAGATGTAAATCACCTTGGCCTTGCAGCACAGTTTGTCCTTCTGCCTCATTACGGGCAATCTGTAAGCTTGGGTCTTCTGCCACTAACTTATGTAGCACTTCCGATATTTTTTGTTCATCACCGCGGCGCTTTGCTGACACGGCCAAGCCAAAAATAGGTTGCGGCAATACCAGCTCAGGTAAATGAAATTCATCTTCATCATGGTTGTCATGCAGCACAGCGCCAACTTCTAACTCATCAATTTTAGCAATGGCGCAGATATCACCCGGGATAGCCTGATTGACGTTACTATGCTGGTCCCCTTGTAACTTAAGAATGTTAGTCACTTTAAAGGGTTTACGGCTATGACCGATAAACAGTTTCATGCCCACTTCTATGGTGCCTTGGTATAAACGAAAAACGCCCATGCGGCCTAAAAATGGATCGATTGACACTCTAAAGATATGGGCTAATACATGGTCATCAGCTTTTTGGCTAACATCAATAGGGGTGGCATTTTCAGTAAAGCCTTTGATAAATTGCGGCGGATTAGCTTCAAGAGGGCTTGGCATCAACTTAGTCAGCATTTCCAGTAACGAGCTAATACCAATGTCTTGTTCTGCACTGGTAAAACATACTGGTACTAAATGACCCATTCGCAATGCGGCTTCTAGCGGCGCATGCAATTGCTCTGGGGTTAATGAATCACCTTGCTCTAAATACAGCTCCATTAACCGATCATCTTCTTCAAGCACGGTATCAATGAGTTCATCACGGGCAGTTTCCACATCGCTGAATAAGGTTTTCGCTTTTAGATCGCAATGCAGATAACAATCCACCACATCATTAGCCATTTCATTGGGGAGATTAACGGGTAAGCAGCGATGACCAAATTGCTGCTGGATATTAGTCAGCAATTCAGCAACTAAAGCTTCGTTGCCATCTAAGTGGTTAATGGCAATGATCACTGCTTTGCCCTGCGCTCGGGCTGCTTCAAAGGCTCTTTTGGTTACCGATTCAATCCCAGTGCTGGCATTGACCACCAATAATACCGATTCAACGGCAGAAAGAGGCAATAATGCTCTGCCAATAAAATCAGGTAAACCTGGAGTATCAATAACGTTTAAATGGTGGTTTTGGAAGTCAAAATTAAGAAAGGAAGGTTCTAGGCTGTGGTGGTGGGCTTTTTCTTGGGCAGTGAAATCGGCATGATTTGTGCCCTTGTCGACCCTGCCTTTTAAGGTTATTGCATTGGCGCTAAACAGTAATGCTTCGAGTAAAGAGGATTTGCCTGCGTTGGTGTGACCCATTACAGCCAAATTACGGATTTGCTCAGTGGTGAAATCAGCCATTGTGGCCTCCCTTTATCACATAGTTAATCAATCCATTTCGCTTTAAGCACTGTTAGCTTCACATGTTTAGCTGTAATAACTCAATCTCAGTAAAAGTATGCCGACAGGATTAACTGATTAGTCAGTGAAACCTTGCTGTTCACCTTTTAAGAGCCTGTCCGCCTTGCAAATCAAGTGAGATAATTCATGTCATTTAAAGCAAGTGCCTAGCGCTATTTAAATTCAGTATAGAACTGTAACTATGATTAAAAGTTGACCTAGATCAGGCTTTAACTCACCAATTAAATTTCATAACAAATACTCATTTGAGCTTACAACTGCTCGCTAGTTATGGTCTGATCTGTGAATAATCAGTCTCGGGTGATTGTATCGACCCGAAACCTCAGGTACTCTGCTTGCTCGATTGTGCTAAAACGATGATTATGAAGATTAACTATTGTTCATCTTTACTAGTCCCAACAGATTGTATTGCAAAAATACAGACCAAGGTTAAGCCTTAATGACAGTAGCATTATATAAATGACAGCAGAGCCAAGCGCAAAAGCTGCGATAAAGAAATCAGTGACGACAGACACTAGCACGCCAGTGGTGCGTCACCGTAATGCCACCACCACCCCTGAAATGCGTCAGTTCATTCAAACGTCTGACTTTAGCGTGAGCCAATTAGCTAAAATCCTCAATATTTCAGAGGCCACCGTGAGAAAGTGGCGTAAGCGTGATTCTGTCAGCGATACCCCCACCACGCCACATCACCTCAAAACCACATTGTCGCCAATGGAAGAGTATGTGGTGATCGGTTTGCGCTACCAATTAAAAATGCCGTTGGACAGACTGCTTAAGGTAACCCAGCAGTTTATTAATAAGGATGTCTCTCGCTCAGGGCTTGCCCGCTGCTTAAAACGCTACGGGGTATCAAAGCTTGATGAATTCGAAAGCCCCTATGTGCCCGAGCGCTATTTCAACCAGTTACCTATTGTTCAAGGCACTGATGTCGCCACTTATACTTTGAACCCAGAAACCTTAGCCAAAACCTTATCCTTACCTGAAGCCACTCAAGACAATGTGGTGCAAGTGGTGTCACTGACGATTCCACCACAATTAACGGATAAAGAAAGTTACTCGATTTTACTGGGTGTTGATTTCGCAACTGACTGGGTTTATCTCGACATCTATCAAGACAGCCATACCCAAGCGACTAATCGCTATATCGCTTATGTGTTAAAGCACGGCCCGTTTCATTTAAGAAAATTACTCGTAAAAAATTACCACACTTTTTTAGCTCGCTTCCCGGGCGCTAAAACCATGCATGCTTCGGAAGCAGCACACTCTACAAATAATTCAGCTATGGATAGACTGAACAACGGAGACTCAAAATGAGCCAAGAACCGACCCCACAAGAGTTAGTTGAAGACAAACGACTCAATAAGCGTCTTAAAGATATGCCTATCGCCATTGTCGGCATGGCAAGTATCTTTGCTAATTCGCGTTACTTGAATAAGTTTTGGGACTTAATCAGTGAAAAAATTGATGCCATTACTGAAGTACCTAAGTCGCACTGGCGCCCTGAAGATTACTTCGATGCAGACAAAACAACCCCAGATAAAAGTTACTGTAAGCGCGGTGGCTTCATCCCTGACGTTGACTTTAACCCTATGGAGTTTGGCCTACCGCCAAATATCCTAGAACTCACTGACACCTCACAATTATTATCATTGGTTATCGCCAAAGAGGTGCTTGCCGATGCGGGTGTAACACCTGAATATGACACCGATAAAATCGGTATTACGCTCGGCGTGGGCGGCGGTCAAAAAATCAATGCTAGCCTAACTGCGCGCCTACAATATCCTGTACTTAAAAAGGTATTTAAAAGTAGCGGCTTAAGTGATGCTGACAGCGATATGCTGATCAAGAAATTCCAAGACCAATATGTTCACTGGGAAGAAAACTCATTCCCGGGGTCTTTAGGTAATGTTATCGCTGGTCGTATTGCTAACCGCTTTGATTTAGGTGGCATGAACTGTGTGGTTGATGCAGCATGTGCAGGCTCACTAGCCGCTATGCGTATGGCATTAACAGAGCTGGTTGAAGGCCGCAGTGAAATGATGATCACCGGTGGTGTGTGTACTGATAACTCACCTTCTATGTATATGAGTTTCTCTAAAACGCCTGCATTTACCACTAACGAAACCATTCAACCATTTGATATCGATTCAAAAGGTATGATGATCGGTGAAGGTATCGGCATGGTGGCGCTGAAGCGTCTTGAAGATGCTGAACGTGATGGCGATAGAATCTACTCTGTTATTAAAGGTGTGGGCGCGTCATCAGATGGTAAATTTAAATCAATTTATGCGCCACGCCCAGAAGGCCAAGCAAAAGCATTAAAACGAGCTTATGATGATGCCGGTTTTGAGCCTCACACTGTTGGTTTAATTGAAGCACATGGTACAGGTACTGCTGCAGGTGACGTAGCTGAATTTAACGGTCTTAAGTCCGTTTTTGGCGAGTTTAATGACACTAAACAACACATTGCTTTAGGTTCAGTTAAGTCTCAAGTGGGTCACACTAAGTCAACAGCTGGCACGGCAGGTGTTATTAAAGCAGCCCTAGCCCTGCATCATAAAGTGCTGCCACCAACCATAAACGTGTCTAAGCCTAATCCCAAACTAAATGTTGAAGATTCGCCGTTTTTCTTAAATACCGAAACCCGCCCTTGGATGCCGCGCCCTGATGGCACCCCGCGTCGTGCTGGTATTAGCTCATTTGGTTTCGGCGGTACTAACTTCCATATGGTGCTTGAAGAATACACAGCAGAACATGCTCGTGATGCGAAATACCGTCAACGCCAAGTACCTCAAAGTGTGTTAATTAGCGCCGATAATAAAGCGGCACTTCAAACTGAAGTTAGCACGTTAATCGCTGCCATCGCTAAGCTAACTGATACTGACAACACCAGTATTGCTCAAGCTGAACTTACCCGCATTGCTAAGCAATATGCCGTTAGAACATTAGATGTAAACGCGCCACGTTTAGGCTTAGTTGCTGCGAATTTAGCAGAGCTAACGGCTCAATTACAATTGGCATTAAAACAGCTTGAAAGCCAAAACAGTGATGCTTGGCAATTGCCGTCTGGCACTAGCTACCGCTCTGCAGCATTGATAACTGCTGCTAAAGCTAGCAAGTCTGCTAATAGTCCAAAAGTCGCTGCGTTATTTGCAGGTCAAGGTTCTCAATACTTAAACATGGGTATTGAAGTCGCTTGTCATTTCCCAGAAATGCGTCAGCAGCTTAACAAGGCTGATAAAGTCTTTGCTAGCTTTAACAAAACGCCGCTTTCACAAGTATTATTTCCAATCCCTGCATTTGAAAAAGCAGATAAAGAGGCTCAAGCAGCTTTACTGACGAGCACTGATAACGCCCAAAGCGCCATTGGTGTCGTCAGCATGAGTCAATACCAGTTATTCACTCAAGCAGGATTTGCTGCTGACATGTTTGCGGGTCACAGCTTTGGTGAGCTTTCTGCATTATGTGCAGCGGGTGTTATCTCTAATGATGACTACTACCAATTATCTTTTGCACGCGGCGAGTCAATGGCAGCATCTGCTGTTGATAAAGACGGTAATGCACTTGATAAAGGCACCATGTACGCCATTATCTTGCCAGCAAATGATGCTGACGCGGCCAATGCTGAAAATATCGCAAAATTAGAAAGCTGCATCAGTGATTTTGATGGCGTAAAAGTGGCTAACTACAACTCAGCGACTCAGCTTGTTATTGCAGGTCCTACTGAAAGTTGCGCAGCTGCGGCTAAAGCCATTAGCGCATTAGGCTTTAAAGCAATTGCACTGCCAGTATCTGGCGCCTTCCATACTCCGCTTGTGGGTCATGCACAAAAGCCATTTGCTAAAGCGATCGATAAAGCCAAATTTAGCGCAAGTAAAGTGGCCTTGTTCTCAAATGCTAGCGGTGAGCAACACCCAACAGATGCTAAATCAATTAAAGCGGCATTCAAGCAACATATGCTGCAATCAGTGCGCTTTACTGATCAGCTAAATAATATGTATGACGCGGGTGCACGGGTATTTGTTGAATTTGGTCCTAAGAACATTCTTCAAAAACTGGTACAAGCCACCTTGGGCGATAAAGCTGAGTCAGTTTCTGTTGTCAGCATAAACCCGAATCCTAAAGGTAATAGTGATACCCAGCTTCGCATTGCTGCTATGCAACTTTGTGTATTGGGCGCACCCTTGACTGAAATTGATCCATACCAAGCTGACATTGCAGCGCCTGCTAAACCTAAAGGCATGAACGTCAAACTGAATGCATCGAACCATATTAGCGCGCCAACCCTTGCAAAAATGGAAAAATCATTGGCGACAGGCCAAGTAACATCACAAGTGGTTGAAACCATCGTTGAGAAGATTGTTGAAAAGCCAGTTGAGAAAATCGTAGAAAAGATTGTGGAAAAAGAAGTGATAAAAACTGAATATATTGAAGTGGCCTCAGCCAATGCCAACGCACCAGCTGTTAGCAATACAGTAACCACTGCGCCTGTAGCTGGCAATGCACTAGCGCAACCTGCTGCAGGAACTGGTAGCTTAGAAGCATTTTTCAATGCCCAGCAACAAGCTGCAAACTTACATCAGCAGTTCTTGGCTATTCCTCAACAATACGGTGATACCTTTACTCACCTGATGACAGAGCAAAGCAAAATGGTTGCGGCAGGACTCGCTATTCCAGAGAGCTTACAGCGCTCAATGGAGCTATTCCACCAGCATCAAGCACAAACACTACAAAGCCATACATTGTTCCTTGAGCAGCAAGCACAATCAAGCCAGTCTGCCCTTGCTATGCTAACAGGCACTTCGCTGCCAGTTCAGCCGCAGACAGTAGCAACAACAGCAGCTCCAGCAATGACTCAGGCTGTTGCAGCAACAGCGACAGTTCAAACGCCAACTCAAGTACCTGCGCCTGTTGCAGCGCCAGTAGCAAAAGCTCCGGTAACACAATCACAGATAGCACAAGAGCCTGCAGCAAAAGTAACAGCCCCATTAGCACCAGCAAGAACCGTTACTGCAGAACCTATTTCAGCGTCAGCAGCTCCAGTGCAATTAATGCCTGCTGGTTTATCAGCAGAAACAGTCTTGAACACTATGTTAGAAGTGGTTGCTGAAAAAACTGGCTACCCCACTGAAATGCTAGAACTTGGCATGGATATGGAAGCGGATTTAGGTATCGATTCAATCAAGCGTGTTGAAATCTTAGGCACGGTACAAGATGAGCTACCTGGTTTACCAGAGCTTAGCCCAGAAGATTTAGCTGAGTGTCGTACCCTTGGCGAAATCGTAGCTTATATGAATAGTAAACTACCAGCCGCGGGCGCTATGAACTCTGCGCCACCAGCAATTTCAGTAGCTCAAGCCGCACCAGTAGCTTCAGGTTTATCTGCTGAAACCGTATTGAATACCATGCTCGAAGTGGTTGCTGAAAAAACCGGTTACCCTACTGAAATGCTAGAACTTGGCATGGATATGGAAGCGGATTTAGGTATCGATTCAATCAAGCGTGTTGAAATCTTAGGCACGGTACAAGATGAGCTACCTGGTTTACCAGAGCTTAGCCCAGAAGATTTAGCTGAGTGTCGTACCCTTGGCGAAATCGTATCTTACATGAACAGCAAACTGCCCGCCGCGGGCGCTATGAACTCTAAGTTACCCGCTGAAGGCTCTAAGCTACCAGCGGAAGGAAACGTTACAGCTGCAGCTGCGCCAGTTGCTTCTGCTGTAGTTTCAGGTTTATCGGCTGAAACAGTATTGAATACCATGCTAGCAGTGGTTGCTGAAAAAACCGGTTACCCAACTGAAATGCTAGAACTTAGCATGGATATGGAAGCGGATTTAGGTATTGATTCAATCAAACGTGTTGAGATTTTAGGCACTGTACAGGATGAGCTACCAAGCTTACCTGAACTTAACCCTGAAGATTTAGCTGAGTGTCGTACTCTTGGCGAAATCGTATCTTACATGAACTCTAAACTGCCTGCCGCTGGAGCCGTTACAGCTTCAGTTGCGCCAGTTGCTTCTAATGTCGTTTCAGGTTTATCGGCTGAAACTGTATTGAATACCATGCTAGCAGTGGTTGCCGAAAAAACCGGTTACCCAACTGAAATGCTAGAACTTAGCATGGATATGGAAGCGGATTTAGGTATTGATTCGATCAAACGTGTTGAGATTTTAGGCACAGTACAAGATGAGCTACCAGGCTTACCTGAACTTAACCCAGAAGATCTAGC
Organism: Shewanella sp. 6_MG-2023; assembly: GCF_030547195.1. NCBI lineage: Bacteria > Pseudomonadati > Pseudomonadota > Gammaproteobacteria > Alteromonadales > Shewanellaceae > Shewanella > Shewanella sp. 6_MG-2023. The sequence goes on along the minus strand of NZ_JAUOQU010000002.1, from coordinate 35,438 downwards.
TGAGTGTCGTACCCTTGGCGAAATCGTATCTTACATGAACAGCAAACTGCCAGCCGCAGGCGCTATGAGCTCTGAATCACCAGCGATTTCTGCCGCTGCTGTAGCTTCTGGTTTATCCGCTGAGACAGCCTTGAGCGCCCAACAAATTCAAAGCACTATGATGTCAGTTGTTGCTGAGAAGACTGGTTACCCAACAGAAATGCTAGAACTTAGCATGGATATGGAAGCAGACTTAGGCATCGACTCAATCAAACGTGTAGAAATTTTAGGGACTGTTCAAGATGAGCTACCAGGCTTACCTGAGCTTAACCCTGAAGATTTAGCAGAATGTCGTACCCTTGGCGAAATCGTTTCTTATATGAACTCTAAGTTACCAGTTGGTTCTGCTACTGCGTCAGCAACTGCAACTCAAGTGGCACCTGTCGCTTCAGGTCTAACAGCCGAACAAGTTCAAAGCACCATGATGTCAGTGGTTGCTGAAAAAACCGGTTACCCAACTGAAATGCTAGAACTTAGCATGGACATGGAAGCAGACCTTGGTATTGATTCAATCAAACGTGTAGAGATTCTTGGTACGGTACAAGACGAGCTACCAGGCTTGCCGGAGCTTAACCCAGAAGATTTAGCAGAGTGTCGCACTCTTGGTGAAATCGTATCTTATATGAACTCTAAACTCGCCACAGGCGCTATAAACAGCAAGCTATCAGCTGATGTAGTTTCCAACACGACAACGACAACGGTATCTGATTTAGCAACTGACTTACCTCCACATCAGGAAGTCGCGCTAAAAAAGCTACCAGCGGCGGATAAGTTAGTTGATTGTTTTTCTAAAGAAGCGTGTATCGTCATCAATGATGATGGTCATAATGCAGGCGTTCTAGCAGAAAAACTCACCGCAACAGGCCTAACCGTCGCCGTTATTCGTAGTCCAGAATCAGTCACTAGCGCACAATCACCGCTAAGCAGTGATATCAAAAGTTACAACCTAACGGCTGTAAATGATGAAGCGATTAGTGATGTCATTGCACAAATCAGTAAAGATCATAAAGTTGCTGGCTTTGTTCACCTACAACCACAACTTGCCACTGCGAACAATGTCATGCCGCTAAGTGATGCAGGTTTTGTTGCTGTTGAACAAGCTTTCTTAATGGCTAAGCACCTACAGAAAAGCTTTACCGAATTAGCAAAAACTGAACGTGTAAGCTTTATGACGGTAAGTCGTATTGATGGTGGTTTTGGTTACTTAAACACTAATGAACTCGCCACTGCAGAGTTAAATCAAGCAGCGCTTTCAGGTCTAAGTAAAACCCTTAGCCATGAATGGCCAACAGTGTTTTGTCGAGCATTAGATATCGCGCCAGGCTTTGAAGCTGTGGACCTTGCTGATGCCGTTATTGCTGAGTTATTTGATGTTAATGCTGCCAATGAAATTGTTGAGGTAGGTATTAGCAGCGAAGGTCGCCATACATTAACAGCGACCACAACTGCGAAAACGCGCTATCAAACCACGACCCTTGATAGCAATGATACTGTGTTAGTCACTGGCGGTGCTAAGGGCGTCACATTTGAATGTGCGCTTACACTTGCTAAACAGACAAAGTCTCACTTTATCCTTGCAGGTCGTAGCCAACACCTTGGGGCAAACTTGCCGACATGGGCTCAAGGCAAGCAAGCTAAAGAGTTAAAAGCAGCTGCAATTGGTTTTATTCAATCTCAAGGTAACAAGCCAACGCCAAAACAAATTGACGCGTTAGTATGGCCAATTACCAGTAGTTTAGAAATTGACCGCGCCTTAGCAGCATTCACTGAAGTGGGCGCAAGTGCTGAATATATCAGTATGGATGTCAGCTCAGATGATGCCATTAAGCAATCGCTTTCAGCTTTCAAATCAATTACCGGCATCATTCATGGCGCAGGTGTATTGGCTGATAAGCATATCCAAGACAAAACCTTAGCTGAATTAGGTCGTGTATACGGCACTAAAGTCACCGGCTTTGCAGGTATCATTAATGCCATTGATGCCAGTAAATTAAAGCTGGTTGCTATGTTTTCATCTGCTGCTGGTTTCTACGGCAACACCGGACAAAGTGACTATTCAATGTCCAATGAGATCCTCAATAAAACCGCATTACAACTTGCCAATAACTATCCGCAAGCCAAAGTAATGAGCTTTAACTGGGGCCCTTGGGATGGCGGAATGGTTAGCTCAGCATTGAAGAAGATGTTTGTTGAACGTGGCGTTTATGTTATTCCGTTAGATAAAGGCGCAAACTTATTTGCCCACAGTCTGTTATCTGAAACTGGTGTTCAAATGCTGATTGGTTCGAGCATGCAAGGTTCAGATTCTTCAGCACAAGCAACTGGTTCAGCTGTAAAAAAGCTTAATGCGGACTCTGCGCTAAATGCTGAGAGTTCGCTGACATTATCTTTTTTAAATACTGTATCTAACAGTGCAACTGCAGCAGATAAGCCTCGCAGCTTATCTGTTGTAAGAGTACTTAATCCGGTTGCAATGCCCTTCATTGAAGATCATTGCATCGCGGGTAATCCAGTACTGCCGACAGTGTGCGCCATACAATGGATGCGTGAATCAGCGCAAAAGCTATGTGGTTTACCTGTAAGCACCAAAGATTATAAGTTACTTAAAGGCATTATTTTTGAGTCGGCCCAGCCACAAGAGTTAACTCTGCAGTTAACTGAAACCGCTGAAGGCTTAAAAGCATTGATTTCTAGCCGGGTACTTGACGGTAACAGTGATGCTAACGCGTTATTAAGACCGCAATACCAAGCGAACTTAATCGTCAACAGTGCATTACTTAATGAAGTTGCCACTACAGCAACCGATAAAATGGCTCAGTTAGCGTCAATCATTGATAAGGTTAAAAACAACAAGGCCATTAGTACTGACAGTGAACTTTATTCAAACGGCAGCTTATTTCATGGCCCACGTTTACAAGGGATCAAGCAAGTATTGGTTGCAAATGATAGCCAGCTTATTTGTAAAGTGACCTTACCAGAAATTGAACAAACTGATTGTTTAGGTTTTGAAGCGCAACTTGAAATCGGTGGTAGTCAGGCATTTGCAGAAGATCTACTGCTACAAGCAATGCTAGTGTGGGCGCGAATAAAGCATGACGCAGCAAGTTTGCCATCAACCATTGGTGAGCTAACCACTTATGCGCCATTTGCATCAAATGACCAAGGTTATTTAGTGCTTAATGTCGTAAAAAGTACTAGTCGCTCTTTGACTGCTGACATTGCGCTTTACCATGAAGATGGTCGCTTAAGTTGCACCATGACAGCGGCAAAAACAACCATTAGCAAAAGCTTGAATGAGGCTTTTTTAGCCCCGGCTAAAGCACTTGCTGATTTGCAGGAGTCGGTGTGAGCAATCAATCAACTTCTGTGATGTCAAAGCCTGAGCCAACAAAAGTTGCATCAGTAAAAAGCATGCGCATCGCCTTAAAACTGATTGCCAATGATGCTGCATCATTGGCGCAAGCTGCTAATGGAGCTAATGGTTCCTTGCATGCAAATAACAATGCATTTGCTGCTATCAAACCTTGTTCATTGGCTGAAACATTAGGCGCGACAGCCATCCCGCTTGAAATTGATGTGTCGTCATTAGATGGCACATCAACTACCGCCACAAACTTAAACATGAGTTTTCGCGACTATTTAGCTCAAGCGATTGAACGTATTGAGCAACAACAAACGGTATTGCTAAGCCATCCAGCTTTGCCATACCGCTTGTTAATGATGCCAGCCATTGTTGCAGCAAAACATCGGTGTCATCCCCATGCCTATTTAACCGGTATGGGCGAAGGCCACGAGTTATCAGATGCCGTGCAACAAGCACTCACTCAAGCCAAACGGGCTCATGTTAGTCCAACTCAAATCGATGCGACTCATTGCACTAGCTATAAAGATAAATTTTTTGAACTGATTCAGTTGATTGGCCACCTTGCGACTCGTAGCTTGCCAACAACGAATGACAGTGAGAATAACAGTACGAATAAACAGTATTGGTTTAGTGAAATGCACCAAAGCCGCGTCGCCAGTTTCAATTTTATTGAAGCCGAAATGCAACACGCAGTGGTATTAGTTCAGGGAACTGAACTTGGTGAGGCAAGCTCATTACTTGATAACACCAGATTGTTTTTCCCTGTATCTGCCAACACTGTCTCAGGTATACAGCAGCAGCTAACCCAGTTACAAAGCCAGTTACAAAGCCAGTTAAACGCTATTTCTAGTTCTAGCGCCAGTGCAGCAATCAATGTTAACCACAGCACGCTGTTAGCACTGATGTTGAACAATCTGAACCAGTTTGATCACCAAGCAGGTAAAGCTGCGGTGATCATGGCCAATTCAATTGAAACTGCATGCAGCGAGATTGAAGCCATGTTGGCGATGCTAAGTACTTCAGATACATTAGCAAGCTCGCCATCGGAAGTTGAATACAAGACCCCATCAGGTAGCTGTTTGATACTCACGGCCAATGAGCCATTGGGCACGAATGGTCTTTGTTTCGTCTACCCGGGTGTCGGCACTGTATACCCACAGATGTTCAGTCAACTGCCACGCTTCTTCCCTGACTTATATGCTCAGTTAGAACGTGATGGTGATGTAAAAGCCATGCTGCAAGCAGATAGCATTTATGCTGATAACGCTAAAGTCACTGATATGAGTTTGGGTGAACTGGCGATTGCAGGTGTGGGTGCAAGTTATATCTTAACCAAAGTGCTTAGCGAATATTTTAATGTAAAACCTAACTTTGCCATGGGTTACTCCATGGGCGAAGCGGCGATGTGGGCAAGTCTTGGTATTTGGAAGCAACCCCACAGTATGATTGAGGCGACGCAAACCAGTACTATTTTTACTACAGATATTTCAGGTCGTTTAGATTGCGTGCGCCAGGCATGGCAGTTGAATCAAAGCGACGATATCGTGTGGAATAGTTTTGTGGTTAGAGCAACCCCAGCCGATATTGAAGCGGTTTTAACCCAATATCCTCGTTGTTATCTCGCTATCATTCAAGGTGATACTTGCGTGCTGGCAGGATGTGAAGCCAGTTGTAAAGCGCTGCTAAAACAAATCGGCAAACGCGGCATTGCAGCAAATCGCGTGACCGCAATGCATACTGCGCCAGCCATGCTAATTCATCGCGAAGTGGCTCAATTCTATCAACAAGCGCTTCACCACAATGAGCAGCTTGAACAAACTGCACAGATAAAATTTATCAGCGCAGCAAGTTCACAACCGATTAATGTCAGCAGCCTTGATATTGCAACCTCAATCGCTGACACCTTTTGTCAGCCGCTTAACTTTACTGAGTTGGTTAACAACGCACGTAAATTAGGCGCGAAACTTTTTGTTGAAATCGGTGCAGATCGCCAAACAACCACCTTGATTGATAAAATTGCTCGCACAAGTCCTACAGTTTCAGAGCCTTGCCAAGCCATTGCCGTCAATGCCAAAGGTGGAGACGATCAAACTGCGCTGCTTAAATGTATTGCCCAGCTTATCAGCCACAAAGCACCTGTTTCGCTGACCTGCCTTACACAAGGGTTAGCGAATTTGTTGGCTAGCACACTTAAGTTTGAAGTGAACAATCTTCAAGCGGATGCTACTTTAGCCCCACAATTAGAAGGAGAACAATCTTGAGTTCTCAATCGAATATGAAAAATATTGCCTCTAGCGATGCTAATAAAAATAACGCTGGCAGCGTCCCTAAAATCGCAGTCGTCGGCTTAGCCACCCAATACCCTGACGCAGACACGCCGGTTAAATTTTGGCAAAACCTGCTGGATAAAAAAGATTCTCGTAGCACCATTAGCAGTCAAAAACTGAATGCTAATCCGGCCGATTATCAAGGTGTACAAGGTGAGTCAGACCGTTTTTATTGTGACAAAGGCGGCTACATTCAAAACTTCAGTTTCAATGCTGAAGGATACCGCATTCCAGCGCAGCAATTTAGCGGCTTAGACGACAGCTTTTTATGGGCTACCGATACTGCCCGTAAAGCACTGGTTGATGCCGGCGTAGATATTAATAATGCTGAGCACAATCTAACGCTTAATCGCACCGGTATTGTCATGGGAACCTTGTCGTTCCCAACCGCAAAATCAAATGAATTATTTGTACCGCTATATCACAGCGCAGTTGAAAAAGCCTTGCAGCATAAATTGCAGCAACCCAACTTCAATTTACAATCATTTGATAGTGAAGGCTTTAATCAACAACCAATCCCAGCATCACTGTCAAATGGTGCCATTGCCCATAACGCGTCCAAACTGGTTGCTGATGCACTGGGTTTAGGCGCGGCGCAATTAAGCCTTGATGCAGCCTGTGCTAGTTCAGTTTACTCGTTAAAACTTGCCTGTGATTACTTACATACTGGTAAAGCTGACATGATGTTAGCGGGCGCTGTATCAGGTGCCGACCCATTCTTTATTAATATGGGTTTTTCCATATTCCACGCTTACCCAGATCATGGTATTTCAGCGCCTTTTGACAGTAATTCAAAAGGTCTGTTTGCTGGTGAAGGTGCTGGCGTATTAGTACTAAAACGCCTTGAAGATGCAGAGCGTGATGGTGACCATATATACGCATTAGTGAGCGGTATTGGATTATCTAATGACGGTAAAGGTCAATTTGTACTAAGCCCAAATAGCGACGGCCAGGTAAAAGCCTTTGAACGTGCTTATGCTGATGCAGCGATGCATGATGAAAGCTTTGGCCCTGCCAATATTGAAGTGATTGAGTGCCATGCAACAGGAACCCCACTAGGTGATAAAGTTGAACTGACCTCAATGGAGCGCTTCTTTGAAGATAAGCTTAATGGCACTAATACGCCGTTAATTGGTTCGGCTAAATCAAATCTAGGTCACTTATTAACGGCTGCCGGTATGCCAGGGATCATGAAAATGATTTTTGCCATGCGCCAAGGCGTGTTACCACCGAGTATCAATGTCAGCGCCCCCATCAATTCACCAAACAGTACTTTTGGTAACACTAACTTGCCAAGTGATGTACTGCCTTGGCCTGATAAGGCAGGGAATAATGCTCGCCATGCGGGAGTCTCGGTATTTGGATTTGGTGGTTGTAACGCGCATTTATTAATTGAGTCTTATCAAGGTAAAGCTCAAACGATTGATTCGAAGACTAATGCTTCTACGACTCAAGCTTCTACAATCAATGCCCAAGCGCCAATGCACATTACCGGTATGGCGGCTCATTTCGGGCCACTATCAAGTATTAATGCCTTTGCTAAAGCGATTGATGCTAAACAATCGGCATTTACAGCCCTGCCTGAACAACGTTGGAAAGGCTTAGATAAACACCCAGAATTATTATCACAGTTTGGTATTAACCTTGAAGGTGAAGCGGCGCCAAAAGGTGCGTACATCAATCAGTTTGATTTTGACTTCTTGCGCTTCAAAGTGCCGCCAAATGAAGATGACCGCTTAATCTCGCAACAATTGCTATTAATGAAAGTCGCAGATGAAGCCATTCATGACGCAAAGCTTGAATCTGGCAGTAAGGTTGCTGTGCTAGTCGCAATGGAAACAGAGCTTGAATTACATCAATTCCGTGGCCGTGTTAACTTGCATACGCAAATAGCAGCCAGCCTAAAAGCTCATGGCGTTAACTTGTCAGAGTCTGAATACCAAGCCCTTGAAACCATTGCGATGGATAGCGTGTTAGATGCGGCGAAGTTAAATCAATATACCAGTTTCATTGGTAATATTATGGCATCGCGCATCTCATCACTTTGGGACTTCAATGGCCCTGCTTTCACGATTTCTGCCGGTGAGCAATCGGTTAACCGCTGTATTGATGTGGCGCAAAATCTACTGGCTATGGAATCTCGCCAAGAGCCTTTGGATGCAGTGATTATTGCTGCAGTAGACTTATCAGGTAGCATTGAGAATATCGTCCTAAAGACAGCCTCGCTTGCTCAAGCTAGTGCCAGTAAGCAGAACTTATCAATTGGTGAAGGTGCTGGCGCAATCGTATTACAAGCCGCTACAGCAAATGCTTCCAATATAGATTTGATCCATCAAGCCCTAGGCGCGCTTTCTGATCAAGATATGACAGATTCAGATATAAATGCATCTGGCTTTGCTGGCAGTTACGGCACCATTGAAAGCCTTGAATTTGGTTATAGTGAACAAATCGACTCAATCGCTGATACCTTGCTGACTCAAACAGGGTTAACTAGTACGGATATTAAATTAGTAGAATTAAACCAAGCACCTGCTTGTTTAAACACGTCAAGCATCAAGGCTTCGCAAGCCTTATCGCAGTTGTTTAGCCAGTCCCTAAGCACTACTGCTCAATCTTGTATTGGCCATACCTTTGCTGCATCTGGAATCGCCAGTTTATTACATGGTTTGTTAGCACTGCCTAAGTCTTTTGCTCTCAATAACGCAGCAGAGCCTCAACATGCAATCATAGCCACATTGAGTGAAAACCAATGTTCACAGCTATTGCTGAGTCAAACTTCACAGCAACAAGGTGCGAGTCAGCAGCGTTTAGACATCGATATCCAGCAGCAAACAGCCAAGAAGCTCAGCTTAGTTAAGCAAGTTAGCCTTGGTGGCCGCGATATTTACCAACATATTGTCGATGCGCCACTCGCTGAGATTAATAGCATCCGAGCTAAAACAGCCCAAATAAAACCCTTAGCGTCTGCTGCTGTCACAGCAATGACGAGCCGAGGACATTTTGAAGCACCTCAAATGAGTGAGCAGCAAAATACTTCAACGACTAAACAAGCGATGGTGAATTCACCATCAACAATAATAGAGTCCCCTATGCCGTTTTCAGATCGTTCTACCCAGTTCAGCCCTGCTAAACAGGAACCTGCATCTTCAGTGCAAACACCTTCGCTTGCACAAGCTCAAGCACAAGTTCCGCCAGCACATCTAACGGCTTTTGAACAAAACCAGTGGTTAGCACATCAAGCGCAACTGGCATTCTTAAAAAGCCGTAATGAAGGTTTGAAAGTTGCTGATGCACTGATGAAGCAGCAACTTGCGCAGGCCAATGGTCAGTCGTACGCTTTACCAGTACAAAGCGCCCCGACTCAAGCAGTAAACGTGCTAGCTCAGCCAGTTGCAGTCGCAGTCGCGCCGACACTGCGCCCAAATCATGCCAGTGTGCCACCTTATATCGCGCCTATCCCTGCGGATAAGCCATGTATCTGGAATTATGCTGATTTAGTTGAATACGCTGAAGGCGACATCGCCAAGGTATTTGGTCCTGATTACGCTGTTATTGATAACTACTCACGCCGCGTACGCCTGCCTACCACTGATTACTTATTGGTCTCGCGCGTCACTAAATTAGATGCCACCATGAACCAATATAAGCCATGTTCAATGACCACTGAATATGACATCCCAGTTGATGCGCCCTATTTAGTTGATGGCCAAATACCTTGGGCTGTCGCGGTTGAATCTGGTCAATGTGACTTAATGCTGATCAGTTACTTGGGCATTGATTTTGAAAACAAAGGTGAGCGCGTTTATCGTTTACTTGATTGTACGCTGACCTTTTTAGACGACTTACCACGCGGTGGCGACACGCTTCGTTATGACATTAAGATTAATAATTTCGCTAAAAATGGCGACACCTTATTATTCTTCTTCTCTTACGAGTGTTTTGTTGGCGATAAGATGATCCTGAAAATGGACGGTGGCTGTGCTGGATTCTTTACTGACCAAGAACTTGATGATGGTAAAGGCGTAATTCGCACCGAAGATGAAATTAAACTGCGTGAAGATGCGTTTAACAACCCGAATAAGCCACGTTTTGAGCCATTATTGCATTGCGCTCAAACCCAGTTTGATTATGGTCAAATCCATAACTTACTGCACGCCGATATCGGCGCTTGTTTTGCGGGTGAGCATCAAAACCATCAACTGGCTTCAGGTAAGCAAGATTCATTATGCTTCGCCTCTGAAAAATTCTTAATGATTGAGCAAGTTGTCAATCTAGATGTTCATGGCGGCGCATGGGGCTTAGGCTTCATTGAAGGTCATAAAACACTGGCACCTGATCACTGGTATTTCCCGTGTCACTTTAAGGGCGACCAAGTCATGGCTGGCTCACTAATGGCTGAAGGTTGTGGTCAATTACTGCAGTTCTTCATGCTGCATATTGGTATGCACACCTTAGTTGAAAATGGTCGTTTCCAGCCACTTGAAAATGCCTCGCAAAAAGTGCGTTGTCGTGGTCAAGTTCTGCCACAACACGGTGAACTGACTTACCGCATGGAAGTGACTGAGATTGGTATTCACCCTCGCCCATATGCCAAAGCCAATATTGATATTTTGCTTAACGGTAAAGCTGTGGTTGATTTCCAAAATCTGGGTGTGATGCTTAAAGAAGAGAGCGAGTGCGCGCGATATATTAACGATACTGTTATTAACGACACTGCGACTGTTTCGAGTACTGAGACGAATCAAGCCAACGGCCAAGCATCAAAAAATGCACCGTTAATGTCACAAATACCTGACCTATCTGCAGCAACCAATAAAGGCGTTATTCCGCTGCAACATGTTGAAGCGCCGCTTATTCCTGATTACCCAAACCGCAGCCCTGATACGCTACCATTTACGCCATACCACATGTTCGAATTTGCAACCGGCAACATTGAAAACTGTTTTGGCCCAGACTTCAGCATTTACCGCGGCTTTATTCCACCGCGTACTCCCTGTGGTGATTTGCAGCTCACTACGCGAGTGGTCGATATTCAAGGTAAACGTGGCGAACTTAAAAAGCCGTCATCGTGTATCGCTGAATACGAAGTGCCTGCAGACGCTTGGTACTTTACAAAAAACAGCCACGCTTCAGTGATGCCTTACTCGGTATTAATGGAAATTTCTCTGCAACCTAACGGCTTTATCTCAGGCTATATGGGCACCACACTAGGTTTCCCGGGCCAAGAGTTATTCTTCCGTAACCTAGATGGTAGCGGTGAGCTATTACGTGATGTTGATTTACGCGGTAAAACTATCGTCAATGACTCAAAGTTATTATCCACCGTGATTGCAGGTAGTAACATCATTCAAAGCTTTACCTTTGAATTAAGTGTTGATGGCGAGCCATTTTATAAAGGCAGCGCAGTATTTGGTTACTTTAAAGGCGACGCCCTTAAAAACCAATTAGGGATTGATAACGGCCGTATTACTCATCCTTGGCATATTGATAATAATGTCGCCGCTGATATTACTGTCGATTTACTCGATAAGCTGTCGCGGGTATTCCACGCCCCTGCTAACCAGCCACATTATCGCTTAGCTGGCGGTCAGCTTAACTTTATCGACAAAGCTGAAATCGTTGATAAAGGCGGTAAAAATGGTCTAGGTTACCTATCGGGTTCACGCACCATTGACCCAAGCGATTGGTTCTTCCAGTTCCATTTTCATCAAGATCCGGTTATGCCTGGCTCATTAGGCGTTGAAGCTATTATCGAGTTAATGCAAACTTACGCCATCAGTAAAGACTTAGGTAAAGGCTTTACCAATCCGAAGTTTGGCCAGATTTTATCTGACATAAAGTGGAAGTATCGCGGTCAAATTAACCCGCTGAACAAGCAAATGTCATTAGACGTGCATATCAGCGCCGTGAAAGATGAAAACGGCAAGCGCATCATTATTGGTGACGCAAACTTAAGCAAAGATGGCTTAAGAATTTACGAAGTAAAAGATATCGCAATCTGTATCGAAGAGGCATAAGGATTAATAATGACAATTAGCACTCAAAACGAAAAGCTATCTCCATGGCCTTGGCAAGTTGCCCCAAGTGATGCCAGCTTTGACCCTGCCGCTATCGGTAATAAATTAAAAGAGCTTTCCCAAGCTTGTTACTTGGTGAGCCATCCTGAAAAAGGCTTAGGGGTTTCTCAAAAAGCCCAAGTGGTCACAGAAAGCATTAGCAGCGGCCAAGACTTACCTGTCAGCGCTTTTGCACCCGCACTTGGCACCCAGAGCTTAGGCGATAGTAACTTCCGCCGTGTACACGGGGTTAAATACGCATACTATGCTGGCGCAATGGCTAATGGTATATCATCTGAAGAATTAGTTATCGCCCTCGGTCAAGCGGGCATCTTATGTTCGTTTGGCGCTGCGGGCTTAATTCCTTCACGGGTAGAGCAAGCCATTAACCGCATTCAAGCGGCGCTGCCAAACGGCCCATACATGTTTAACTTAATTCACAGCCCAAGCGAGCCAGCCCTTGAGCGTGGTAGCGTTGAGTTATTTTTAAAACATAAAGTACGCACCGTTGAAGCATCGGCTTTCTTAGGCTTAACACCGCAAATTGTTTACTACCGCACGGCAGGTTTAAGCCGTGATGCTAGCGGCAATGTGGTTGTTGCTAACAAAGTTATCGCCAAAGTGAGCCGCACCGAAGTCGCGATTAAGTTCATGCAACCTGCGCCAGTTAAAATACTGCAAAAATTGGTTGATGAAGGCTTAATCACCCCCGAGCAAATGGAGCTAGCACAGCTTGTTCCTATGGCTGATGATATTACTGCAGAAGCTGACTCTGGCGGTCATACCGATAACCGACCTTTAGTGACGTTACTGCCGACTATCTTGGCCTTAAAAGACAAGGTACAAGCTGAATACAACTACAACCCGCCTATTCGTGTCGGTTGTGGTGGCGGCGTGGGTACCCCTGATGCCGCGCTGGCGACCTTCAATATGGGCGCAGCTTATATTGTTACCGGCTCTATCAACCAAGCGTGTGTTGAAGCAGGCGCCAGTGAACATACTCGTAAACTGCTTGCCACCACTGAAATGGCTGACGTGACCATGGCACCAGCTGCGGACATGTTCGAAATGGGCGTGAAACTGCAAGTGGTTAAACGCGGCACGTTATTCCCGATGCGCGCGAACAAGCTTTATGAGATTTATAGCCGTTATGAGTCAATTGAAGCGATTCCAGCAGAGGAGCGTGAAAAACTTGAAAAACAAGTATTCCGTGCAAGCCTTGATGAGATTTGGGCAGGAACTGTGGCGCATTTTAACGAACGCGATCCTAAGCAAATCGAACGCGCACAAGGTAATCCAAAACGTAAAATGGCGCTTATTTTCCGTTGGTACCTTGGCCTTTCAAGTCGCTGGTCGAATTCAGGTGAAGTTGGCCGTGAAATGGATTACCAAATTTGGGCAGGTCCAGCACTTGGCGCGTTCAATGAATGGGCAAAAGGTAGCTATTTAGATGATTATACCCAGCGAAATGCGGTAGACTTAGCAAAACACTTGATGCACGGCGCAGCTTATCAAGCACGTATTAATCTACTGACCGCCCAAGGCGTAGCAATACCAGTAGCATTACAACGTTGGAGCCCGCTTGATCAGGTCAAGTGATTAAGTGCTGTAATCAAGCTAAGACAATTTTCATATAGGTAGCGGTAATGAGCGAAACACAAAAACTGGATTTTTCAGCGGTAAATGGCACCACACAAGAGTCATTTAACCAACAAAAGAACTTGATAAAGCGCATGCTGAAAGGCAACAGCGCAGAATGCAGTGAATGTAAAAAACCGCTCACGCTGCAATTACCGCCTAATACTAAAAAGGCGAAGCCGACAGACAAAGCACCAGGAATATATTGTGCCAAAGGTTGTACTGATATAGAACTGGATATGGAAGCAGTGGCGCTGTTGAAATAACCTTTAGTTATTTCGGGTTTAAAGCTAAAAAGAAAAGGCATCGAAAGATGCCTTTTTTGTTGGTTTTTTTAGGTTTTAACATCTGGCTGGAGTTGGGGATTGCATTTAAGCCCCAATTACCTGCCGTAGGGGCAGTATAAGATACAAATATCACGATCACATGGATGTGAAAGGTCAACCTTTCGTGTAAGCACAGCTGTGACATTTGTGTATTCATATCCATCAAATGACGAATCTAAGGCTGTAGTCCATTCGCTTATAATAATTAACTTTATTAAAAGCCATGATTTGAAGTAACTGATAATTGTCAAAAACGCACAATTATCCTTGTTGTTTAAATTAATGTTTTAAAAATTCAATGTGATTTAAGTACAGTATTCAACACTATTTTATGTTGCTGTGGGTGTACTTTATTAATAAAAAAAATAGATTCGCAAGCGTGACAACATAGCTTATCCCACTCTTTATACTTAAAGTTTCTTTCCCAAAAAGTACGATGAATCTTATAAAAAACGGTTTCTTCTTTACAGCATGGACATAACTTTGAGTAATTCATCATGTTTACCTAAGGTTTAAAAGTATGTAGCCACCTCCTTGTTCTCAAAGTACTTTCACCATGGGGTGTCGCAGTTATTATCTTCTAGGCTCACATACATTATTTAGCTTGCTACAGCTATAAGCCGTAACCTACAGCCTTAAAAATAAGCTAATTCAGCTTACAAGTGGTAAATTTAAATGATTAAGTTGAATTTCAATACTAAAGTTTTAGCCATTGAATTACTGAGCACAATAACTAATTAGAAATAAAAGCATATTCAACTTATCTCAGGACGGGACAGTTAACTTAAAAAAAAGCCTGCAAATTACTGCAGGCTTTTTAATAACAACTAAAAATTAAAAAAAGCTTTTATGCTTTAGCAAACTTATAGGTGCGGTAACCGCCGATAAGGTTTCGGGCTTTAAAGCCGTTATTCACCAGCTGACGATAAGCGACGTTACCGCGCAGGCCTACTTGACAATAAATGACGATTTCTTTGTCTTTTGGTAATTCGCTCATGCGTTGACGCAGTTGATCTACAGGGATATTAATCGCGCCAGCGATACAGCCACCCGCTTCAAGCTCGCCTGGGTTACGGACATCTAACAAGAGTTGATCTGCCGATAAATCATCCATTTCTTCAAAATGTATCGCGCTTGCATCACCTTTGATAAGGTTATTGGCTACAAATGCCGCTTGGTTGATGACATCTTTAGCGCTGCCATAAGGCGGTGCATAGGTCAGTTCAAGGTCTTGTAGCTGTTCAACTGTCATACCGGCACGTTGGGCAACCGCCATCACATCAATACGTTTATCGACCCCATCTTTGCCCACTGCTTGAGCGCCAAAAATCTTGCCTGTTTTAGGGTCAAATAGCATTTTAAACGAGACAATTTCTGCGCCTGGGTAGTAGCTTGCATGGCTTGCGGTATGCACATACACTTTTTGGTATTCAACGCCATCACGCTTTAATTGCTTTTCATTTTGACCTGTTGAAGCAACTGCAAGGTCAAAAATCTTACAAATTGCGGTGCCTTGTGTACCCTTATAGGTTTCATTGCGGCCAAGCATATTATCTGCTGCCATACGCCCTTGGCGGTTAGCTGGCCCTGCTAGCGGCACTAAGGTTTGCTTACCAGTCACAAAGTCTTTGTCTTCTACTGCATCACCAACGGCATAAATATCTGGATCACTGGTTTGCATGTTTTCATTGGTATAAATACCGCCTAAATCGCCAATTTTTAAACCCGCTTCTTTAGCAAGTTTGGTTTCAGGTCGAACACCAATGGCCATAATAAGAATATCAGTCTCTAAGGACTCACCATTATTAAGGCTAAGGCTTAACTTACCTTGCTTGTGTTGGTGGGCTTCATTTTCGCCCGACTCAATACTTAAGATATGATCGCAAGGAGTAAACTCAACAGCTTCAAGTGCTACTCCAAGTTTTAAATCCACACCTTGCTGGCGAATTTCAGCATGAGCAAATCCTGCCATTTCACGATCAACAGGAGTCATCACCTGCTCGGCCATTTCAATTAAAGTGGTTTTTATTCCTAGTTGATGAAACGCTTCCATCATTTCTAACCCAATAAAGCCACCGCCAACCACTGTTGCGTGCTCGGGTTTATTGGTTTTGATGGTATTAAGAATGCGATCCATATCTGGGATATTGCGTAACGAGTGCGTCAGCGGATTATCAATGCCAGCAATAGGCGGAACAATGGGGCCAGCACCTGGGCTAAGTAACAGCTTGTCATAAGTTTCAGTGTATTCATTGCCACTGATCAAATCTTTTACCGTGACCGACTTAGTTACGCTATTGATTGCAGTTACTTCATTCATGACGCGAACATCAACGTTAAAGCGTGCCAAGAAACTTTCTGGCGTTTGTAGCAATAGCTTGCTTCTATCTTTGATGTCACCACCAATATGGTAAGGCAAACCACAATTGGCGAACGATACGAACTCGCCTCGTTCAAACATGATGATTTCAGCATCTTCACTAAGACGACGAGCACGCGCTGCAGCTGATCCGCCACCCGCTACACCACCGATAATTAAAATTTTTGACATGACTCTCTCCCGTTACAACCGATTGCTGAACTGAAATAACTGTAATGGCAACTTAGTGTTTTGCGACGATGTCGTCTGCCATACTTTTTATTCATCGTTCTATATAGTTCACATATTAAATAAAACACATTATCCATAAGTTTTTTCTAATGCACAACTAGTTAAACAAAATTTCATAAGATTAGATTTTATTAATATACCCGCTCTTGTATACTGCTCTAAAACCTTGCTTTAACAATGGCTTGTGTGAAATTAATGCTGCACGATGGCGTTAATTGTTACCACGCTGACAATTAAGTGTTACAGCCGTTAAATTATATTGGAGTGTTGAATGACAGAATTCACCCCTTGGAGTGCCTTATTTGGCGGAATGCTATTAGGCCTTTCGGTAACCATGCTCATGCTATTGAGTGGCAAAACAGCCGGGATCAGTGGCATTTTAGGCGGCATTTTTGGCGCTAACAACAAAGACAGAGCATGGCGAGTGGCTTTTGTTATCGCCATGGCTGCCAGTTTATTGTTTGACCCTTTAATGGGCCTTCACACTGCCGCTTTACCTGACTATTCATTAACTTGGTTATTGGTTGGCGGGTTAGCTGTCGGTATTGGTACCCAACTCGCTAATGGCTGCACTAGCGGCCATGGTATTTGCGGCATAGGTCGCCTATCAATGCGCTCAATGATTGCCACTGTGATATTTATGTTAAGTGCGGCGTTAGTGGTGTGGTTGTCTGGAGGTGTGCATGTTTAAGGTCTTAGTAGGGTTAATCACCGGGCTGTTATTTGGCTTAGGTATGAATATTTCGCAAATGGTAAACCCTTACAAGGTGCTTAATTTTTTGGATGTCACCGGCAATTGGGATGGCAGCTTAGCGTTTGTTATTGGTGGCGCACTATTGGTATTTTTGCCAAGTTATCATTTTTTAATCAAACCCCGTACTCATGCCGTTAATGGCGATGAAATGCCAACGACGCCACAGGGGCTTACACCTAAGTTAATTATTGGCTCAGTTATTTTTGGTCTTGGCTGGGGAATGGTAGGCATTTGCCCAGGACCTGCGGTGGCAAGTTTGTTACGCGGTGAGTCGGCGATTTACTGGTTCATGGCCAGTATGCTGCTTGGCTACTACGGGAGTAAAAAAATCTCTTGGCCAATGAAAAGCTAGTCCCCTTAAGAAACGCAGTAGGACCTTGCGCGATTAAGCTCAAGTGAGCGCTTAGCATTTTGCAGCACCAAAATATCTATCCCTTTTTGAAAAATGCCAGCGATATAATCGCTGGCATTTTTTTATCGCTTAAAGCTAACTGACTGAAGCATCTGGCAGCTTTTTCATATAAGCCATAACCACTAACCCTAGCCCCAATAGCACAAATGGCACGCTAAGCATTTGCCCTACACTCATACTCCAATCTTGGGCAAAGTCAGCCTGTCTTACTTTTACAAATTCAATTAAATAACGTGAGCCATAAACCAACGCTAGAAATAGCCCTAATAATGCCCCTTGTTTTTGTTTCATCTCAGTAAAGCGATATAGCAGCCACATTAGAATAAATAGCCCTAAATAGGTGATTGCTTCATATAATTGCGCCGGATGACGTGGCAGCATATCAATACGCTGAAAAATTATTCCCCAAGGCTTATCTGTTGGCACCCCGACAATTTCTGAATTGGTAAAATTAGCCATACGGACAAAAAAGCAGAAAATCCCCGTAGCAATGGCAATGCGATCCATCAAGAATAAAAACGGTAACTGCACCTTGCGTTTATAAAGGTACATGGCTAATAACACGCCGACCGTGCCGCCGTGACTGGCAAGCCCGCCTTTCCAAATGGCAAATATTTTTAAAGGATTGGCAAAGTAATAGCCAGGTTCATAAAACATTACATGCCCTAAACGCGCCCCCACAACAATGCCAACTACGCAATATATGACTAAATCATCTAATGACTCAACATCAAGCTCTTCAAGCACATAAATACGCCTCATAACCAAAAAACCACTGATAATGGCGGTGGCAAACAACACGCCATACCAATGTATTTTTAGCCCCATAAACGACAACATAACAGGGTCTAAATTCCAAACTATATGCTCCAAAATCGATGCTCCATATCAGATTGAACAATAAACATGCTAGCAAGAGTATTACGTGCTTCTAGGTGGTAATTCAAGCAGTTATTACTCAGGGCTCTGAGTTAGCAGCAAAATCATCCTTATCCCAAGTAAAATTATTTTCCGTTACTGCTGTCATTTATCACCAAAAACCAACGATACTGCCGACTCAGAAATGCTAGCCCTTGTCCGTTAAGCTATGATGGTATATTGGGTGTATTGATCCTCGTCAGTCAAAGCCGCTTAACAACTAGGAGCTATCGTTATGAGTATTACCACCATTGATGCCCAAACAGCCTTGATCGTAATCGATTTACAACAAGGTCTGGTGACCTTAGATACTTGCCACCCCATCCAAGAAGTCATCGAGAATAGTTGTAAGTTAGTGTCATTATTTCGCTATGCCAGTTTGCCCATTGTATTAGTTAATGTTGATGGCATCGCTCCTGGGCGCACCGAACAAGTCAGAGTGCAGCAACAAAAACCAGAAAATTGGAGCCACTTGATTGATGAGTTACAACCTCAGCAAGAGGATTTACAGTTAACCAAAAACACTTGGGGCGCTTTTGCTTCAACTGAGCTGCATAAGTACTTAGCATCATTAAAAGTCACCCAAGTAGTCATTAGTGGTATCGCCACCAGCATGGGGGTGGAATCAACCGCAAGACAAGCATTTGAGCTGGGCTACAATGTCACCATCGCTACAGATGCCATTACTGATTTTAATATGGATGTTCATAACAATAGCGTTAACTCTATATTCCCAAAGCTGGCTGAAACCGGTACCACTGCAGATATTGTCGCTAGAGTTTCTACTGACCACGCCTAGTCTTAACTGACCACGTATAGTCTTAACTGACAACGAGTAAGCACTAGGTTAATAATACAGTCCCATCGTTTTAACCGCTTTCAGCCCCCTAAATCCATAGTTGATTGCAGCGATTGACTGCACCGCTTAACTAACGACCTATCAAAATGGTGCCATCAAGGCGGTTCAATCAAGACAGTTCAATAAAACTACTGCTTTGTTCCACCCTTTCTGCACCAGTTCTGCACTTTAATTGATTACCCTAACCTGACAATAACCTTGTATTCCGTTCATTTACCAAAAAATAGCGTCATTATCAGGAGTTTCTTATGCTCAATATTGCTTGCTTTTCATCGACTCGATTAACCGGGATCCCCTTACAGTTTTTATTACTCGCAAGCCTTAGCTGTGGTTTATTACTTTCAGGTTGCAGCGGTAACGACGAAACCACAGAGCCCGAAGACACCACACCTGAAACTGGCATTATCATTCCAGAAGAGGATTACAGTGACACAGATTTTGAGACCATTGATTGGACTGATGAGACTCACAGTAAAAATGTCGATCCTAATTTTGAAGAAGTATTCAGTGATACTGAAGTCAAACGCTTAGATTTTGTGGTTACCGAAGACCGCTGGAATAGCATGCTCGATGATATGACGAACACCTACGGCAGTTTTGGCACATCTTCAGGTTCTAATAGTCTTCTAGATAGCGATGAAAACCCAATAATGGTGCCTGCGGATATCTATTATGAAGGCAAGCAATGGTATCGCGTTGGGATCCGCTTTAAAGGTAACTCGTCGTTGCAATCAAGCTGGCAGAACGGCGTGCTTAAGTTGTCGTTTAAGTTAGATTTTGATGAATTTGAAGATGATTACCCCCAAATCGATAACCAACGCTTTTATGGTTTCAAAAAGTTAAGCCTGAAAAATAACTATGATGATGAGTCACTTTTACGTGAAAAAGTCGCTGCTGATGTCTTTAAAGATGCGGGCCTTGCAGTATCACATACCGCTTTTTACACCTTGTATGTTGATCATGGTGACGGCCCTGAATATTTTGGCTTATATACGCTGGTTGAAGAAGTCGACGATACTGTGATTGATAGCCAGTTTGCTAGCGATGATGGCAACCTATATAAACCAGAAGATGATGGTGCCATGTTTATTGAAGGCACATTTAGCCAAGACAACTTTGAGAAGAAAACCAATGAAGATGATGAGGATTGGTCAGATATCCTCGCATTATTTGACGCCTTACATGACGATACTGCCAGCACTGACCCACAAACCTGGCGCGCAAACCTTGAAGCGGTATTTGATGTGGATGTGTTCCTTAAGTATTTAGCCGTAAACGGGGTGATTCAAAACTGGGACACCTATGGCCTAATGCCGCATAATTTTTACTTATACAACGACCCAGATACCGCAAAACTCACCTGGATCCCATGGGACAATAATGAAGCCTTACAAGATGGCAAAATGGGCGGCGCTCTAGCGTTAGATTTTGCCGATATTAATTCAAACAGCTGGCCACTGATTGCTAAAATTTATGCCGATGACACTTATCGCGATACCTATAACCAATATTTACTCACTGTAATTAATGATGCCTATGAAACGAATAAAATGCAGGCGATCTACAACAGTTACTCAGCATTAATTGAGCCCTATGCCACCACTGAATTGTCAGGTTATTCATTCTTAGAAAGCTCAAGTGACTTCTATCGCGCTATTGATGAGTTAATCGAACATGCAGAAAATCGCACTGAGGCCGTGGTTGATTATCTTGATAAGCAATAGTGATTTCTGAAGCTTTAAATTGTTAATCTATTTATTGCAAAATTCGGTCTAAGCAACAAATTAGGGAATGACAAAAGACCTGAGGAAAGTAATTCCCCCTTTTGGCTGCTTAGCTGTTTTATCTCACTTGGTCATTTTGCCCTTGTAATAATAAGACACGGTGAAACAGATTAATTTTAAAGTTAACATATTGAAATGCTAATATTTAAATCTTAACAATAGATCATAAATACTTGACCGCTATCAATTTATCCATAATGCAGCTCAGGCAAAATGTAGCCACTTTTATATCCTCTAATGGTTACCATGCGTATAAATCAACCTATTATAAATAGTGAGCGAGCACTCACCAATAACTGCATTCTGTTATCGACCACCGACCTTAAAGGAAACATTAAATACGCCAATCAAGAGTTCATCAACATCTCAGAATTTAGCGCAGATGAATTACATGGGCAGCCCCATAATATTGTTCGCCATCCAGATATGCCGCCCCAAGCATTCGAGTCTATGTGGCAATGTATTAACTCCGGAAAACCTTGGGTTGGTATCGTCAAAAACCGTACTAAAAGCGGTAAATACTACTGGGTTAATGCCTATATCTCGCCAGTATATGAAAATGGTGAAATACATGAATTTCAGTCGATTCGTCGTAAAGCAACCAAAGCCCAAATTGCGACTGCAGAAAAGGTTTATCAGCAACTCAATGATGGCATAGCGCCAAAAGAACTCGCTAGTCCCATCATGTGTTTTGTTGGCAAGCTAAGTTTATGGGCAATGTTTATCTTGTTAATCAGCACAATTGCCACCAGCATGATTTCAACTCCAGCCCTTAGCATTGCGGCCGCGACAATCTGCACTATTGTCGCAGCACTAGGCATAAACTACCTTTGCCAACCCTTGAAAGCGTTAATGGTTAAAGCCACTACCATCATTGACGACCCCATTGCCTGCGGCATTTTAACCGGTAGCCAAACTGACATAAGCAAAATCGATTTAGCATTAAATTACTTAATCACTGAAACCGGTGGCGTCGTTGGCCGCATGGCTGATTCAGCCACATCAATTAGTGAACAAAGTGAGCAACTTAATCAGACTATTATTGATACGCGTGAGCGTGCTCAAAGCCAATGCCAGCAAACTACTCAGGTCGCCACAGCCATGGAGGAAATGACCACCAGCTTTACTGAAGTCAGTGATAACACCAATAACACAGCTCAAGAAATTACCCGTAGTCATAACGCTTCCACATTAGGTCATGAACGTATGGTGAATGTAGTTGCTGCCATTAGTAAGTTAAGACAAGAAGTGACCCATTTCTCAACCATTGTTGAATCAATTGAACATGACAGCCATGCTATTTCAACAGTACTTAGTGAGATAAAAGGCATTGCTGAGCAAACTAATTTGTTGGCGCTTAACGCCGCCATTGAAGCCGCCCGAGCGGGGGAATCTGGTCGAGGTTTTGCCGTAGTGGCTGATGAGGTGCGTCAATTGTCGATGCGAACTACTGAGTCCACCACTCAAATTGGTAGCATTGTGAGCAATTTTCAGCAAAGTACCCAAAGCGCAGCTAAAGCTATGGATGCAGGTCAGGCACAAGCAGATCTTTCAGTGAAATTAGCAGAGGATGCCGATAGCGCTTTTGATCAGTTACGCGCCTCGTTAGATAATATTCAGGCGATGGCAGAAATGAATGCCACCGCCATGAGCCAACAAGCCTCGGTAGCCGAAGATATCAGTCAATCCATCGTGGTGATTAATGAGTTATCCAATACCAGCTTAGCGCAAACAGACCAAGCTAAAATCAAATGTGAGCAAATGACTCGTTTATCCAATAAAACGGCCAACTTGTCGAAGCAGTTTTGGCAACAAAGCGTTCAAAGGGAGCATTAATTCCCATAGAGCAAAGTCGCTATTTAAAAAGCACGATGTGAAAAAGTCGCTAGAATTAACACTAAAGGGTCGAGTTTTCGCCCCTTTTTTCATTTAAGGTTTACATATGTTTAAGTCGGCGCGTCCCCATATCCAAATGCTATTTTTCACCTTCATCATTGCGATGACTTTTCCTGTAGGCAAGCAATTAATGCTTGAGGTTCCACCAATGATTGCCACTTGGCTTAGATACGTTATTGCTGCCTCATTATTTGTGGTCCTATTAATTGTTACTCGGCGCTTTAATTTACCTAGCGCTAAAAGCCTATTGCGTTATGCCTTAGTATCCTTGCCCGCACTGGGTTATTTTTCTGCCATGTTTAGTGCCTTAACTAAAACCTCGGCCTTTGCCACCAGTGCACTCTCCACTGCGCTGCCGTTAATTACGGCTGTATTAACCATGCTAATTTATAGAAAGGTGGGTAAGTTAAGCCATTGGTTAGCACTTATTGTCGGCTTTAGTGCGTCACTTTTTTTAGTCCTGCAGCAATCGAATGCTAACTTGGATTTTGAATGGAACACAGGTTACAGTCTGTTTATGCTGGGCTGCATTGCTATGGCAGCTAATCCTCTGGTCATAAAAGCCTGCTATCGACAAGAGAACTTTATGGTATTTACTGGCTGGAGCCTAATCGCTGCCGCGATTATATTATCGGTTTGTTTAACCCCACAGATAATCGACTTCAACTGGCAACAGGTCTCTGGCAATGCTTGGTTGGCGTGCTTATACCTTGCTGTTTTTGCCACTGCGATTAGCTTTTTCCTGTTTCAAAAAGCCAGTGTAAAATTAGCACCGCAACAAGTTTCAGCTTATATTTTTCTAATCCCGGTGTTTGTATTAATGACAGGTGGCAATATCGATGTTAACTGGATTTATACAACCATTGCCATGCTACTGCTTAGTGCGGCAATGTATTTACTGATGCGAAAGCAATAAGGCATCTTTATAGCGCTATTCGCGTTAAGTGTTGGCCTTAGGTCGTAGCACATTCCAACGTAGCTGTTTTTAGGTTTGTAAAAATGCCTGTGTTGTATTTCTGTGTCGCCATACTTTGTTGATAGCCGTTGTCTTGCAACAGCAGCACTTAGTTTGTGGAGTGGAGTCAGTAGTGTCATAGCTAATTTGGCCACCTAGTTAGAGATGATATCATCACCTCATAAGTTAACAGGTGACACTATGAGCAACGTACAAGAAGACTTTTTCGCGCAGGGTTCAAACTTGAATCTTCTCAATTTAGTGCTAGCTCAAAATTACTCAATTGTTGAAGCTGCTCAAACCATGAGTGTAGGCAAGCCAACCATGGATAAATGGATTCGTCAATTTAGAGAGGTTCGACATTAACACAAGTAGGCACACACCACACATAAAACTCACAACCACAACAATGGCCTAACCAATATTAAATGTCATTCATGTACTTGCCTTACATGTTTAAGCAGCGCTATTCTTACTGCCTAAGGTTATGGTTTTTTTGATGCCCCTCAATTTTAAACGTCGCACCAATCCTGAAAGTTAGCCAACGCTATATTCAGTTACCAGATCTACTTATTTTAATGTAACGGAGTTAGCCAATGAGAAATTTACAACTATTCAGCACCGCATCTGTCGATCACTTACTATGGTCAAGCAAAGTTCAAGTTGCACATATGGACTCACCTGCATTAGATATTTTTACTGACTTTGATGTTGCCCGTCCAATCGTAGTTGATGCGTCAACCACTGCGGTAGGCACAGGTAAAATCATGGAAAAAACCCATGCTTATATGCGACTTGTTATTGATAAGGATGATAAATTCCTTGGTGTGGTTACCATGCAAGAGCTCTCACATCATAATTTATTAATGACAGCGAAAAAGCTAGAACACAACATTGATGAAGTGCTAGTGACTGATGTCATGGTAAAAAGAGAAGATCTTCAAGCGTTTGACTATGATCAAATTGCCACTGCAAAAGTCAGCGATGTGGTACGTATTTTAAAAGAAAACAGCTTGCACCATATGTTAGTGATTGATCACGAACAGGATCATATTCGCGGTATCATTGCTGCCAGTGACTTAGCCAGAAAACTCAGTGTGCCTATTGAAATTCATCAACGCCCTTCATTTAGCCACATTTTTAATACTGCCGGCTAGAGAAATTAGCGGCAAATTAACTCTTAGCAATGATACAAATTCAATCTATAAGCCTTACTTCAAAGGCTTATAGATTTATCATTCTAGATTCATATATTCAGATAAACCCAAATTGTACTTATACCATCGCCCAAACCGTATCCAGTCAACTTAGTGAACTACCCCGCAACTTTCGCTTCGCTCGGATCACGGGGATCTCGACAGATATTGATAAAGACACCGTGATTAAGCCACTTCAAGTGTAAATTCAATGCTGCAATTTTTGCCCTGATCTTTGGCGCGATAAAGCGCACTATCCGCTTTTTCAATAAACTCTCTGGCCGTTGTATCAACATCTGGCGTCATGGTAACAAAACCCACACTCATTGTGACTACGGGCTCTACCCCATGAAAATGAGGGATACTTAACTCAAAGACACTTTTACGAATATCTTCTGCCAGTGCAGCCGTATCTACATTTTCGCCATAACAAATAATGGCAAACTCTTCGCCACCATAGCGGCACACCACATCTGTCGAACGGCTGCATACTCGGGCAATACACTGAGCCACTTTTATTAAGCATTGATCGCCCTGATAATGACCCAAACTATCGTTGTAAGCTTTAAAGTAATCAATATCACACATGATTAAAGAGACATTTTGATGCTCTCTTTTGGCTAAGTTAATAACAAAATCTAATTGAGAATCAAATTCTCGGCGGTTATTAAGCCCAGTTAAACTATCTATTTTCAATAGTTTAAACAGTTCTGCACTGGTGCGTTCACACTCAATTACTCCAAATAAAATGATTGCGTTGCCTTTATCATCACGCAGTACCGCCCTTGCTTTACTGGTAAAATAAAGTACATCGTCAACGCGACTGTCGTAGTAAGGAAAACGATTATTAAACTCTTCGATGACACCGTTTGTTAATTTAAGATAATCATCTCGAATCTTGTTGGCTTTTTGGGAGTCTTTGATAGCAATATTTTTATTGTAATCACCAGCAATGGGACAGGTTTTTTTAACGCTGTGATGATTTAATTGTTTATCTAAAGCAAACATGTCACACATACTATCGTTGCAATAGTAGGTATTACTGTCTTCAGATAAATCGATTAACCACCATGACACACCAGAGAAATTGAACAAGTTTTGATATAAATGATAATACTTTTCTATACAGGAATTAGGAAATGTCATATTTAATTAGCCGCTCATTTATAGCTAATTTATTAGCCTGATAACAGACTAACTTTCCTTTTAGCAGGATTTAAGATAAAGGTCTTTCGCTAAAAGTATAGACCTTAAAATCAAAACTTCCTCTTTAAGCTTTCGCGGCTAAGCATCAGATTACTATCTTGAACAAAACTATTTAGCCAACCATTGCTGGGTTAGCAAAGGCGTATTGTTCGACATGTAAGCCTCAATTGAATGACTATCCTGGTACTCTTTTCCTGCCCATAGTTTAATGGTAAAAACATCACCAGCATTAACCATTCCCACACCTTTTGGGGTACCGGTCATCACAATATCACCGTCTTCTAAATGGATAAATTCAGTTAACGATTGCTTAATCGCTGTGGTGTCATACATCATCAAATCACTGTGACCCACTTGGACAATGTTTTCATTGATAGATAATTGAAAAGCCCATTTACTGCAGGCTGTTGCGCCTAATCCCTTTAGGGAAATAAAATCACTGAACAGCGCCGAGCCGTTAAAGGCTTTTGCCCGCTCCCAGGGTAATTGCTGAGCTTTAAGTGTCGATTGCAGTGCCCTTTTGGTTAAATCTAAACCGACACCCACTGCTGAGAACTGATTGTTTTCCATAATAAAACATAACTCAGTTTCGTAATGAATAGGCTCTTGTTGAAAGGCAATAAGCTCTGTTGTGATGGCCGAATTGGGTTTTAAAAATACCACCATATCTGCAGGTATCTCATTGCCCAACTCTTGGATATGATCGACATAGTTACGACCAATACAGACGATTTTAGAAGGCGTCATCTTTACAGGGCTTGAATTAGAAATAGCAGCTAAAGCCGAAGACGATGAGCTAACGGTTGGGTTGATGATTGATACGGAATGTAAAGCCACGATAAGTCCTTATTTTATGACTCAGTTTTGTGAATAAAAACCAATTTAAATTAAGCGCCAAGCAAGTATGATGCGGATGAATCTACCAAAAATCTTCCTGATAATGCCCTTCTGCCCAGCAGCATTCTAAATTGCATATTGTCACGAGCAGTCAATGTCAGCTCAATATCAAAATGATGCTCACCAATGATAATCGGCGTTTTTATCACATAACGGCTGGTTATATGTCCGCCAGAATCTTTGACATTACGACGATCAAACACCGCAAACTCACACACAACTTCACGCAGCGACTTTTGCTGAGGATGAAACCACACTTTAATCCAATCTTGGTCATTTTTTATAAAGGGTTCAATTTTAAAAGCATGTAAGCATGATGTTTTGGCGCCGGTATCAATTTTCATATTGACCCGTTCATTAGCAATTTCTGGAAATGTGGCCCATTCACACCAACCAAGCACTTGTAACGATGTCGTCATGGTAAACCTTTAACGTTTTCTGTTTAATCCCAAGGCTAGACTATCAATACTGCAATAATTAGCCTTTGACAGTGCATAGCGCTAGCTTAATATAAGCCTTTCTGATACTTAACCCTAGCTGTTAATAGATTGAATTTAACCTTAATCTATATGATTGAACAAGTATTTGAACTAATGGTTATCATATGCCGTTATGAGACAATGAATGATTAAGACTAATAAGGCAGCCAATGTATTCTCAACAAAGCTTTAATTTTTTAAGTCAGTTAGCTGATAACAACAACCGAGAATGGTTTAAGCAACATCAGCAAACCTATGAAGATTTGGTGCGCACCCCAACCCTTAAGTTTATCGAAGCCATGCAAGGGCCCATCCTCAGCTTATCGCCAAGGCTGACTGCAGTACCTAAAAAAGTCGGTGGCAGTATGATGCGCCCTCAACGAGACAGTCGATTCAGTAAAGATAAAAGCCCTTATAAGCTTAACGTCGGTATTCAGTTTCGGCATTTTCAAGCAAAAGATGTCCATGCCCCGGGCATATATTTACACCTTGCCAATGATGGTTGTTTTTTAGCGGCAGGAATATGGCATCCTGAATCAAAAGCCCTCAATGCCATTCGTCATTGTATTGATGAAAACCCTAACGGTTATAAAAAGGCTTCGGTACAATTAGCCGCAGCTGGGTTTGAGTTATCTGGGGACCGTTTAATAAGACCACCGCGTGGATTTGATAAAGATCATCCATTCATTGAAGAATTAAAGCGCAAAGATTTTATTGCCATCAAACCTGTCACCATTGAGCAAGTCTGCGCTGATAATTTTGTTGAGTTCTGCGCTGAAGAGTTCAAGCATACCATCGGTTTAATGAGCTATTTATGCTTTGCCTTAGACTTAGATTTTTAGTGATAATGACTTATATCATCGTGATAAAACGGCCGTGGATAGAGTTTGCTTTAAAGAGATAAACATTCGCCGCTAAACGAGACTAACCAAGACACTGAAAACCAGTGTCGGTGAATTAGCGGACGACTATCCAAATTGCAACTAGTATAAAACTAGAGACTAACATCACCAGCAGGCATTTAAGATGACAGCATTCTCGCGCCTATATTCTGCCATTAACCCAAAAGAACTCAGCAAAGAAACGATGATAGTGCTGATGGCGCTGTATTTTGCGCTGGTGATTAACTTTGGGCTTATCCAACGTATTTTTCAATTATCAACTGATAGCCATTTAGTGTTCTCTCTTACGCCGGCGCTCGTACTCTTGGGCATTTTTATCATTGTTTTTTGCTTATTTTCGTCTCGGTTTATCTTTAAACCCTTACTGACAATCTTACTGCTCACCTCTGCAGCAGCCATGTATGGCACCATGAAATACCAGGTATATTTTGATTACGCCATGATTGAAAATATCTTTGAAACCAATACTGGCGAAGCCCTGTCCTATATCAGCACCACGTCTATTTTATATATCGTGGTGTTTGGACTAATTCCAACCATATGGTTGTGGCGAGTGCGCCTAACGCCATCACAAAGCGTAGTTAAATCCTTAATGAGACGCTCAACATTAGTGGTTGTAGGCTTAGGTTTAATAGGAGTCGTGCTGCTAGGCTTTTATAAGGACTATGTGTCCATGGGGCGAAATAATACTTACCTTAAAAAAATGATCATACCAGCCCATGCTTTCAATACGGTAAAATATCTTTATAAAAACAACTTTGTCACCCCCTTGCCTTATACCGTTAGAGGCCAAGATGCACGCTTAATCGATATCAACCCAACTAAGCCAACTTTATTTGTACTGGTCGTCGGCGAAACAGCCCGCGCTCAAAATATGGCTTATTACGGTTATCATCGAAACACCAATCCTTACACTGAAAATTTAGACTTCATTATTGTTAATAACGTCAGCTCATGTGGCACCGCGACCGCGCATTCATTACCTTGCATGTTTTCCGACCTCACTCACGATAATTATAACCGTGAAAAAGCACTGGCCAGTGACAACCTACTAGACATTATTCATACAGCAGGCGCAGAAGTGGTGTGGCTTGACAATGATGGCGGTGATAAACATCTGGCAGCCCATGTGATTGAGTTTAATATTCCGACTGACTCAAGTGATGACTTGTGTGACGGTAGTAGCTGTTATGATCAAGTTCTGGTGCGCGAGTTCGCTTCACATATCGAGCAGAGATTAGAAAACAAGCAGCAAACCTTAACCAATCAATTATTGATATTGCACACGATAGGGAGCCATGGGCCTACCTATTTCAAGCGTTACCCTAAAGATAAGCAGCATTTTAGCCCCGCCTGCGAGCGCAGCGATCTTGAAAATTGCAGTGATGAAGAAATCATCAATGTCTATGACAATACCTTAGTTTATACCGATTATATTTTGTCAGAAATCGTAAAACTATTAGAGCTATATGCCAGCGATTATGAAGTGGCAATGATGTATATCTCTGATCATGGTGAATCACTAGGTGAAAGCGGCATGTATCTTCATGGCACCCCTTATTCCTTTGCGCCAGCAGAGCAAACCCATGTGCCTTGGTATCTATGGTTACCAGAAAGCTACACCCAGTCAAAGCAACTCGACCGTCAATGTATCATCACGCAAGTGAGTCAGGGGACACATTCCCATGACAATTTGTTTAATACGCTTATCGGCTTGTATGGCGTCGATACCCATTTACTCGATACTTCGCTTGATCTTAGCCATTCTTGCAAGCAAACAACTGAGCTTTTGGGGACAAAATAGCATTTAGTGATAGCGATTTAATCTCTGCTATCACTCGTCGCCCTCAAACTAGTCGCAATAAATATGGCCTAAATTAGCCGCCAAATTAGATTTTTAATCAACTTCATCTATATTTATCTAATAAATAAAATGATTAGCTATCAGCCCGTTAATTACGTACTCACCGACAATGTTAAAGGCTCACGGATGATAAAAATGCGCTTTTCCCGAGCTTCGACTCGATACTATTTCACCGCCCTTTTGGCCTTTTCACTATTACTGACGCAATCTTTTGCCCATAGCGCGCCAAAGAATATCAAATCCATCGTTAATCGCGCTGAGTCCCCAAGGGTTGGTACCGAAGAGCTGATACTCCCCTACGCTTTCAGCACTGACTCAATGGGATTAAACTTAGGCATTGGCACTATGGTCAGTGGTTATGGACAAGAACAAATGACGATTGGCGCTACTGTCTATGGTGGCGATGTCAGTTACGGTGTTGGCGCAGGAATTTGGAACTTTAAAATACCACGAACCGAACGCTTCTTTTTAAGTGCCGTTGGCTTTGTCGGTTATTATCCACAGAAAAAAGCCTACGCAGGGGGCACCTTAAATTATACCCCTGCAGGCACACCTATCCCTGGTAGTAATGACTCATCAAATGAACAGTTTTTACAAGCTGATGGCTCGTCAAACTGGTGGAATATACAGCTTGAATACACCCTACCCATTGGCGCAACACGTGATAAAGGCCAAGTACACTATGAACTAACCCGCGGCTTGCTGAGCTCAAAACCCTCTGGCGGTGACAGCTGGAATCCGCTTGAGTCTGGAGCCACAGTGGCGACACTGAAACAATTTAACCGCTTTGAAACCTTTGAATTTGAAGACGGAGAATTAGATGGCGCCGTTCATGCGATGAGTTTAGGACTGCTTTATGATAATACCGACTTTTCACGAAACCCCAGTTACGGCAGTAAGCAGTTTGTCGCCATTTCCCATGATGCGGCTTGGCTAGATTCTGATAATCAGTGGACATTTATCGAATTTGAAGCCAGTAAATACTTCTCTTTTGGCGCCTCCGACTGGGCATCCCAGCGTATATTAGCGTTAAATTTTTGGACTGGTTACTCGCCATCATGGAAGCTTGAGTATAACGACGAAGGAGGCAGGCGGATCACCAATGATGCCCCTTACAGCGAAGGCGCAACACTTGGTGGTTTTTATCGAATGCGCGGTTATGACAACAGTCGTTTTCATGATAAAGCCTCCATATACGGCACTGCAGAATATCGCTATACCTTCAAAAACAACCCCATCGAAGATGTAAACTGGCTTAAATTTTTACGTCTAGATTGGTTTCAATTGGTGGGCTTTGTTGAAGCTGGCCGCGTTGGCGAGGCTTATACCGCCAATGAATTATTAACCGATTTGAAATTTGATTACGGCGTGTCACTTAGGGCATTAACCGCAGGGATCATTGTAAGGTTTGATATCGCCCAATCAGATGAAGCCACCAATGCTTGGGTGATGGTAGACCACCCATTTTAATAGAGCTGTTTACTAAATTGTCTTTTATCCACAAAATGGAAGGCGACTAATCTAAGGATTAGTCGCATTTGAGGTCACATACCTTGATTTAACCGCTGTTGACCTTGCAACCACGGATTTAACAACAGTAGCAGTCATGGTAAACTGCAGCACTATTATCCCCATTGCGCTGCAAAGCCAACCTGAGTGAGTCATGGAACCAGTTAATCAACCCCATCTTCAAGCTAATACTCCCGCAGAAAAAAGAGCATTAAGCTACTCTGCCACCATCAAAAAGTTATTCGATGAAGTATTAGACACCAAAATGCCTGCTGATAGGATTGTGGCAAACTACTTCCGTGAGCACAAAAAGCATGGCTCAAAAGATCGCCGCGTGATCCGCGAAACCTTATTTGGGCTATTTCGTTGGTGGGGCTGGTTAAAACAGCTGGGTTCTCAGCATGAGCAACAAACTTGGTATCAAATGCTCAGCACTTGTGCCTTACTTGAGCAGCATCAATGGCGTCAGTTTGCTGATGCGTGGCAACAATTTGGCGGCTTAAGTCCCGAACAAGTCAGCTTGATAAATCACACCATTGACGCTAATGCTGTTGCTAACTCATCTAATCCGCAATCAAGTGCAAACTTTGATGTTAGCCATAAAAATAGCCTTATGGGCCAGTTATTCACGACCATTGAATTTGCTGAAACTCAACTATTACCCGATTGGTTTTGGGCGCTATGCACCATTGATGATCAGCAAAACAAACTAAAATTGATTGAAGCCATGAGTAGCCGTCCTCCCATTTGGGCAAGAGCGCAGCGCATTGATACAGCATCAGCTGTTACCACATTACAAGCAGCTGGTATTGATGCCCTAGCCAATGAATACTTTACTGATGCATTAAGCCTTGGCAGCAAAAGCATTAACCTCAATGACGTTGATTTATACAAACAGGGCAAACTTGAAATTCAAGATTTAGCCTCGCAAGTTATCGGCAATGTCTGTCAGCCTTTAGCAAACGAGCAATGGTGGGACACCTGTAGTGGCGCGGGCGGTAAGACATTACAGCTGCGCTCATTGATGCTGCAAAATGCCGCCTCAAACAACAATACAGCAGGTACTATTACCTCATCAGATATTCGTTCAAAAGCCCTAGAAGAGCTTAATAAGCGCGCTAAACGGGCAAATTTTGACAGCATTACTGTGGCGCGCTGGAAAAGCGATGCTTTACCGGTAGCCAAAGCCCATTTTGATGGCGTACTGGTTGATGCCCCATGTAGTTGCACTGGCACATGGCGCAGAAACCCAGATATGCGCTGGATAGATGAGCCAAGCTGTATCGAAGATAAACCCGCACTGCAGTTAGATATTTTAACTCGCAGTTCAAAGGCGGTAAAACCAGGCGGCAAACTCGTCTACGCAACCTGCTCATTATCACCGCTTGAAAACGAACAAGTGGTGCAGCAATTTTTACAACACAATAGTGACTTTGAGTTGATCACCAGCGTACACCCATTTACCCAAGCTAAGCTTGAGCATATTACCGTATGGCCCTTTGAAGCCAATAGTGACGGCATGTATGTGGCGAGAATGATGAGAAAGTAATGTCCCTATTTATCAATAAACGATGGCAATAACTATTATCAAAAAAGGCCTTCACAAATATTTGTGAAGGCCTTTTTATTAAAATACTGTCAATGATTCAAATTTAACTCATTGATGCTTGGTGAGTTAACTTGCCGCTTTAACCACATCAGCAATAGATTGTGCTTGAGCTAGGGTCATATCAGCATCAGTAGACTCAACCATTACACGAATCAATGGTTCCGTGCCAGATTTACGCAAAAATACACGCCCATTGTCACCCATAAATACCTCAGCCGCTTTTACCGCTTGCTGGACAGCTTCAGACGCTATGATTTCGTCTGCATTATTAGCACTTAAGCGCACATTGATCAGCACTTGCGGCAGTTTTGTCATACCTGACTTAACTTCAGCTAAGCTTTTACCTGACTCAATTACAGCATCAAGCACTTGCAGCGATGCCACAATACCATCACCCGTGGTGGTATGCTTAAGACTTAAGATATGGCCTGAGCCTTCTCCGCCTAATAGCCAACCGGTTTCTTTAAGCTGCTCAACCACGTAGCGATCGCCTACTTTAGCGCGAATAAAGGGAATATCCATTTCTTTAAGTGCCAGCTCTAAACCTAGGTTTGACATCAAGGTACCAACAACGCCACCGTTTAACTCACCAGCTTGTTGATACGCTTGCGCTAAAATAAAGATGATTTCATCGCCATCAACCACATGGCCGTTATGATCAACAAACAACACCCTGTCAGCATCGCCATCTAAGGCAATCCCTAAATCAGCTTCATGTACCATCACTGCAGTTTGCAGGCTATCAAGGTGAGTTGCGCCGCAGCGCTCATTAATGTTTAACCCATCTGGTTTATCATTAATGCTGATCACTTCAGCGCCGAGCTCAGCATACACTTCTTTAGCGATGTGATACGCTGCGCCATTAGCCGAATCAACGACGATTTTCAAACCTGCAAGGGATTTATTTTTATCAAACGTCCCTTTACAAAACTCAATATAACGCCCAGCAGCATCAGCAATACGGCGAACTTTACCGAGCTTTGCCGAGTCCACACACGACATTGCGCCATGATTAATGGCTTGATCAAGTAAGTGTTCAATTTCTAATTCTTGAGCATCGTTAAGCTTGGTACCCGAGTTTGAGAACAGCTTAATACCGTTATCGTAATAAGGGTTATGGGATGCACTGATCACCACCCCTGCATCAGCTCTAAAAGTCGAAGTTAAATACGCGATAGCCGGTGTTGGCATTGGGCCAACCAAAGCAATATTAATCCCTGCTGCAGAAAAGCCTGCTTCCATGGCGGTTTCTAACATGTAACCACTAATACGAGTATCTTTACCGATAATCACTTCTTTGGTGCCTGCTGACGCTAAAACCGTCCCTGCAGCCCAACCTAATTTCATCGCAAAAGACGGGTTAATCGGAAACTCACCCACCTTTCCTCGCACACCATCAGTGCCAAAATATTTACGAGACATAACAACTCCAAAACCAACAGTCCATGTTGGTATAAAACAAAAATAAGGTCACACTTTTAAGTGGAGGCAAATTATATACGAAAAGCCCGCACAATGACTCATCTAATTGCGACATTTTTAAGCCACAGCAATCTTTATTGGATTTTGTGGGTTAAAGCAAAGCAGCAAAGTGATTTGGTGCAGCCTTACTGGTATTTAAAGAGTTCAAATATATAAAATAGTGATTATGTAGTGCTGTTATCTTTAATGGATGAAGAAATCTGGGAGGGTGTAACAGTCTCTAAAAAGGCGTGGCTACTTATATGAAACATTACAACTAGAACGGCTACATTCCGCTAGAGACTGTAACTAATTTTGTGTAACTGCTTATCAACACGTACTCTATAGAGAGTCAAGGATAGGCAGATACTCATGA
>NZ_JAUOQU010000019.1:0-95322 GCF_030547195.1 Shewanella sp. 6_MG-2023 | reverse complement strand
TGGCTGGGATACCAGGATTCGAACCTGGGGATGCCGAGATCAAAACCCGGTGCCTTACCACTTGGCGATATCCCAATCTAAAGCTTTTTCGAAAAACCCGCTAATGCCAGCCTTTCTATATAATGGTACGGGAAGAGAGACTTGAACTCTCACACCTTACGGCACCAGAACCTAAATCTGGCGTGTCTACCAATTCCACCACTCCCGCACTGACTCTGTTTAACATCCAGAACACGATGCTCATTTAACCTTGAGAAGGTAGCCAGTCATATTTCTAAAACCTTGCGGCTTTAACTAACCAGCGAATCTCTAGTTTGACATCTTGAGAAGATGGTAGCAATGGCGGGACTTGAACCTGCGACCCCAGCATTATGAATGCTGTGCTCTAACCAGCTGAGCTACATTGCCACTTTATCTTTCGTTGCCCTCGTCGTGAGGACGGGGCGTATTATGCTTATTCAGCGTATCGAGGTCAACTGCTTTTTTTAGCTATTTTCATCAATTGGCACTGTTCGGCTATAAGTTCACCAAACTGCGTAGCAAATCGGCATATTTGACCAAAAAAGTTAACCTCGACCGCTTGTTTGACTAATTAAAGTCTACAAATACTATTTATACGTTGAATAAGAAATGCATTACATCGCCATCTTTAACGATATAAGCTTTACCTTCTACGCGTAACTTACCTGCTTCTTTAGCACCTGCTTCACCATTAAACTCGATAAAGTCATCATAGGCCATTACTTGGGCGCGAATAAAGCCACGCTCAAAGTCGGTGTGGATCACACCAGCAGCTTGTGGCGCACTGGCGCCTACTGGCACAGTCCATGCTCTTACTTCTTTTACACCTGCAGTAAAGTAAGTCTGTAAGTCCAATAATTCATAACCACCACGAATAACGCGATCAAGCCCTGGCTCATCAAGACCAAGGTCTGCCATAAACTCATCACGCTCTTCAGCGTCCATCTCAGCAAGCTCAGACTCAATAGCGGCACATACTGCAACCACCACGGCGTTTTCTGTCGCGGCAATGGCTTTAACAGCATCTAAATGTGGATTATTCTCAAATCCATCTTCAGATACGTTAGCAATGTACATGGTTGGCTTTAGGGTTAAGAAGTTAAGGTAGGCAATTGCAGCCATTTCTTCTTTGCTTAACTCTAATGAACGCAGCATTTGGCCTTCATCTAAAGTTGGACGCATTTTTTCAAGTACTTCTACTTCAAACTTAGCATCTTTGTCGCCGCCTTTAGCGCGCTTTTGCTGACGGAAGATAGCACGCTCTAAGCTGTCTAAATCCGCTAACGCAAGTTCAGTGTTGATAACATCAATATCGCCTGCAGGGTCAACCTTGTTAGCAACATGAACGATGTTGTCATCTTCAAAACAACGTACAACGTGACCAATGGCATCCGTTTCACGAATGTTAGCTAGGAACTTGTTACCTAAACCTTCACCTTTTGATGCGCCAGCAACTAAACCTGCAATATCCACAAATTCCATTGTAGTCGGTAAAATACGTTCTGGATTAACAATCGCTGCTAATGCATCTAAACGTGGATCAGGTACTGGAACCACACCCGTATTTGGCTCAATGGTACAAAACGGGAAGTTAGCAGCTTCGATTCCTGCTTTAGTTAACGCATTAAATAGTGTTGACTTACCAACATTTGGCAAACCCACAATGCCGCATTTAAAACCCATATTTTTACCTTTATATAATTAAACTCACCTAGGAAGTGGTAAGTTGTGTCAAATCAATAATCAAAGCGCGGCTAATTAGAGCGCTTTGAATGTGTGTAATCGGTGCATCGCTTTCGCCATGTCTTGTTTAAACAATATTTCAGTTGAACGCACCGCTTCATCTATTGCTGCGTCCATCTTTTCTTGATCGCTCGCTGGCGCTTTACCTAAGACATAACCACTGACGCGGTTTTTATCTCCAGGGTGACCAATACCAATACGTAATCGGTAAAAGCCTTTTTCATTGGCAAGCTTAGCAATAATATCTTTTAAGCCGTTATGACCACCATGACCACCGCCCAATTTAAACTTGGCAACGCCCGGCTCCATATCAAGCTCATCATGGGCCACTAATATCTCTTCAGGTAAAATACGAAAAAAGTTCGCTAATGCGCCCACTGACTTACCGCTTAAATTCATAAACGTAGTAGGTATAAGTAGACGCACATCTTTACCATCAATAGTGACTCTGGCGGTTAAGCCAAAATATTTACTGTCTGGCGCTAAGGTGGCGCCACATAAACGCGCTAACTCTTGTACATACCATGCACCCGCATTATGACGAGTGTGGGCGTATTCTGCACCTGGGTTAGCAAGGCCGACAATTAGTTTTATTTGACTCATTAGCACTCAATTTCAGTGGTTAAATGACTGCGTTATCTTCAATATCATTTATCCATCTTAATAGTTATAGACTAAGATTTTGTGATTTGAAGGCGCTAAAGCGCGGCATTTTAACACTCAAAACTGAACTCAACAAATACACTGTGATAATTAGACAGAATGGGATAACCTCACTGTGAAAAAGTTCACAGTGAATATAGTTAACCGCCATTAGAAATTGCGTGGTTGGGGAAGGCGTGATTGCTGATTAAATAGAATAAGTTACGCTAAACCCAATGCGTATTTAAGCACTTTCTGTTTGATCGGATTATCGTAGTTTGCCAGTTTCAACAACCCATTTCTTAACAGTTTTATTGGTAATAAATCATTACTAAAGCCTGCATAGAATGCATCCATTGCTGACATCATCAATAAATTATCGCTATAACGTTTGCATTGATACTGCTTTAAACAAGATGCTGTCCACCAAGGTTTATCATTGCCTACTGCATCGGCAATGGTTGCAATCAATACATCGACATCTTTAAAACCAATATTGACGCCCTGCCCTGCAAGCGGGTTAATGGTATGGGCTGCATCACCTAAAATCACAATATTATCTTGGCAATAATCTTGGGCATGACGTCTTGTGAGCGGGAAACTGCCTCTAGCTATAACGGTAAAGTTCTCATCAAGCCTTGATGGAAAGTTAAGCTTAATTTGCTCAGCCAGTTGTTTATGATTGAGCTGCATAAGCTGCTTAATGCGACTATTACTGTCATACCATACTAATGAGGCGTTATTACCCGGTAATGGCAGTAATGAGCGTGGCCCTTGAGGGGTAAACTGTTGCCAAGTTATGTCTTGCTGCGCGGTGTCAGTTTCAACATTAATGAGCATGGCTGACTGAGCATAATCCCAGCCAGTAATACCAATACCGGCCCATTGTCTTACTTGTGAGTTAGCCCCATCTGCGCCAACTAATAATGATACATGTAATTCAACGCCACTTTTCAGGGTCGCTTTAATTCCTTGAGACAATGATTTTACGTCACTATTGCTCATTTCAATACGCTCGAACTTAGCAACGCTATCAGGGCAATAACAATGCACATTGTCCATCTTTTCAATTTGCTGCCACAGACTCAGTTGAATTAAGCGGTTCTCAAAAAAATAGCCCAGATGTGATTCATCGATCTGATCAGCATGAAAACGGGTAATGCAATCATCGAGCTCCCAGGTTTCTAAACCTTTATAGGCCACATGACGCATAGTGCGTAATTGCTCCATGACACCTAAGCGTTCAAGTAATTGCTCAGAGGCCACACTAATAGCTGATACGCGCAAATCTAACGGCTGCTCAGGTAAATAGGCTTTAGGCGCGAATGCTTCAACCATGGCAACATTTAAGCCAAGCTGACCTAACCCCACAGCTACAGCTGCGCCCACCATACCACCGCCAACGATGACGACATCATGTTCAACTACATTCGATGCTTGATGCATTGTCTATTTACCTTTAAAAAAGCTGTAATACTGAAACAACATTGACTGTGACGATTATTATGCCAATAAGTGTCATTGAAACTATGTACAAAGGTGTCTGTAACGCCTCGATTGTGTCGATATGTTGCTATCTTGAGTTTGAGCAACACTTGCTTACACTGGTTAAACTTTAACCACCAAACCTTACCTTATACTGAGACTGTCTAGTATGACATGCCTTGCAACCAACCCCTTAAATGTCAAGGTAAGAGAGGATAGTATGTTCAGTCAAAGCACCTATGTACAATCTAATAATGGAACCCTTAAATCACTAACAAGCAGCCGTAATACGTTAATGAGTTATGTAAAAAAGTTTACTAAGTCACTCTATACTATGCCGCTACTTGCAGGGCTTGTTGCTGGCGCAGCCATTATGCCAATGACAGCACAAGCCGAAGTACAACCGATGGAAACCATTACGGTTATTCACCGTTCATCCTTCGATTATGCCTTATATCAACAAACCACGGAAATGCTTACGCAGTTTAATAGAGAGCTAGCGCAAAAAATAATTGTTCAAGCAAGACAAGATAACGTCACAATGGCGAAACAATTTGGCTATTTTACCAATCAATCAAATGAGTTAGCCCAAATAGATAAACACCCTGAAAATATAGGGGTATTAGTCATTTCAGAATAATGCCGCTTAAGTGTGCACAAAGGCTAGCCAGCGAGCCTTTGTGCAGTTAAAATACTCGGCTATTTTTCTGTGGTAATAGAACGGCGTAACTGATGAGTAAAAAACTACACATAAAGACCTGGGGCTGTCAGATGAATGAATATGATTCATCTAAAATGGCTGACTTGCTGGACGATTATCAAGGTTATACCTTGACTGAGGATGCTGAAGAAGCAGACGTACTGCTACTAAACACATGTTCAATTCGCGAAAAAGCGCAGGAAAAAGTGTTTCATCAGCTTGGTCGCTGGAAAACCCTCAAAGACAAAAAACCTAATCTAATTATCGGTGTAGGTGGTTGTGTTGCCTCACAAGAAGGTAAAGCCATTAAAGAACGTGCTCAGTGCGTTGATATTATTTTTGGCCCACAAACCTTACATCGCTTACCTGAGATGATCACCCAAATTAATAATGGCGATAAAGCAGTTATTGATGTGAGCTTTCCTGAAATTGAAAAATTCGATCGCCTACCTGAGCCTCGCGCTGACGGTCCATCGGCGTTTGTGTCTATTATGGAAGGCTGCAGTAAATACTGTTCATTCTGCGTAGTGCCGTACACCCGCGGTGAAGAAGTTAGCCGCCCGGTTGATGATGTCATTTTAGAAATCGCACAACTTGCTGAACAAGGTGTACGTGAAGTAAACCTGCTTGGTCAAAACGTGAATGCGTTTCGCGGTGCTACCCATGATGATGATATTTGCACCTTCGCAGAGTTATTGCGTCTAGTGGCATCAATTGATGGTATCGACCGTGTGCGTTACACAACGAGTAACCCCATTGAGTTTTCACAAGACATTATCGATGTTTATGAAGACACCCCTGAAGTGGTGAGTTTCTTACATTTACCAGTGCAATCGGGATCAGACCGCATTCTAACTAATATGAAACGTGGTCATATGGCAATTGAATATAAATCAATTATTCGTCGTTTACGTAAAGCGCGCCCTGATATCCAAATCAGTTCCGACTTCATTGTCGGCTTCCCTGGTGAGTCAAATGCTGAATTTGAAGACACCATGAAGTTGATTGAAGATGTCAGTTTTGACCACAGCTTTAGCTTTATCTACAGCGCCCGTCCAGGAACACCAGCGGCTGATTTGCCAGATGATGTCACCATGGAAGAAAAGAAAAAGCGCTTAGCGATTTTACAAGACCGTATTACCCAACAAGCCATGCGCTACAGCCGCCAAATGTTAGGCACTGTTCAACGTATTTTAGTTGAAGGCCCTTCAGTTAAGAACCCTATGGAGCTTCGCGGCCGTACTGAAAATAACCGCGTAGTGAACTTTGAAGCAGATCCTAAGTGTATTGGCGGTTTTGTGGATGTTGAAATTGTTGATGTATATACAAACTCGCTGCGCGGCGTATTTATTCGTGGCGAAGACGAGATGGATTTACGTCGAAGTTTACGTCCGTCAGATATCGTAGCCAAACACAAAACTGATGATGATATTGGTGTAAGCCAATTTACCCCAGGCAGCTAATTTAGCCATAAAACGGGTTTATCATTATTTAATAAAGGCGGCCTCGAGCCGCCTTTATTGTGCTTTTCAGTTAATACCGTGGTATTTTAACTTTTATACCTATTCGCATTCTTTTTCTTTTGGAGCATTATTTTTGTCCACTAAAGTTACTACCATGAATTTATACCTCGAGCCTGCTGAAACTCGAAGAATTGCCTCATTATGTGGTCCATATGATGACAACATTAAACAGCTTGAACGTCGTTTAGGTGTTGAGATTATCCATAAGAATAATCATTTCAAAATCGTTGGCCTGCCAAGACATGCCTTTAATGCTAATAATTTACTGAAACAGCTATACATTGAAACCCAAACTGTTAAAGGTAGCACCCCAGATTTAGAGCCAGAGCGAGTGCATTTAGCCATTCAGGAGGTCATTAACCTCGAAGCTGAATCAT
This sequence comes from Shewanella sp. 6_MG-2023, assembly GCF_030547195.1. Taxonomy (NCBI): domain Bacteria; kingdom Pseudomonadati; phylum Pseudomonadota; class Gammaproteobacteria; order Alteromonadales; family Shewanellaceae; genus Shewanella; species Shewanella sp. 6_MG-2023. Next base: position 88,831 of record NZ_JAUOQU010000019.1, on the reverse strand, counting down.
CGGCTGAAGATGACACCCTGCATATCAAAACTAAACGCGGCATCATCAAACCTCGCAATCCAAACCAGTCTGTGTATGTGGCGAATATGGCCAAACACGACATTACCTTTGGTGTGGGACCTGCCGGTACCGGTAAAACCTTTTTAGCAGTTGCCGCAGCTGTTGATGCCCTTGAAAGACAAGAAGTAAGACGAATACTCCTTACCCGCCCAGCTGTTGAGGCTGGCGAAAAATTAGGTTTTTTACCAGGGGATTTAAGTCAGAAAGTCGATCCCTATTTACGCCCGCTTTATGATGCCTTATTTGAAATGATGGGCTTTGAGAAAGTTAAAAAGCTACTTGAACGTAATATTATTGAAGTCGCGCCTTTAGCCTATATGCGTGGTCGAACCCTAAATGATGCGTTTGTTATATTGGATGAAAGCCAAAATACTACCGTTGAGCAAATGAAAATGTTCTTAACCCGTATCGGCTTTAACTCGAAAGCGGTGATCACCGGTGATATTACCCAGATAGATTTGCCTCGCAGTCAAAAATCAGGGCTTCGCCAAGCCATTGAAGTATTGAGTGAGGTCGATGAAATCAGCTTCAACTTCTTTATGTCTCAAGATGTGGTGCGTCACCCGATTGTGGCAAGAATTGTCGAAGCTTATGAAGCCTTTGATTCAAAAGAGCTAGCACAAAAAGCTGAAAAAGAGCGCCAGTATAAACAACGTCAAACGGCCTTTAATGAACAAATGGCCAATGTGGACGTTAACGCCAACGAGATCAGTAAAGACGGAGCAATAAATAATGAGTCTTAAACTTGATTTAGATCTGCAAATTGCCGTTACTGACAGCAGTAAGCTCCCCAGCCGAAGTGAATTTGAGCTATGGGTAGCGACAGCCCTTGGTAACACTATGGCGCAAGCTGAACTGACCATCAGAATTGTTGAAAATACTGAAAGCCAGCAACTTAATAATACTTACCGTGGTAAAGACAAGCCGACTAATGTATTGTCTTTCCCCTTTGAAGCGCCTCCAGGGATTGAGTTACCGCTATTAGGCGATCTCATCATTAGTGCTGAGGTGGTAGAACTTGAAGCAAATCAACAAAATAAGCCCCTTGTCGCACATTGGGCCCATATGGTTATTCACGGCTGCTTGCATTTACTAGGCTATGACCATATTATCGATAATGAAGCTGAAGAAATGGAGTCATTAGAGACTCAACTCATTGAAGGCTTAGGTTTTTCAAATCCATATAAGGAAGCGTAAATAAATCAGACGACTGCATATAACATGCTGATTTTGATTTAGTAAAATATTATGAGTGACGACATCCCACCGAGTACCAACGCCCGTAAGAAGAACTGGATTGGCAAAATTAGTCAGATGTTTCAGGGCGAACCTCAAAATCGCGAAGACTTAGTTGATGTAATTGCTGGCGCAGAAGAGCGCTCTTTAATTACTGAAGACACCCGCGAAATGATGAATGGCGTATTAGAAGTATCAGGGTTGCGGGTACGCGACATCATGATCCCTCGAAGCCAAATAGTCACATTGCAAATCGATAGCACTGTTGAAGAGCTACTAGAAACAGTCATTGAGTCTGCACACTCCCGTTTTCCTGTGGTCAACGAGGATAAAGATCATATTGAAGGTATTTTGCTTGCAAAAGATTTACTTAAATATGGTTTCAAACAATCAGCTCAACCTTTCTCATTGCATCAAGTCATCAGGCCTGCGGTTGTTGTGCCTGAAAGCAAACGCGTTGATGTACTGCTAAAAGAATTCCGCTCCCAGCGATATCATATGGCCATCGTGGTCGATGAATATGGCGGTGTATCCGGTCTAGTGACGATTGAAGATATCTTAGAAGAAATCGTCGGTGAAATCGAAGACGAGTTCGATCATAGTTCAGTAGAAGATACCGAAATCAAAAAGATCAGTAACACCGTGTTTATGATTAAAGCACGTACACCGATTGATGAATTTAATGACGCTTGTGGCACCCAATTTAGCGACGAAGAATTTGATACCGTAGGCGGCTTAGTTTCACACGCATTTGGTCACTTACCAGAGCGAAATGAAACTGTCGTTATCGATAATATCGAGTTTAAAGTCACCAATGCTGACACCAGACGTTTAATTCAACTTAGTGTGAAGTTACCCGATCAAAAACTGCTAGAAGAACTCGACGACTAACTCTGTGCTAAAAAATAAACTTTCCAAGTCATCAGTGATTAAAATGGTGACTGCATTTGTTGCAGGTGCTTCAACCACACTTGCTTTTGCCCCCTACGCTATTTGGGCTTTTTACCCCGCAGCAATGCTGTTTGTTTTATGGCAAAGTCGCAGCCTAACCCCGAAAGAAAACTTCTTTCATTGGTTAAGCTTCGGCTTTGGCTGTTTTGCATTTGGCATTAGTTGGGTACATGTCAGCATTGATACCTTTGGTGGTTTACCGCTAATAGTATCAATGGCATTAATGGCAATATTGGCGCTTTATCTGGCCTTATTTCCAGCGCTAGCAGGTTATCTCACTGCGAAACTGTCCCAATATCAGCAAACTCAAGGCTGGCAAGTTTATTTTCGTTACTTAGGGTTATTCCCCGCACTGTGGGTATTTACCGAGTGGATGCGCGGTTGGGTTCTCACAGGTTTCCCTTGGTTATGGGCAGGCTACAGTCAAACCCAAGGGCCATTGTCAGAGCTTGGCAGTATAATTGGCGCATTAGGCTTAAGTTATGTTATCGTACTGGTTTGTGGCAGTATCGCACTGGTGTTATATCAACGTTTTGCCAGTGTTATCATCATATTCTCTTTGATATTTATCAGCACTTACCTTGCGCCGCACATCTCCGACATAAGCCCACGAAATGAAACGGTTAAAGTGGCTTTAGTACAAGGCAATATTGAGCAAAGTATGAAGTGGGAGCCTGACGCACTATGGCCAACTTTACTCAAGTATATGGATTTAAGTCGGCCTAATTTTGATGCTGATATCATCATTTGGCCTGAAGCCGCGATTCCAGCGCCTGAAGCTATGGTGGCAGACTTTTTACATAATACCGACAAGGTGGCTAATTTAAATAATAGCGCCATCATTACCGGTATTATTAGCATGCAACAAAATGACTTTTATAACTCATTAATTGTATTGGGCAATGCCTATCATCCTCAGCAGACTGAGGGCGATTACGTTGGAAGTGGCATTAATGATTACAAGAAACATCATCTATTACCAATAGGTGAGTTTGTCCCTTTTGAAAGCCTTTTACGCCCAATAGCCCCGTTTTTTAATTTACCCATGTCATCTTTTGCACGTGGCACCTATGAGCAAAAAAACCTTAATGCTTTAGGCTATCAAGTGGCACCGGCTTTATGCTACGAAATCGTCTTTCCTGAGCAATTACGCGCCAATGTGAATAAAGACACTGATTTTTTACTCACAGTGTCTAATGATGCCTGGTTTGGTGACTCTATCGGGCCACTGCAACACATGGAAATAGCCCAAATGCGCGCAATTGAGTTGGGGCGCCCCTTAGTCAGAGCCACCAACAACGGTGTTACCGCTGTGGTCGATATTAAAGGCCGTATTACTCACCAACTGCCACAGTTCAAATCTGGAGTATTAGTGGCTGACGTTGCCTTATATGACGGTGAAACTTGGTTTAAGCGAATAGGCCAAACACCGTTACTCATATTATGTAGCTTGATAATTTTATTTAGTTTTATATATCAACTATTATTAAACAAAGGCAGAAAAAAATAGCAAGGAGGCCATGATTGCAGCAAGCATTGCCAGTTAAGCCAAATATATTCAATCCAAATGGATTTACATTAATTGAGTTAGTGGTGGTCATTATCATTTTGGCCGTCATTGCCATTATTGCTGCGCCAAAGTTTATCAACTTTGCCACTGAAGCCCGAATTAACGCCTTATCACAATTACAGAGCAGCGTTAAAGCAGCTAATACCCTCGTTTATGCACGCACGCAAATGCCCAGTATTTCTACCCGAAGTGTTCCAGGTCGTGATGATTTAACCGATATCGATTTAGAAGGCGATGGCAGTTTCAATACCCGTTTAATAAACGGTTATCTTGATAATACTGATATCGAAAAATGGATTGTGTCGATGGACGATTGGGAAATCCAATATCGAGGTGCACCTGAAACCTATATTGGATATGATCTGGATGACGATGGTGAAGTGCGTGATGACAACTGCTATTTTTTGTACACCCAGGCCAGTAGTGAAGCTAACCCGCCAACATACCAAGTTAGCACCTCGGGTTGCTAAATATGCGCTTTAAACTCAGTTAATCGATAAAAAATTGACCATAAAACACTATTGCATAAACATAAGACGTAAAACACTATTACATAAACATAAGACGTAAAGCACTATGCCACTTAAGTCAGCTAGCATAGTTGCTGTCTCAAACAATCTCTAAAATCGTGCTATTGTTTGAAATAGGCAGCGCTTTAAGGCGTTAGCGCTTCTCGAGTGAACATTTCATTATCGCATTGTGGGCAATCTGGAATAATACTGGGGAATTCAATTTTCATTTCATGATTACACTCAGTACAAATCACTTTACCTTGGTTAATCACCTCCCCTGACATATAAAAACCCTGATGCTTAAAGTCTTGGGCAATTTCATGCCACTCTACTTGGCTGCGATCAGTAATTTCACCCAGCCAGTGCCATAAGGTGTTTTCAATACCAATGACAGTTGGGCTAAAACTGAGGTTATCGGCATTTTCCTCTTTTATGTAGCTGGCGATGTCACGCTTTAAAAAATCTTCTGCTAAAGCAAGCTCCTCGGCATCGGCGGCTGACTTTAATTGCAAATAATCTTTACACTGGGTCACAGAAGCAAAAAGGCTCTTTGCCGTCAATGAGTTATCTTCATCATATTGTTTCTTAACTTGCTCAAAAAGCGTCTTATATAGTGCTAATAACGCTGAACTTCGTCCACTCATAGTAAATACTCCTTCATCTGAACCTTTTTAATGCATCACTTCTAGTTTATTCTATGCAGATCTTACTCGCGCTTTTTAGCGCTAGATCAAACAATGGGCGGCATTGGCCGGAATAGAGTGATGCAAGAGCAATATAATCCCTCAGAAATTGAAGCCTTGGTGCAAAAGCACTGGGAAGACAAAAAAACCTTCGAAGTAACTGAAGATGCAAACAAAGAGAAATTTTACTGTCTCTCTATGTTCCCTTATCCATCAGGCCGACTTCACATGGGACACGTGCGTAACTACACCATAGGTGATGTTGTTGCTCGTTACCAACGTTTGCAAGGTAAAAATGTGTTACAACCTATCGGTTGGGACTCATTTGGTCTACCTGCAGAGAATGCCGCAATCAATAATAAGACTGCGCCTGCGCCATGGACTTATGAAAATATCGACTACATGAAGAACCAACTTAAGCTATTAGGCTTTGGTTATGATTGGAGTCGTGAAATCGCGACTTGCACCCCTGAGTATTACCAGTGGGAACAATGGTTCTTCACCCAGTTATTTGAAAAAGGCTTAGTCTACAAAAAGACCGCCTCAGTTAACTGGTGTCCAAACGATGAAACAGTACTGGCTAACGAGCAAGTACAAGACGGTTGCTGTTGGCGTTGTGACACTGAGGTGGTTCAAAAAGAAATCCCTCAGTGGTTCATTAAAATCACCGATTACGCTGAAGAGCTATTAAACGATATCGATAAGTTAGATGAATGGCCTGAGCAAGTTAAGGCGATGCAACGTAACTGGATTGGCCGCAGTGAAGGGATTGAAATGACTTTCGGTGTTGCTGGCAGTGACGATAGCTTTGATATCTATACCACTCGTCCTGATACCGTGATGGGCGTAACCTATGTTGCAATTGCCAGTGGTCACCCTCTTGCTGAAGCTGCAGCAAAGAATAACCCTGAGCTTGCTGCATTCATTGAAGAATGTAAAAACGTTGATACTACCGAAGCGGCTATGGCTGCAATGGAAAAGAAAGGCGTTGCGACCGGTCTTAATGCAATCCACCCATTAACCGGCAAAGAAGTGCCTATTTGGGTCGGTAACTTTGTATTAATGAACTACGGTACTGGCGCAGTAATGTCAGTTCCAGCCCATGACCAACGTGATTATGAGTTTGCTAAAAAATACGGTTTAACCATTGAAGCTGTGATCAAGCCTGCTGATAGCGATGTGGATATCAGTGAAGCTGCCTTTACTGATAAAGGCGTGCTATTTAATTCAGGTGAGTTTGACGGTTTAGAGTTCCAAGCTGCATTCGATGCTATTGATGCCAAACTGACTGCTGAAGGTAAAGGTAAGCGTCAAGTGAACTTCCGTCTGCGTGACTGGGGGGTATCGCGTCAACGCTACTGGGGCGCTCCTATCCCTATGGTTACGCTTGAAGATGGCACCGTAATGCCAACACCAGCTGAGCAACTGCCGGTTGTATTACCTGAAGATGTGGTAATGGATGGTATTCAAAGCCCGATAAAAGCTGACAAAGAGTGGGCTAAAACCACGGTAAATGGCCAGCCAGCACTGCGTGAAACTGATACCTTTGATACCTTTATGGAATCATCTTGGTATTACGCCCGTTACTGTAGCCCCCATGCAGATCAAATGCTTGATCCTGCTAAAGCAAACTACTGGTTACCAGTGGATCAATATATTGGCGGTATCGAGCATGCTTGTATGCATTTGCTATACTTCCGCTTCTTCCACAAGTTGCTACGTGATATTGGTTTAGTTGACTCTGATGAGCCAGCCAAACGCTTACTGACTCAAGGTATGGTATTGGCTGATGCTTATTACTATAACAACGAGAAAGGCGCCCGCGTTTGGGTTTCACCATCTGACGTTACAGTACAAGAAACTGACGATAAAGGCCGTGTAGTAAAAGCGGTAGACAGTGAAGGTCATGAACTGGTTTATACCGGCATGAGCAAGATGTCTAAGTCTAAGAATAACGGTATCGACCCACAAGAAATGGTTGATAAATACGGTGCTGACACCGTGCGTTTATTCATGATGTTTGCAGCCCCACCTGAGTTAACCCTTGAGTGGCAAGAATCAAGCGTTGAAGGCGCACATCGATTCATTAAGCGTTTCTGGAAAACAGCTCATGATCATATCGCTCAAGGTGATGTGGTTGAACTTGACCCTAAAGCACTTGATAACAATCAAAAAGCACTTCGTCGTGAATTACATAAAACCATTGCTAAAGTCAGTGATGATGTTGAACGCCGTCAAATGTTCAATACCGCCATTGCCGCTATCATGGAACTGATGAACAAGTTGCAAAAAGCCCCGTCTGCTAATGAGCAAGACAGAGCCCTGATGCAAGAAGCATTATCAGCAGTAACACGTTTGCTTTACCCAATCATCCCACATACTTGTTTCAGCATGTGGACAGCCTTAGGTAACCAAACTGATATCGAAGATAGCCTATGGCCAACAGTTGATGAGTCAGCACTAGTTGAAGACAGCAAACTGATTATCGTGCAAGTTAACGGTAAGCTGCGTGCTAAAATCACAGTAGCTGCAGATGCTGCTAAAGAAGAAGTAGAAGCCCTAGGTTTAGCTGATGAAAACGTACAAAAATTCACTGATGGCGTCACCGTACGCAAAGTGATTTATGTACCAGGCAAACTGCTAAACATCGTTGCTAATTAATCATTTATAAGTAACGATAGCTTGAAGGTGACAAATGACAAGCAATTAGCCTCGTCATTCGTCGCCTTCATAAAGTTAAAGATGTAACCTAATACCCATCTTATGCATGTACAGTTAAAGGATGCCAAAAACAGTGATGCTAATTAAACGCATTAACTTGGCCTTGTTGGCGCTCGTCATTATGACCAGTGCTGGTTGCGGCTTTAAATTACAACGTAGCTATTCAATTCCTGCCGAACTTGAAGAATTGCACCTGCGTTCCAATGACCAATACAGTGAACTGACCCGTCTAGTTAATGAACGCTTACGTATTCACCGTGTGGCAACCGTACCCGCATCAGATGAAACACCCACTTTAAGCCTCATCAATGACTCACTAGAGCGTGCTACCCTGTCTTTATATCCTACGGGTAACGTAGCTGAGTATGAGCTTATTTATGTGGTTAATTACACTGTTATGTTCCCAGGCAGCGAGCCACAGCGATTCGTATCTGAAATTCGCCGTGATTATCAAGACGATCCGCGTACAGCACTAGCAAAAAGCCGAGAAATGGAAATGTTAGTCAAAGAAATGCGTATTCAAGCGGCTGATAATATTATCCAAACTCTGGCCTCAATCGAGGTGAATTGATGCGGGTTTACCCAGATCAATTAAATCAGCATCTCAAAACACTCCATGGTTGTTATTTACTCTTTGGTGACGACCCATGGTTAATTGAAAACTGCAAAGCACAAATTCTCAGCGCGGCTAAAAGACAAGGTTTTGAAGAGCGGGTACATTTAACTCAAGACAACAGCTTTAGCTGGAATGATTTGCAACAAGAGTGGCAATCAATGAGTTTATTTGCCAGTCGCCGCATCATCGAGTTGACGCTTCCCCAAGCAAAACCTGGCACCGAAGGTTCGGCAGCGTTAACAGCCATGATGCAAAATCCTAATCCGGATATTATTCTGATTATCCATGGGCCAAAGATATCTGCTGAAACCAAAAGCAAATGGTTTAAATCCCTTGATAACGACGGTATTTATTTACCTTGCGCTACCCCTGAAGGGAAACAGTTCCAGCGCTGGTTAGATAATCGCATTCATTTTTACAAGTTACAGGTGCAGATGGACGCCAAAGCCATGCTGTTTAACTTGTTTGAAGGTAATTTGTTGGCTGCTGAGCAAGCCTTGCAATTATTGCAATTACTCAGCCCTGATAAGCCAATCCACAGCGATCATTTAAACGATTATTTTGAAGATCAGTCGCGCTTTACTGTGTTTCAGTTAACCGATGCGCTACTAGGAAACCACCAAAAACATGCCCAGCATATGTTGGTACAGCTTAATGCTGAAGGCACTGCGATGCCAATTCTAATGTGGGCATTGTTTAAAGAGTTAAATGTATTACTCAGTTTAAAATCTGCAGTAGAGCAAGGCGAGCAACTGAATAGTTTATGGTCTAAACATCGTATTTGGGATAAGCGTAAACCCTTTTATCAAGCGGCATTAACCCGACTGAGCCTCAGTCAAATCGAACACATGCTAGCCTTTGCCTCAAAAATTGAGCGCAACCTCAAGCAGCATGGGGTAGAAGATTGGACCGCTATCAGCCATTTAAGTCTGTTATTTGATCCTAATGCCCACAGACGATTAGCCCATATAGAACTGCAAACATGAAGATTGGGATTTTAGGCGGCACCTTTGATCCCATTCATTATGGTCATATCAAACCTGCCATTGAAGTAAAACAACAGCTCAATTTAGACAAAATTTGGCTAATGCCTAATCATATCCCGCCTCACAAACAAACCACTAAAGTTAGCAGTGAGCAACGCTTAGCTATGGCTGAGTTAGTTTGTCAGCAATATGATGAGCTTGAAGTGTGTGATATCGAAATTAATCGTGATAGTCCATCTTACACTGTGACCACTCTTGAGTTATTAACCCAGCGTTATCCCCAGCATCAATTTTATTTCATAATGGGCACAGACTCTTTTATTCAGCTAGCGTCATGGTATCAATGGCAGCAATTATTTGCCCTGTGCCATTTGGTGGTTTGTCGCCGCCCTGGTTGGTCAGCGAGCCATGACCATCCGATGATGCAACTGCTTAAACAAAAGCAAGTAGATTGTCAGCAAGCTGAGTCGATTGAGGCTAAAGTTGGCAATATATTCCCAGTTGAAGTGACCTTGCAAGATATCTCCTCTACTGAAATAAGGGCGCAGCTGACTCAGTTAATGGCTAACGAAACTCACTTACCCACCCAAAGCACTAAACTACTCGCACAAAGCACTCATTTTTCCGCTGATGGCTCTTTGAAATTAGCAAAAGGCTCATTAAATAAAAAACTCCCAGCGTGCATCCAAGCCTATATTTTACAACATCAACTTTACCGTTAACCCCTCGTAATTCCCGCCTCAAAAATCGCTGCTGTTAAAATCAATTTCAGCTTCAATTGCGCTCGCATAGGTATTTTGCGTATAATGCCCCGTTATTTTTATATATCGAGGTAAGTGACGTGCAGAGCACGGAATTAAAAGATTTTGTTATCGATAAAATCGATGACCTGAAAGCCAAAGACGTTGTGGTATTAGACGTTGCAGAACAATCACAAATCACTGATTTTATGGTTATTTGCTCTGGCACATCAAAAACACACGTTCGCGCAATTGCGGAAAATATGATCGTTGAATCTAAAACTGCAGGCTTACAACCATTAGGTGTTGAAGGTCGTGAGAGCAGTGAATGGGTACTGGTTGATCTAGGTGGCGTAATCTTACATGTAATGCAAGACCAAACACGTGAGTTTTATGATCTAGAAAAACTATGGTCTGAAAACAACGCATAATGAAGTTACAACTGATTGCTGTTGGCACCAAGATGCCAGATTGGGTAACCCGCGGATTTGAAGAATACCAACGTCGTTTTCCTCGTGATATGGCGTTAGAGTTGATTGAGATCCCCGCAGGAAAGCGCGGTAAAAATGCTGATATAGCACGCATTCTTCAAAAAGAAGGCGAACTAATGCTAGCAGCAGTACCCAAAGGCAATCACATTGTAAGCCTAGACTTGCCTGGTAAGAACTGGGAAACCCCACAACTTGCCGAGCAACTCAGCAAATGGCAGCTTGATGGCCGTGATGTCAGTTTATTGATTGGCGGTCCTGAAGGTCTTGCGCCAGCATGCAAAGCTGCTGCAAGCCAAAGCTGGTGTTTATCCGCCCTCACTTTGCCCCATCCATTAGTTCGAGTACTGGTTGCCGAAAGCCTTTATCGAGCATGGAGTATAAATAACAACCACCCCTACCATAGAGAGTAAACCTTATTGGTCAAGGATCTAGTAAAAGCAAAGCTAATTCAGCTAATATAACAAATCTGAATTTATTAGCCTGAATCTCATCGGAGAAAGCTTAAGTGTCGCCAAAAAAGCGCATTGCCATGCACGACCACGCTGCCGAGTCGTCGCTATTCAAACGTCGTGCTTTGTTCACTTTCCTGTGCGTGTTTATTCTCATCAGTGTTTTACTGTCTAACCTTTATCAACTGCAAGTTGTCTCATACACTGATTATGAAACCCGCTCTAATGACAACCGTATCCGCGTTGTGCCCGTAGCCCCGAGTCGCGGCTTAATCTACGACCGTAACGGCCAACTGCTTGCTGAAAACCAGCCGTTTTATACCCTAGAAGTCATCCCAGAAAAGTCTAAAGATATTACTGCGACCCTAGATAAACTCAATGAGGTTATTGCCCTTACTGAAGAAGAGCGTGAAAGTATCACTGAAAGATTACGTTATCATCGCCGCTTTAAACCATTAACCATCAAAAGCCGATTAACTGAAGAGCAAGTTGCCGCATTCAGTGTTAACCAACATCAATTCCCCGGTTTTAGAGTCGAAGCAGGCCTTAAACGCCATTACCCCTATGAAGATTTGATGACTCACGTATTGGGTTATGTGGGTAAAATTAACACCCGTGATCGCGCATCTCTTGAAAAATCGGGTACCTGGAAAAATTACGCCGCCACTAATGATATTGGCAAACAGGGGATTGAAAAGTTCTATGAGAGCCTATTATTAGGCACCCCTGGTCACCTTGAAGAAGAAGTGAATAACCGTGGCCGCGTGATCCGCACCTTGAAGGTGACCCCGCCAACGCCTGGGCAAGATATTTACCTCACCTTAGATTTAAAACTACAGCAAAAAGCTATGGAACTATTAGATGGTCGCCGCGGCTCAGTGGTTGCAATCGATCCACAAGATGGCGGCGTACTTGCGATGGTATCAAGCCCAAGTTATGACCCTAATTTATTTGTTCACGGTATTAGCAGCAAGGCGTATAACGCACTACTAAACGATAAATCACGCCCTCTTATCAACCGTGCAACCCAAGGCCAATACTCACCAGCATCAACAGTAAAACCGCATATTGCACTACTGGGCTTAGAACAAAAAGCCATTAGCGAAAAAACCCGCATCTGGGATCCAGGCTTTTGGCAAATCCCCAATGTCGAACGTAAATACCGCGACTGGAAACGCTGGGGCCACGGCTGGGTTGATGTATACAGTGCCATCATGGACTCCTGTGATACCTTCTTTTATGACTTAGCCTATAAAGTCGGTGTCGATAAGATTGCTGATTTCATGAACCAATTTGGTTTTGGCGAATCAAGTGGCATTGATATCTACGAAGAAGCTAACGGCATCATGCCATCAAAAGATTGGAAGCGCATGCGTTACAATCAGCCTTGGTATATTGGTGATACGATTTCGGTGGGTATTGGTCAAGGCTACTGGACCTCAACACCATTACAGCTTGCTAATGCCGCCACCATTTTAGCCAATCACGGCACCCGTTATACGCCGCATTTATTAAAATCATTTAAAGATGACACCGCTAAAATCGATACCCCGATTGATGAGCGTGAACCAATAAAATTAAACGATGATAATAACTGGGAAATCATTAACGAAGCGATGCGAAAAACTGCTGATAAGTCTCGCTTTACTGATGCCAAATATACCGCAGCAATGAAAACCGGTACTGCGCAGGTATTTAGTGTTGCCCAAGATGAAAAATACGATGCTGATACCGTGTCAGAGTTTTTACGAGATAACGCCTTAATTATTGCCTACGCGCCTTATGAAAACCCTAAGATTGTTCTCGCGGTGGTTATTGAAAATGCTGGCTGGGGCGGAGTCAATGCTGGACCTGTCGCCCGGGCGCTATTGGATGAATACATGTTACGAGATCAATGGATGGTGGAACAATGAATACCTCACACCACCCACACAAACAGACTATTTGGCAAAAACTACACATAGACTTACCGTTATTGTTGGGCCTACTCGCGCTAATGATTTTTGGCTTGTTTGTGATTTATTCTGCCAGCGGTGAAGACTTTGCCATGATGGAAAGGCAATTAACCCGCTTTGGCTTGTCATTATTTGTCATGTTTATCTTTGCCCAAATAAACCCTGAAATTCTCAGGCGCTGGGCTTTACCTATTTACGTGGCAGGTATCATCCTACTGCTTGGGGTACACTTTTTTGGCACCATTAATAAGGGCGCACAGCGCTGGCTAAACTTAGGCTTTATGGAGTTTCAGCCATCAGAACTTATCAAACTCGCCTTCCCTATTACTATGGCGTGGTACATCAGTAAATTTCCGCTACCACCGAAAAAACGTTATTTAGCCGGTGGTTTGGTTATTCTGCTAATTCCTACGTTACTGATTGCTAAGCAACCTGATTTAGGCACCTCAATTTTGGTCGCCGCTTCGGGGATTTTTGTGCTGTTTTTATCAGGCATGAGCTGGGTAATTGTCGGCAGTTGTGTGACCGCAGTTTTAGCCTTTTTACCGGTACTGTGGTACTTCTTAATGCACGACTATCAGCGCACTAGGGTGATGACCTTGTTTGATCCTGAGCGCGACCCTCTCGGCGCGGGTTATCATATTATTCAATCGAAAATCGCCATTGGCTCAGGTGGTCTATGGGGTAAAGGCTGGCTGCAAGGCTCACAATCACAACTTGAGTTTTTACCAGAGCGCCATACCGACTTTATCTTTGCTGTTATCGGTGAAGAGTTTGGCCTGATCGGCAGTTTACTGTTACTTGCCCTGTATATGTATATCATCGGCCGCGGCTTGGTTATCGCATCGCGAGCGCAAACCTCCTTTGCTCGCTTACTGGCAGGCAGTATTACCTTAACCTTCTTTGTTTATATTTTCGTCAATATTGGTATGGTATCTGGCATCTTACCTGTTGTGGGAGTGCCCTTACCTTTAATCAGTTATGGCGGCACCTCGATGATGACATTGATGATAGGTTTTGGCATTCTGATGAGTATTCAAACCCATAGACGCTTTGTGGATAGGTAATCCCAGCCAAACCTAATGAAATAACTTAATAAGGAAAACTGCCGCACAGCTGAATTGACATCACTTAGCGGTAGTCCAATTACACAGGACCTTAAATGCAAATAACAACTAAAATCGCAACAGCGCTGGCATTACTTCTCAGTTCAACAACACTTTTTGCGGCGCCAACGCCGCCAACAGAGCAAGAAGTCAGCGCACTAAAACAGGCTTTTATCACTGAACAAGTGAGCAAGGGCTTTACCGAACAAGAAGTTCAGCAATTCCTATCATCTGCTAATCATAATCAAGCCGTACTTGATGCTATTTCCAAACCTTGGGAAGCCAAACCTTGGCACCAATACTATCCCATCTTTTTAACTGACTCCCGTTTAGAAAAAGGCTTAGCCTTTTGGCAACAAAATGCTGAAACCATCAAGCAGGCCTCAGAAAAATTCCAAGTTGACCCGCAAATCATTGTTGCCATTATCGGTATCGAAACCTACTACGGCGGCTACATGGGTAACTATAAAGTACAAGATGCGCTGTATACATTAGGCTTTTACTATCCTCCTAGAGCCACCTTTTTCAGGAAAGAATTTGGCAACCTGATGTCATTAATTAAAGAAGAGCAATTAGATAATGACAACCTTAAAGGCTCTTACGCTGGCGCTATGGGTTATGGCCAGTTTATTCCTTCAAGCTATCGTCACTACGCGGTTGATTTCAGCGGTGATGGCCGCCGAGATCTATTGAATAGTAAGCCGGATGCTATTGGTAGTGTTGCTAATTATTTCCACCAACACGGCTGGAAAAAAGGCGCACCTGTTGCCCTTAAATTAAATCACACCGTTGAAACCGCGCCTAAAGCCAAGGTATGGCTTAAAGGCAAGCCGACACAAACTGTGGCTGATATCTTGACCCCAAGTTTATCCCTAGCGGTTGCCAAAGATATTGATGCTTCGCAATCTGCATTACTGATCAAACTTGAGCAACCCAAAGCAACAGACTACTGGTTAGGGCTTAATAACTTTTATGTGATTACCCGCTACAATCGCAGCCCACTATATGCCATGGCGGTATATCAATTTAGCCAGCAATTAGCAGCTGCGTACCACCCAGGTGCAGCCCCTGCACATGACAACAAATAAGATGCGCACTCACATGAACGGTCAAATAAACTGTCACATTAAATATGACATGCTAAAAAAGTCACTCATTAGTCTCGCCGTGGTTGGGTTGTGCGGTGCATTGGCTGCGTGTTCAAGTTCACCGACGCCAACTAGCCAAGATGACCGCTATCAGCTCAAAGATGATCGCGCCCCTAAAAGTGCCCCCGATGTCAGTAAGGTTGAAGATGCCCACCCAAAGTATGAGCCCTATAGTCGCCAAGGAAACCAGCAAAACTATACTGTGCGCGGCAAGTCATATCAGGTGATGTCGAGCACGAAAGGTTTTAAACAAACGGGCGGCGCATCTTGGTATGGGTCAAAGTTTCATGGTCACCTAACATCAAACGGCGAAACCTATGATATGTACTCCATGTCAGCAGCCCATAAAACCTTGCCATTACCAAGTTATGTGCGAGTCACTAATGAGGCTAATAACAAACAAGTGATTGTCAGAGTCAATGATCGTGGCCCATTCCATGAAGGGCGCATCATTGATTTATCCTACGCAGCGGCCTACAAAATTGGTATGTTGCAGCAAGGCACCGCTAAAGTCAGCATTGAAGCCATTCATATTGAGTCACCAGAATCAATGGCACTAGATGAACTAAAAGACTCCAGCGTGCATTTTATTCAAGTGGTGGCCTCTAAAGATCTGCTGCGGATTAATGTGCTGGCAAAAGAGCTTGAACAAAAGTACCAAGTGCCGGCAAAAGTTGAAGCGGCTAATGGCTTTTATCGCCTACAACTCGGGCCAATTGGACAGCGTTATTTAGCGAATAAAGTATTAGTGCAGCTAAAACAAGATGGCCACCCTAATAGCTATATGATGTACCCTAAAAAATAACCAGTTTTTGAAAAATAATAAATTAGCCTGCCTGACAGTTTATTTATGTTAATGAAGCTTAATGTCAAATTGTCAGCGACTAATGATATAATGTTTTTAATTATGTCGTTTATTCATTTAAACCTACTAAAGATGCTTTAAAGTAATAATCTTGCTTGGTTTTTATGCTATTTTTGATAAATGCGTTTGTTGGTGCTTTCACTAGCACATCAAACTCGGTAAGTTAAAAATAAACCCTAAACGACGTCACCTTCTACATTGACCAGAGATGTGCCAATTTAATGATGAATATTGTTAACACTCCCCTAAAATCTTTGCTGTTGCTTTCTGCGGTATCTTTTTCATCTCAAGCAGCCAACGCAGCTAATGCACCTATGGTTATGCCTAATGCGCCGACTGTCGCCGCTAAAGCTTATGTTCTAATGGATTACAATTCAGGGCGCGTGATTGCTGAAAGCAATGCCTATGAATCACTTAACCCTGCTAGCTTAACTAAAATGATGACCAGTTATGTTATTGGTCATGAAGTTAAAGTCGGTAATATTTCTTTAGATGATGAAGTAACCATCAGTAAAAAAGCTTGGTCTAAAAACTTCCCAGATTCGTCAAAAATGTTTATTGAAGTGGGTAAAACTGTCACGGTCGAAGATTTAAACCGCGGCATTATTATTCAATCAGGTAACGATGCCTGTGTGGCAATGGCAGAACATATCGCCGGCACCGAAGATGGCTTTGTTGACTTAATGAACTCATGGTCAAAGCAACTGGGCATGACCCAAAGTTACTTTGAAAACTCACATGGTTTAGATTCCGATAATCACAAAACCACCGCCTATGATATGGCATTGCTAGGCGCAGCGTTAATTCGTGATGTGCCAGATGAATACCGTGTTTATTCAGAAAAATCTTTCACTTTTAACGGCATTAAACAATATAACCGTAACGGCCTATTGTGGGATAACAGCCTTAATGTTGACGGCATCAAAACTGGCCATACATCAGGTGCGGGTTACAACTTAGTGTCTTCAGCGACCAATGACGGTATGCGTCTCATTACCGTGGTGATGGGTACTAACAGCGAGTCAGCCCGTAAAGCTGAAAGCAAAAAGCTGCTTAACTACGGTTTCCGTTTCTTTGAAACCATTACCCCATATAAAGCTGGCGACACCTTTGTTACCCAAAAAATCTGGTATGGTGATCGTGAAACGGTTGATTTAGGTGTCGTTACCGACACGCCTATTACCATTAATCGCGGTCAAGCTAAAAACTTACAAGCAAACTTTGAGCTAACTAAGCCACTAACGGCGCCGTTAGCGAAAGGCGAAACTGTTGGCCGTGTTTTCTTCCAATTAGATGGCAAAGACATAGCTCAATTCCCATTAGTCACTTTAAATGAAGTCAATGAAGGCAGCTGGTTTAGCAAATTGATGGATTACTTCAAGCAAATGTTTGAAGGCTGGTTTGGTGAATAATAAGCTAAGCTATTTTCTAAATAATTAGCAAAATGGTCAGTTAAACAAACTGATATCTACAATAAAGCCACCTTCGGGTGGCTTTATTGTTATCGAAGCAGCAGCGCAAAACTAACGCCTTAGGTAATAAATTACAATGGCGCAGTAAAAATGACCATCAAACGCTGCTCGCAGACTTGTATTACAGTATAATTACCCCATATAGAAGTGATAACAGCTTCAACTGTACCTGCTGTAATATCTACAAACAGGCGCATTCAACCGTAGAGAGCAAACACATGTTAGAAACAAACTTTGGCGAACTAATGGATTTTCCAAATTCATGCCCATTCAAAGTCATCGGTAATGCTGACGATACCTTAGCTGATCGCATCGTTGCTGTAGCGCAAAAACTCGCACCTGGCGATTATGCGCCAACAGTCAAAGCATCAAGCAAAGGCACCTACTACGCAGTATCAATTCGTATTACTGTTACCAGTAAAGAACATATTGAGCAAGTTTATACAGATCTTGCTGCAATTGAAGGTGTAAACCGCGTACTTTAACACCGCTCAAAATGGTATAAAACGTGATCCACCTATCACTTTGATGTTATTTCAGTGATAGGTGCGTATAATAAGCCAACTTTTTTGAGGGAGAGCTTGCCCTTGCAAACTCAGACGTTACATATCAGGCATCTTGGCCGCCAAGATTACGAGTCGGTCTGGCATGCCATGCAAAGTTACACTGACAATCGCGACAGTGACAGCAACGACGAGCTATGGATAGTTGAACATTCACCGGTATTCACCCAAGGCCAAGCAGGCAAAAGTGAACACATTCTCAATCCTGGCGATATCCCAGTGATCCAAGTGGATCGCGGCGGACAAGTCACTTATCACGGCCCCGGCCAACTGGTTGTCTATCCACTCATTGACATAAAAAGAAGTAAACTCGGTGTGAGACAATTAGTGAATAATATCGAGCAAAGCATCGTTGATATGCTCGCCATGTACGATGTCAATGCTTACGCCAAAGCAGATGCACCCGGTGTCTATGTTGACGAGCGAAAACTCGCCTCATTAGGGTTACGCATTCGTAAAGGCTGCTCTTTTCATGGCCTTGCCCTCAACGTCGATATGGATTTAGCACCATTTCTGCGCATTAATCCTTGTGGTTATGCCGGACTTGAAATGGTGCAATGCAAAGCCTTAGGCGGCCCACAAACCGTGACTGAAGCTGGCGATAAACTGATTCAAACATTAAGCCAAGTATTAGGCTACCAAGAACTTGTACATCATCAAGGATTAGCAGAATAAAATGAATAGGCCTGAAAGATTACAACCCGGTGTTAAATTGCGTGATGCTGAAAAAGTCGCGCGTATCCCTGTTAAAGTGGTTCCATCTGAACGTGAAACCATGTTGCGTAAACCAGATTGGTTAAGAGTAAAACTCCCTGCATCAAACCAGCGAATTACTGATATAAAATCAGCACTGCGTAAAAACGGTTTGCACTCAGTATGTGAAGAAGCCTCATGCCCTAACCTTGCTGAATGCTTTAACCACGGTACTGCCACCTTTATGATCTTAGGGGCGATTTGTACTCGTCGTTGCCCTTTTTGTGATGTTGCCCACGGCCGTCCACTAAAGCCTGATGCAGCTGAGCCTAAGAAACTCGCGCAAACCATTCAAGATATGAAGCTTAAATATGTGGTGATCACCTCTGTAGATCGTGATGATTTACGTGACGGCGGCGCACAGCACTTTGCTGATTGTATTCGTGAAATCCGCATCTTAAATCCTGAAATTAAAATTGAAATTTTAGTGCCTGATTTCCGTGGCCGTATTGACGCCGCTTTAGATATTTTAGCCACTGAGCCACCAGATGTGTTCAACCACAACCTTGAAACAGCGCCGATGCATTACCGTAAAGCGCGCCCAGGGGCAAATTACCAGTGGTCATTGGATTTACTAAAACGCTTTAAAGACCGTCACCCTGATGTTCCAACTAAGTCAGGTTTAATGATGGGCTTAGGGGAGTCAAACGAAGAAATCGCCGATGTATTACGTGATTTACGTGCTCATAACGTCGAGATGTTAACCTTAGGTCAATACTTACAACCAAGTAAGTTCCACTTACCGGTTGAGCGTTACGTGCCACCAGCAGAGTTTGATGAGCTAAAAGCATTAGCTGACGAGATTGGCTTTACCCATGCAGCCTGTGGCCCGCTTGTACGTTCAAGCTACCATGCGGATTTACAAGCGCAAGGTAAAGAAGTGAAGTAAGCTTTATTTGCTTCCTAAGAGACTAAAACGGCGCCTAGAGCGCCGTTTTTAATGTCTGTTATTAATAGTATTACTTACCAGCTTGAACCATTGCTTTAATCACATGGGCTTTAACGAAATGATCAAGTTGATGAGTTTCAATCCACCAAGTCGCAGCTTCCATCAATAATATCGGGTCATCGTTCTTATTGGCAAAAAAGGCATAAAATGATAAACCAACATTATCGCCTTTGGCGGCAATTTTTTTATCGCACACTTGGATTATTTTGGCTCTTAACGACTCTCTCATTTAACGCTCTTTATTGGTTTAACAATATTAATTTACTCAGCATATGATTCATTCAGTCATTTATTCTGGCAATAACCTGTAATCCATCAAGATAGCATCTTCACGGCCAGTTACGCTTGGGTAATAACCCGTGCGGCGACCTGCTTCAACAAAACCTAATGTATTATACAAGCCAATTGCAGCAAGATTAGACTGTCGAACCTCCAACATCACCACCACTGCCTGTTTCACTTTAGCATCATAGATAACATGATTAAGTAGCTGCTTTCCTAGACCCTTTCCTTGTTGATTCGGCGCAATACAAATATCTAATAACGTCAGCTCATCGACAATTTGCTGCACAATGGCAAAACCAATAAGCTCATCTTTATCAAAGACTCCATAAACGCGATATAAGCGGCCAAAACAGTCTTCTAAGCTTGCTAAACTCCAAGGGTGAGAATGTGCAGCAGACTCAATTTCAAACATTGCAGCTGTGTTTTCAGGAGATAATAACGAAATTGTTAAACTTGTTTGAGGAGAAGCTGAAGTCATAAGGTTTCTTCAATAGTGGAAGTTTGAATAATCGAAGCTTTAAATAATCGAAGCTTTAAATAATCGAAGCTTTAAATAATCGAAGCTTTAAATAATCGAAGCTTTAAATAATCACTGTTTTATATCGTCAATGTCAGTAACTAAATTCTAAGCTGACTTATCTGTATCAATCGAAGCCGTTTTATCAAGCTGCAAACCAAGCTGTTGCCACAGGTCTCTCTTACCTTGATGGCCTTGCAATAACGCCTCAATAGGATCGGTAATAATCCAAGCCACTCGTGGACGGACGCGCATTTTGCGCAAATCCCAAATCACCTGCATGCCTTTGACCATTTCAGTATCAAACTCACATTGTGACTCATCAATATGTAATAGCGACAACACGCTTTTAACCAAACTATGCTGGCTAATATCATCACCGTCATCATGAATAATTAAATACGGCTTGCCTTGGCTATCAGCGCTGCGCCAACGGGTTACGCCCATGGCATCTAAAAAAGCTGATTTTTCCATAGTAATTCTCTATCAATGATCTCGTCACTAGAATAGCAGTTCATTAACCACAATGTGAGAGCAAATCAGCTTGAGCGGGTAGATTTAATCCAATTAAAGCCTTAACAACAAAAAACCGCAATAATTTAAAAACCTTGGTAAATACATATCTGGTTAATAGGAGCCCTAGGTTCTTCAGAATGAGCGATATTCACCACTCGCGATTCTAGTTTTAAGAATAATGATCCCTTAACTCTTTTCAACATCTAAAACAGATTCAGGTAGTGTGGTTGTCGGTAGATGAGATTGATAATACTGATGGGGCATTTCATTCTTTTTTGCGTGATACATGGCGATATCGGCATACTTAATTAAGGTTTTGCTATCTTGCCCATCCTCTGGATACTGAGAAATTCCAATACTGGCGGCAATGACAATCAAATGTCCAGCACAAGGAATGTCAATTAATAGTGCAGTTTCAATATCTTTCGCCACATCAGAAATATTCAGATTGGCGGTATCAGGAATAATAATCGCAAATTCATCACCGCCAATACGGGCCGTTAAGCTATTTTCAGGTACGACTTGCAAGATCCGCTGGGCAATCACTGTTAAAATTCGGTCCCCTTCTGGGTGCCCAAACGTGTCATTAATCATTTTAAAATTGTTAATGTCTAACATTAAGCAATAAAAACCTTCACTTTTTAGCGCTAACATTTGATCCATATGGCGATAAAAGTGCTGACGATTGGCTAATGTGGTTAACAAATCATGGTTCGCTTGATGGTGCTTTTGCTGCAATAACACATCAATATCCATAATTGTTTGCTTACTTAGGTTCGTCACCAAGTACACAAACCCGCCGCCAGCGAAGAAAATACCAGCCACTACTAATTGTATAAAATCAATCTCACTGGTAGAGCTAAATAATAAAGATAAATAACTGAGGTAACTGACAATAAATAATCCAATTAACAATAACAGCGTCAACCAGCCTTTATTACTAAACTGAGAATAAGCACAGATGGCATAAGCTGGGCGTAACGATAACACCAGCCCGATGCTTCCAACCAGCACCAAAAATAAAGCAACATAATCCATAGCACACCCAAACAGTTGTCAAAATCACATTCGATTCATTTTATTCAGTTCTCGAAGCTCTTTGCCATAAAAGACATTGGCGTTGGAATTCACTGAAACCGATAAGGTTAATTAATATAAATATTGTTATATATTAACCTATTACATAATTTAAAGTATACCAGTTCATCGCAACCATCGATATTCAAGGTTTAGCCAACGGCCTACTAAATAAAGAGGGAGCATTGCGCTTTCGAGATGAATATTAACCACCAAAGTGCTACAGCCCTAGAGTCAAAGGTCTCTTTTCAAAACAAAGCAGTTAACATTTTGGTAACAGTGTGGCATTTTGTATTTAAGATACGCTAAAAACACAAATAATAAGAACATGGACCGGTTTAATCATGCTTAAGAACTATAAATTACTATTACTTACTTGCCTTTGCCTTCCCCCGTTAACAAGCCTTGCCCAAAGTAAACTTATCAATAATATCAATGGCTACACTGTCAGTAATGGTAAATTAGTTGAGTTTAAGGCATTACAATTTAACGGCGATGTCATTGAAAAAATCTACCTTGAAAATGAACATCTTCCCTACAGTACTAACACCAGTATTGTAAGAATTGATGGACAAGGCAAAACCTTACTACCAGGCCTTATCGATGCGCATGGTCATGTTTTAAGCTATGGATTAAGCCTGATGCGAGCCCAGTTACGTGGCAGCGTGACTGAACAACAAGCCGTTGAAACTGTTGTAGCATTTAGGCAATTACAACCAACAATGCAATGGATACAAGGACGCGGCTGGAACCAAGTGTTATGGCCACAACAAAACTTTCCCGTGGCTGCATCACTGGATAAAGTCTTTCCCGATACCCCTGTATGGTTAGTTCGCATTGATGGCCATGCTGGCTGGGCAAATAGCGCTGCGATGAAAATCGCTGGTATTAGCTCTGCCACCACCAGCCCTGAAGGTGGTGAAATTATCAAATATGCTGATGGTCAGCCGACAGGGGTATTTATTGATAATGCCATGAGCCTGATCACTACTAAAATCCCACAACCTTCTATCGACGAGCAACAAGAAATACTGCTAACAGCTCTTACTTCGCTGGCTAAGCAGGGATTAACAAGTGTCCATGATGCAGGTATTGGCAGTGACACTATCGCGGCTTATCAGGCACTTGATTATGCCGATAAACTGCCAATTCGCGTGTACGCCATGATAGATGCTCAAGACCCTGAATTTGACAAGATGATGCAGGCAGGACCGATGGCTTCTGGCTCAGATAAATTACACATCAGCAGCGTAAAAATATCCGCCGACGGCGCCCTTGGCAGTCGCGGCGCTGCATTGATTGAAGACTATAGCGATTTAGCTGGCCATAAAGGTTTATTGCTCTATTCTGAAAAAGAGTTGGGCGATACGATTCAACAAGCGATGGATGCAGGCTTTCAGGTCAATACCCATGCCATTGGCGATAATGCCAATCAAATAGTGTTGGATCACTACCAAGCCAATATCGCCGCAAGTAACAGCCGTCATTTACGCCATCGAATTGAACATGCCCAAGTGTTGCAATTAGCCGATATTCCACGTTTTGCGCAACTCAATGTTATCGCATCAATGCAAGCAACCCATGCCACAAGTGATAAAAACATGGCATTAGACCGAATTGGTAATGCCCGTATAAAAGGCGCCTACGCTTGGCGTAAGCTACTTAATGCCAATACGATTATTGCCGCAGGCTCTGACTTCCCCATTGAGTCGCCAAATCCTTTTTATGGCCTGCACGCCTCGGTAACTCGTCAAGATCACGACAATCAACCTGTTGATGGCTGGTATCGCCGCGAAAGCATGAATTTAACCGAAGCATTAGCCACATTTACCACCCACGCCGCTTTTGCCGCCCATCAAGAGCAAATGATTGGCCAACTTGTCCCTAAGCGTAAAGCAGATTTTATTCTGATTGATAAGGATATCTTTGCTATTAACCCTGAAGATATTTGGAAAACTAAGGTGCTGGAAACTTGGGTTGATGGTGAGCGAGTAGAATAACGCCGCAATCATTTTTAATATGCCTAACCTAAAAGCCTAGCGATTAATTTAACTAGGCTTTTTTACGCCTATATTTTGCATTAAACGCCAAACGCCTAAAAAGTGCTTATTAAAAACTGACTTTTCTTAATTAGGTTTTATCGCGTCAAAAATAAAATTCAATAAATTAACCCTTTTCAAATTTGCTCTCGTTTATAGCTATAACAAGGTTACTACCAACCTCATTTATTGTTTGGAGCACGACATGACAACATCAACACATCGCATTATAAAAACAACCTTAATGAATGGTTTGCTAGCAACAGGATTACTATTTGGTTCACTGTCTCAAAATGCTATTGCTGCTGACTATAATTTTCCACATATTGAAACGGTTGGTACGAGCCATTTAAAAATAGCCCCTGATATGGCGGTAATTTCAGTTCAAGTCAGCCTAACTAAAGATGATGCTAAGCAAGCTAAAGTCGCTGTTGATCAAGCCGTCGCTAAATTCATCAAGCGACTCAAGGATGCTGGAGTCGATAAAAATGCGATATCTAGCGCTAATTTGAGCATTCAGCCGCAATACCATTACCCCTCGAAACAACCCAAAGAGTTAGTGGGTTACCGCGCTAACAGACAAGTGATTGTTACCATCAAGCAGTTGCCTAAGCTTAATGACATTTTAGATTCCGCATTAGAAGAAGGCATTAATCAGGTGCAAAATATCAGTTTGAAATCATCAAACGAAACTGCAGCGATTGAACAAGCAAGACAAGCCGCTATTAAAGATGCCAAACAAAAAGCCCAATCATTGGCCCAAGGGTTTGAGCGTGAGCTCGATGGTGTTTGGAAAATCAGCTACTTAACTCAGCAGTCGGTACAACCTGTGATGATGCGTATGGCGGCAATGCAAAGTGACACGGCCGAAAGCTATCAATACGGTCAAGTCAGTGTCGAGGAGCGTGTTGAGGTCATTTACAAATTAAAATAGCTATAAACGTAAGTGGCGATTAACAGCAACAGTTCATCGCCGCCTTACTCGGTGGTATAAAGAACAGCGCATAAAGAACAGCAGCATTTATGCGCTCTAGTTAACACTCTTAAAAAATAATCACACATTTGTCATATTTATTGTTTTTAATCAATACCTCTATTGTCCCGCTGCATAAACTACCTCGCAATTTACACATGCTTTTTTATTGTTTATTCCACCAAGAGGACGCTTCATGAACATCGATTTATCCACTGAAATTGCTGGTATTAGCTTAGACAGTTACTTAATGAATGCCTCTGGCCCCAAGTGCACCACTTGGGATGAACTGCACACGATTGCCCAATCTCATTCGGCTGCTGTGGTCACTAAATCTTGTACCATGGAAGCGCGCGAAGGCAATCCTGAGCCACGCTATAAAGATTTACCATTAGGTTCGATTCAATCGATGGGCTTACCCAATTTAGGTTATAAAGCTTATTTAGCAATGGTGCCTCAATTAAAAGCATTAGGTAAACCTGTTGTTGTAAGCATTTCAGGCTTTAGCATTGAAGATAATATTGAAATGGTCAGCGCCTTTCAAAACAGTGATGTTGACCTAATTGAAGTTAACTTCTCTTGCCCTAATATCCCCGGTAAAGCGCAGGTCGCCTATGACTTTGAACAAACTGACAAAGCACTCGCTGCCCTAACAGCGCTAGGCAATAAACCAATTGGGATTAAACTGGCGCCTTATTTTGATATGTCACATTTTGTGGCAGCAGCCAATGTCATCAAAAAATATCCAGTAAAATTTATCACCTGCATTAACTCAATCGGCAACACTTTAGTTATCGACCCGTACACTGAGCAGCCCATAATCAAGCCTAAAGGCGGTTTTGGTGGCTTATGTGGTGATTATATTAAACCTGTCGGTTTAGCCAATGTGCGCGCCTTTCGTGAACTGCTGGATGATGACGTACAAATCATTGGCGTTGGCGGGATAAAAAACGGAATCGATGCCTTTGAATACCTACTCGCCGGTGCTGATGCGGTACAAATCGCGACCTGTTTTGAAAAAGAAGGTGAAGCTTGCTTTGAGCGTATTGAAACAGAACTCGCTGACTTCATGCGCGGTAAAGGTTACCAGTGTATTAATGACGCTAAAGGCAAATTAAAACCGCTTTAATGATACCAGTGGCACATTAAGCCTCTGAATATCTGTATTGAAACTCCCCCCCCTTCCCCTTTAAAGCCACTGTATTTACAGTGGCTTTTTAGCCGTTTCAAAAACACTGCATATAAATAAATTCAGTAAGATATTTATTGTACAAATTATCCCTAATCCAAACTAACACTGTTAATATTAAACTTGAGCAACAACTTTGTAGCATTATCAAAACATTAGCCTGCTAACGGTTAATGTGAGTTTACCCTCAAGCCCAGATAATAAATGGAACATAACTGTGTTTAAAAAATTACTTGCGATGACCAGTTCAACCCAAATGCTAGTGGCTATGTTTGTCGGCTTTGCTGTGGGGATATTCTTTGGCGAGTCCGTAGGCTGGCTTAGCGCTATCGGTAATGGCGTTATTTTATTAATGCAAATGACCGTATTGCCTTACATAGTGGTATCGCTTATTGGCGGTATAGGCAAACTGCAAAAAAGCACGGCCATATTAATTTTTAGCCGCGCTGGCGCCATTATGTTATTGCTGTGGTTAGTCGGTTTAGTTCTCACTGCGTTAATGCCATTGTCTTTTCCGTTTATTGAATCAGCATCGTTTTTCAGCACCAGTATTATCGAACCTGCCCAGCCGATTAATTATTTTAAGCTCTATATTCCTTCAAACCCGTTTGAGTCGATGGCGGAAGGCTATGTTCCTGCCATGGTGGTATTCAGTATTGCCTTGGGTCTCGCGTTAATTAGTATGGAGGGCGACAATAAAAAGCTGGTGTTAACCTTCATGCATACCATCACAGAAGCCTTTTCTCGGATCACCCAAGGCTTGGTTAAAGTGTTGCCTATTGGTATTTTTGCCATGTCAGCATCGGCAGCTGGCACTATGGGAGTGGATGAATTTGCCAGTATGCAGGTTTACCTTATTAGTTACTTTGCTTTGTGCTTATTGCTCACATTTGCAGTGCTACCTTGGATAGTTTCGTCATTAACGCCAATCACTTATAGGCAGACGGTTAACATAAGTAAAGCCAGTTTAGTTACCGCCTTTGCCACAGGTAATATCTTTATTGTTATTCCGGTAATTATTGCTGAGTGTAAGCAAATTATGCGTGAGCATAATAACTTAACTGAAGATGGCGTCACCCTGATTGAGATTTTGGTGCCTATTGCATTTACCTTCCCCAATATCGGTAAATTAACCGTTATCTTATTTGTCTACTTTGCTGGCTGGTTTAATGGCACCCCTGTTGATATCAGCGCTATGCCATCATTGTCTGTTAGTGGCTTATTATCTTTATTTGGTAGTGTGTATGTCGCCATTCCTTTTATGTTGGACTTAGTGCAACTACCTTCAGACTTATTCCAACTATTTGTCATGTCAGGCTTTATCACAGGCAAGTTCAACTCTATTGCCGCAGTAATGAACCTATTCGCCCTCACCCTATTAACCGTGTGCTTATTCCAAGGGACACTGAAAATTCGTCCGCCGCAATTAATTAAAATGTCGGTTGGGCTTTTAGCCAGTACCGCGGTCACCATTGTTGTTTGCCGCATAGGTATGGGATTATTTATACATAGCCCTGATATCACCAGTGAGGTGATCGCCAACATGAAAGTGGCTGACAAAGTGCCCACGAAAGTGACTCGCCAATACCCTGAAATCGGTAAAACGCCCACTCAAGCAATCGCCAGCGTCCATTCCATTCGCCAACGTGGCTTACTAAGAGTCGGTTACATTCCCAGTAATGTGCCTTTTAGTTACTACAATAATGCCGGCCAGTTAGTGGGCTTTGATATTGCAATGGCCACTAAGTTGGCGGAGGACTTGAAAGTCGAGGTAGAGTTTATCCCGTTCAAAAAAGATAAGCTCGCAGCGTCATTACAGGCTGGCTATTTTGATGTCGCCATGTCGGGGCTGTCAATGGATATCAAACAAATGGACAGGCTTAGTTATGGCGAACCAGTGCTAGAGCTTAACATCGCCATTGCCACTCAAGATCATCGGGTTAATAGCTTCAAAACTGATGAGTCCATTCTCGAAATGGAAAATACCACCATCGCCTATGTTGAACATGATGATAAAATTGCCGATGCCAAGAAAAAACTGCCTCATATTAATTTTGTTAAAATTGACGGTTATAAAGATTTCTTTAGGCAAAAAGCGCCCAAATACGATGCGGTGGTGATCAGCGCTGAAGCAGGTTCAGCTTGGACATTATTCTTCCCAGGTTACGGCATTGCTATTTTAGAAGGTAAAAATCGCTACCCTGTGGCTTATGCCGTGGCCCAACCTAATCAGTCACTATTAAACTACATTAATAACTGGCAAAAACTGCGCCGAGTCGATGGCCACCAGCAACAATTTTATGATTATTGGATGCTAGGAAAAGGCGCAACCACACCAGTGCCGCGATGGTCGATTATTCGTGATGTACTGCATTGGGTTGACTAAATTAACCATCCATTAAAAAGGCTCCTTCGGGAGCCTTGGTGATAATGATTAGCCAAGGTTATTGCTTATGTACTTTACCTGATTTCATGACAAAATGAATATCAAGTAAGGCATCAATACTTTCAAGGGGGCTCGCTTTCATTGCAATAATGTCAGCATGCTTACCTTGTGCTAGCGTGCCTAGAGTATCGCTCATATCAATAAGGTCAGCAGCGTTAATGGTCGCACTGACTAAGATATCTTGATTGCTCATCCCCGCCTGACTCATCAGCACAGCCTCTTTCGCGTTATCGCCGTGGCGTGATACGCCGCTATCTGTACCAAAAGCAATGTTAACCCCCGCTTTATAGGCATTACCAAAGTTGTTTTGCATATCATGACCGACCCTAATCGCTTTGGCTTTAATTGCTTCAGACATAAAGTTGCCATCACCTTTAGCCATTTGAACCACAGTGTCACCCGCTAACAGGGTTGGCACTAAGTAAGCCCCTGACTTTTTAAATAGCTTAATCGATTCTTTATTGGCGTAACTGCCATGTTCAATGCTATCAACACCTGCTCTCAGAGCCGCATTAATCCCTTCAGCCGCATGGGCATGGCTGGCGACTTTACGCCCTAATGCATGCGCTGCATCAATGACTTCTTTTAACTCGTCATTGGCCATCTGCTGGCCTGTGCCGGTATTGGTATCTGACAACACGCCGCCTGTAGAGGTAATCTTAATCACATCAGCGCCATATTTTATCGCTCGACGCGTAGCACGGCGGCAATCAAAGGGACCATCACAAATGGTTTTAGAGGTTAGCATATCCAGTAAGTCAGGGCTTTTCCCATCCACATCACCATGACCACCAGTGACAGAGACGCCGCCTGAGGCAATAATTCGAGGGCCTGCCAACCAACCTTTGTTAACCGCATCACGAAGCGCATAAATCTGCTCAGGCTTGGCGCCTAAATCTCTTACTGTGGTAAAACCAGCTAACAGTGTTTTATTTGCAAAATAAGCACTTTTCATTGCCACATCGGCATCTGACATGCGTAATGCTTCGCTGTCATTATTGGGCCCTAACTCCCCTTGTAAATGCACGTGCATATCCATTAAACCCGCCATGACAAAGCTGTCTTTGAGGTCAATATATTCAAGGGTATCTGCTTCAGTTATTTGGCTGGATGGAAGCTCAATATAGCCACTATTAATGGCGCTGATTTGACCATCTTTAATCACTATCGATTGCTTAGTTGTCGGCTTTTCACCTGCAACAGCAAGTAACTCCCCGGCATGGATAACGGTAAAGTCTGCTGCTTGAAGCGCAAATGGTGTGCTGCATAAACTCACCAGCAATCCCAGTTTATAGGCTTTTTGATAAGGCTTTTTGTTAGAAAGCGCATTTGTGAGTCTTGAATTAAACCTTGTCATAATTCCCTGCTTCTTATGAGTTAATTTCCTGAGTATTAACATGCCTAACCACAGGCGTGTTTACAAGCTATTCACATCTTCAGCAGCAAATTAATCCCGTTATTTAATGATAAAGTAATAGCTAATACCTTGCTAAGTTGATTTCACCACATAAAAAAGCCCGAACAATTGAGTATTGAGCGGGCTTTTTTCTATCCAACTTTTTCAAGCGTAAATTTTCCCTAGGACTAGAAACGAAAATCAATGCCAAAATACACTTGCTCGCTATCATTTAGGGACAATGACAAACTGTTGTCGTTACCAGCACTGGAACTGAAGTTATGTTTTAAATAGCGAAAACCAAGTTCAGAACTAAAGTCATGGCCTAAATCAAACAATAGCCCTGTTTGACCACCAAAAACGTAACTGCTACTGCTGTCTTGATAACTGCTATCTAAATTGGTGAGTTGAATTTGGTTACCACTTAATCCCGCCGATGCCCCAATAAACCAATTGATATGATGTGCATCGTCAATAGAAAATAGTTTGTCATAGGACACTAAAATCCCTTCATGCTGAGTCATATCATCAGAATTATAGGAATAAGCACCGTATAAACGGTTACTTGGGTTTAACGTTATCGCTGTTCTATATTGATAATTAATGCCACTTTCTTGAGTATCAGAAAGCCCCACAGAAGAAGCGCTATAATCGGCATAACCCACAACGCCGCCCACAATGGCCTCAGCACCATGACCAACACTGGGCAGCAAGCAAATAAAAGTCACCTTGAGTATTAACGCCAATTTGCTGTTATAAGCACGAGTCATTATTCCTCCACAAAGTTAGTGACCATCATTAATTTATACGCCCTAGCGCTGAGCAAAAAACGAACTAAGATCAAACTTTGATGATTAAGACGCGCTTAAAATACAGCTTTAATACAAAATTGTGAGCCGGTTACAATTTAATCGACAATTAATCAAACATTAATCTTGCCAACATAAGCCCTAAACGCAAAAAAGCCGCTTAAAAGCGGCTTTTAACATCCTAAACAAGGCTGATTTTAGCGATATTAGTTAGCGATTTTTAAATCCGCTTTATCGGTAATTATGTTCATATCAAAATCAAACTCATCAACTCGGATCGCACGTTCACGCTTTAAGTTGTAATCTTGCAGCTGCTTATGCTCATCGGCTGTAATAACCTTAGCTTCAAGCGCGGCATCCAGTGTTAACGAGAAACGAACCCCAGCTTTAAATACACGCTGTTTAAGGGCCTTTTTCACTTTAGCTAGCATAGGTAAACATGCCATTTTAGCTAAGTAAGCTTGCTCATTAATGTAGTTACCATCACCAGCAACAGGCTTAATTAAATGAGTTAACTGCTTTTTAAATGTGGTATCAAGCTGGGCTTGATGGGCAAGCTCTCTGACCAAATCATCATTCACTTTTGGCATTTTAGCTGAGTAAGTCATGGTGATTAAACGCATGAACTGACGAGTCGGCTTAGATGGGAAGTTCTCTAGGAAGCCTAGTAGTGCTTCTTCAGCTTTACATAGCGCCCAACGAGTTGCGTAATCAAAGTATGGCTTAGCTTGCGTGCGCTCATCTGCTGACACTTTTTGCTCGTAAAAACGAATCGATGCCATCGCCGCATAAAGGTAACTCATTACATCACCTAAACGTGCTGAGATCATTTCAGCCTGTTTAAGCTTGCCGCCTAATACAAGCAACGAGAAGTCAGCATAAACAGCCAGTTTAGATGCAAGCTTGTGTACTGATTTTTCGTAACCAATAACTTCAGGCAATGCAGATGAAGCTGGAGCAGTAAATGGCAATACGCCTAATTTGAATGCGCGTAAACTATTACCAACACTGTAACCTACGGTTTGTCTGAAAATACGGTTAAAGGTTTTATCAGCATCACTTGCATCACTATGAATTGATTCAACCATACTTTGTAAGTGAGGATGACAACGCATCACCCCTTGACCAAAAATCATCAAGTTACGGGTTAGAATGTTGGCACCTTCAACGGTAATTGCAATAGGTTGCGCCACATAACCTGATGCTAAGGTATTTTGTGGTCCACGTTGAATCGCTTTACCAGCTTGAATATCCATAGCAGAATCAAGAACATCACGTCCAAGCTCTGTCATGTGATACTTAGCAATAGCTGTTACTACAGAAGGTTTTAAGCCTAAACCTAATCCTTCAGTGGTTAGCACTCGCATCGCCTCTTGCAAGTAAGTTTTACCGGCAATATCTGCAAGCTTTTCTTGAATACCTTCAAACTTACCAATTGATAAACCAAACTGTTCACGCACAGCGGCATATTCAGCAGAAGACTTAAATGAACATTGGCTAACTGAAACACCTAAAGCCGGCAGCGAAATACCACGGCCAGCACCTAAACAGCTAACCAGCATTTGCCAGCCGCGACCTATGTTGCTTTGACCACCAATAATAAAGTCCATTGGAATAAACACATTCTCACCACGGGTAGTACCGTTATAAAAACGACAGCCCATAGGATCATGACGGTTACCTAATTGCACACCAGGGTGCGCCTTAGGAATAAGCGCACAAGTAATACCAAGCTGTTCTTTGCCGCCTAATAAACCTTGTGGATCTTCAACTTTAAACGCTAAACCGAGTACCGTAGCGATTGGCGCTAAGGTGATATAACGCTTATCCCAAGTTACTGATAAACCCAGTACTTGCTCGCCTTGATACTCACCCATGGTGACGGTACCAATATCAGGAATACCACCAGCATCAGAACCCGCTTCAGGGCTTGTTAACGCAAAACATGGAATTTCTTGGCCGTTAGCTAAACGAGGCAACCAAAAGTCACGTTGGCTATCTAAACCGTAGTGCATTAATAACTCGCCAGGACCTAAAGAGTTAGGCACCATGACCGTAACAGCAACCGCAGAACTTTTAGCAGCAATGGTCGCTACGATAGTTGAGTTAGCATAAGGGCTAAACTCAAGTCCACCGTAAGACTTAGGAATAATTAAAGAGAAGAATTTGTTCTCTTTTAAGTAAGTAAGAATATTGTCTGGTAAGTGTTTACCATTTTGAATCTCAAAATCATCAACCATTTCGATTAATGTTTGCACCGGGCCATCGAGGAAAGCTTGCTCATCAGCTGACAGCGTTGCCCCAGGAATGTCACGTAAGGCGGCAAAATCAGGAATGCCCTGATAAATAGACCCTTCTAACCAAACATCTCCGGCATCTAACGCTTCTTGTTCTGTCGTCGAAATACTTGGCAATACTTTTTTAAATGTTGTTCTTAAGCTCATAGTTTTACACTCATCAGACCAGACTAATAGTGTGCATTACGTCACAAAAATTAAATTAGATCAAACATTCTAATTAAAAATAAACCCAATAATTACAACAACAAAGTAACATTTAAAAAATAATACCAGCATTTCATAAACTTACACGTGTGCGCTGAAGCAAAAAATTTTTAAAAAATTTATACGCTCGTTTGAATTTTTAAAGTCGAGAATGCTATTTAAGCAAATTTTCAAAGCTACTCGACACAAATCATTAGTCAAACTCATGGGAAAAAATGCTACTTTAAGTGAATGGAATTAAAAAGGGGCCGAAATGATGTGTGGCAGAATTGAAATGCTATTTGATGGCATGAAGCAAACACTTGATGACTTGTTTGATATGCCACTGTCGATACAAACAAACCTTGATTTACGCCCAACAGATACTGTTACCTGCATCACTCGTACTTGCCCTGAAACAACCCCATCAATAAATGCCGCAGACCCTAGTAGCACTGCAATTGCAACAATAAGTCACTCGGCAAATATTCCGCCTTTAACTGTCATAAATAGCCTTTGGGGGATAAAACCTAATTGGTCTAAAAAAATCATTATTAATGCCCAAGGAGAAACCGCGGCCGACAAAGCAACGTTTGCCAAGGCATTTAGACAACAGCGCTGTATCATCCCTTGTAGTGCTTGGTTTGAGTGGCGCGATGAACGCCAGACTAAAAAACAAAAGTATCGCTTCAGTCACGCAGCTAATAAGCCATTGTTTATGGCTGGCATACTGTACCCTGAAGAAAATCAACTGGTTACACTTACCATTAACCCTAATGATAAATGCGCTCAGTATCACCACCGCATGCCATTGTTTATTCCGTCTACCGAGATTAACAACTGGCTTTATCATGATGTTTCGCAGCTCCAGCCATTACTTAATCCACTACCAGATAAATGGATTAAGATCTGTCGCGCCTAAATGATTAAGCCGCTTTCTCCAAAAATTTCCCCCTGTTAATTCTGAACTCGGATAGGGTTAACACACTTTAAATTTCTATAATTTTATTAAGCAGATCACAACCTTGAAAATTAACTCCGCTAGAAAATGTAAAACGGTAGCTTTGCAGCCAATTTTGAGTTTCAATTAGCATAAATCGATAAGATGGTCTTTAAGTAACGCAACTTAAGTTGTTTTACAAAGACAAATTAAAATGTGCTATCCAATTTTCAGTGTTCTTAGTTTTAAAGTAACGGATTTATTTTCATTAAGATATTGGTTCATTGAGTAAGCGCGGTTTGTTAAGACCATAATATTTGGTACTTAACATGGGCGATAAAGCCCCTTAACTGATGATGGAGTTACTATGAAATATTTAGCTATGATTGCTGCACTTATGTTTGCAGGTTCTGCTTTTGCTGTTGATTGTGTTGATTGTCACAATACTATTAATGTTGAAGAGCATACAGAAATGGAAGCAACCATCGCAACTTGTGATGATTGTCATGGTTTTACTGACCATCACGAATTAGATACTGATTTACACACATCAGATCTAACTATTACTGATTGTGCTGATTGTCACACAGTAGAATAACTAACTTAGTCTTGATGTAGATTGTCCATAATCCAGATTTGGTCAAACTAGTTAATCAAGTGTAAGCGCTCTATAAAGAGCAATAAAAACCAGTTGCCTTGCAACTGGTTTTTTTGTGCCTGTCATTAACCAAAAATAACTGATAGTTACTCAGCTAACAGCTTGTTAATCGCTTTTAGACTGACATTAACGTCTTTATAATCCAATGGAACACAATAGCTTTGCTGATCAATCGCCAATACCAGTGACGGAAAACCCTCATTAGGTAAAGACTGAGCAACATTAAGCTCAGACAGTAATTGCTGCTGCGTGGCACTGGAGGTTAATTTCGCCCTAAAGTCTGCTTCATCAATACCCAGTTGGCTTGCGAATGCAATGAGTGTGCTGTCATCTGAGGGGTTTTGCGCCTGCAAATAATAGCCTTGTTGAATGGCAAACAGCATTTGCTGCTCTAAACCATAGTGCCTTGCCACAAGGCAAGCCCGACAGGCGGGATAAGTCGAACGCCTTGGCTTGCATTGACGCCAAAAATCAAAATTAAATTGGGTTCCTAGCTGCGTCGCTATTTTTTGCCAGGTGTTAGCTAAAAATTGCTGCATTTCTAGTGGCATTGGCACATCGGAGTCTGGGGCTAAGCCGCCTAACAGGTATGTCAGTTGCACCTGAGGCAACTGCAGCTTGATTTGCTCAGCTAATGCCAGCCAAGTGGGGCGATATCCCCAGCACCAACTGCACATAGGGTCGTAAACGTAAAACAATTGCACTTGCTTACGGGCTAATGGCTGATCCACTAACGGGCTGCTGAGTCGTTGAGGCATGTATCACTCATCTGTTTTAAAGGGACTAAGCTAGCTGTTATACCATCAATTCAACTAAAAATCAGAGTCAAACTCGGGCGATTAAATTCGATTCAAATTTTGCCATTAAACAAGGTATAATCTGGCCATTATTGATTGGAGAGTCCCCATGGCCAGAACCGCTGCAGCACTGCACATATTAGTTAAACACAAAACCCAAGCAGAAGACTTAATCAAGCAACTTGATAATGGCGCTAAATTTGATGTGCTAGCAAGAAAACACTCATCGTGCCCTTCAGGAAAAAGTGGCGGTAACTTAGGTGAATTTAAAAAAGGTCAAATGGTGCCACAATTCGATAGAGTCTGTTTTACTGGTGAGCTTATTACCCCCCATTTAGTTAAAACCAAGTTCGGTTGGCATGTGATAAAAATTTTGTACCGCACCTAAGGAGCCACCTTAGTTTATTGCGTTTTCGGCGCACATTTAACTCACCATACCCAAGCCTAACATCATTGTTTCTTGAGTATTAATCGAGAGCAATCATGTCCAAAGTGTTTATCATTGGTTTGCCCAGAACTGGCACCACCAGCGTGAGTGCTGCCTTACTTGAACAGGGATTAAAAGTCGCCCATATCGGTTTAACCAAACGCGCTTTTGAAGTGGCCGATGTGGTTTCAGATGTGCCCTGTTTTTGTGATTACCCACAGTTAGATCAGTTATTTCCCGATGCCAAATTTGTCTACATCGACCGACCTATCGACACTTGGGTTGCGTCAATACAAATGCTGCTCACAAAAATGAGGCCAAACCTTGCCGATAAAACCGGCACCTTCCATCCGATCCTTAAGCGCTGTTTCAAACAAACTTTTGGCCCGTTAGACGCTGATAATCTGCTAGATGAAGCGCGTTTAAAAGCTTGCTACCTTGCGCATCAACAAGCTGTTTACCATTACTTTAAGCATCGAGATGACTTTCTATCGATAAAACTTAGCGATAACAATAGCCTGCAAACTTTACTCAACTTCATTGGTATACATGACAGCCCCACTGCTGAGTTTCCACAGCTTAATGTTGGCACCCATGTGGCAAGCTGGGGCGAATATAAGCACCCTAATAAAGTGAATACCAACTTAGCAGGCCCTGAACATCGCAAGTTTTTTGATTATCGAATTCCTAAAAGTTAGTTATGCCTAAGTTGTAACTCAGGCGAGCTTTGCTATAACTTAATGGAACGATTAAGCATTGTTTTGAACAAATAGTCACTGCTCGCTCAGCATCATTCAATGCCAATAGTGACCATACCCACTTCTAGCCATAATGAGAACACCATGAAATTACATCCACTTATCATCGGACTCTTCGTCGTCATCACCAGCCCTGCAAGCTTTGCCGCTAGCGTATTAGATATTCCTAGTAGTGTTGATGTATTGCTATTGAATGGCCAACAATTGGATACTGATGAAGTGACTTTGGTTGAAGGTGACAATCAGCTGCTATTTCGCTATCAGGTTAATTACCGTGATAGCGGCATGCAAACGCAATTTAAATCTGAAGCGGTGATCGTAAAGTTTAGCGCCAGTAATGATACCTATCGCCTTAAACTGCCAAGCATACGCAATCGAAATGCCGCCAATAGCTTTAATAAATCGCCCCAATTAACCCTTACCAATAGCCAAGGTCTACCTGTGGAGTTTATACAAGATTTACTCCTAAAAGATGGGCTGCAATTAGGCCGCGATTTTGAGCTTGAGCTCAGCCAGTACAACCTTAGCAATAAACCTGCCGCCATGAGCTTTACGCCGCTAAGTGTCGACAACGCCAATCTCGCGACTAAGCCAGCGTTAACTGCTGCACCAACAATAACCTCGACAGCAACGATAACTCCTGCGTCAACGACCACAGCAGCACCTGCCACTGTCGCGGCTGCGCCAGCATTAGCTCCGACAGCGATGACACCTAAGACAATTGCTCAAGATCAGGCAGAAATCACTGAAATGCTCGATTATTGGTACAGTAAAGCCAATCAAGAAACTCGCGCTAAATTTAAAGCCAAAATTAATCAGCAATGATTAACTAACCCTAATTTATAAACGCTATTTTATAACGTTAAGTTATTTTGCTATAAGTAATAAAATGCTGTTAACAAACTAGTAACCTTGGTTATCATAGACTCGAATATTCTTTAGGGTCATAACCATGTCTATTAGCTTTACCAAGGTGTTGCAATCTAACGTCACCAAATACACGCTCACCAGCCTAGTCGTACTGATCATGCTGGTGTTATTAGCCATTTATAGTGTATTGCGCCTAAGTATGCCCAGCTTAAATACAAGCTTTAATAGCCAAGATATAACAGCGCCTGTCACCATTGAACGTGATGAACTCGGCACGGCGATTATCAGCGCCAGCAACCGCCTTGATGCCTCTTATGCCCTTGGCTATGCCCACAGCCAAGACCGCTTTTTTCAAATGGACTTATTACGACGCAATGCCGCAGGTGAACTGGCTGAAATATTTGGTGAAAAGGCACTTGAGCGCGATAAAAACCGCCGCTTTCATCAGCTACGCAAACGGGCACAAATGATATTTGATGGCTTAACCACAAAAGAAAAGCAAACCCTTAGGGTTTACACTAAAGGGGTAAATGCCGCACTGAAGGCGCAAACTCTGTCCTCATTTGAATACCTACTCACCCAATCAAGTCCTCAACCATGGCATGAAACCGACAGCTTATTGGTCATATTTAGTATGTATCTTGATTTACAAGGCAATACCATTAAGCGAGATATGGCCTTAACCCAAATAAAACTGACCTTTGGCCCCGATATGCTGGCATTTTTAACCCAAACAAGCCACCATCAGGCAGCTCTTGATGATAGCCAAATCCCCTACTTTGACGGCGATATCCCAACACTTGAGCCCCAGCTTTTGGCTCAAGCAAACAGCAGCACAATCACCGCCCCATTAGAGGTCGGCAGCAATAACTGGGCAGTGACCGGAGAGCTTACCAAGTCTGGCCGGGCAATGTTATCTGATGATATGCACTTATCGTTTGCCGTACCTATTATCTGGTATCGAGCGCAATTAAATTACCCCAGCATTAGCGATGCTAAAACCAATAATGTCCCAAATAATACCAATCCATCGGCGCAAATAACTGGCGTCTCATTACCCGGCGCGCCAGCCATTGTTGTGGGCTCTAATGGCAAGCTCGCTTGGGGATTTACCAACAGTTATGTGGACACCGCTGACTGGGTTGAAATTGACGCCAACACTGAAATAGCGCTTGAATATGAGCCGATTAAACTGCCCAGCTCAGAAGTGATGCATACAGTACAAGTCAGTGAATATGGCCCGGTAAAAACCGTTAATGATAAAAACTACGCACTATCATGGGTCGCCCATCAAGACTATGCGATTAATATGGGCTTAATTGAACTAGAGCAAACAACCACAGTCGATCAAGCCATGGCATTAGCCAGCAGTATCGGTATTCCAGCACAAAATATGTTGTTAGCAGACAGCCAAGGTAACGCGGGCTGGAAGATAGCTGGCGCGCTACCAAGTCGTAGTAATCCTGCCAATGTCGCTCAAACAGCAACTGAAGTGCAAACCCAAGCTTGGCAGCAACCCCAACCCAATGTCCCAAGTGTCATTAACCCACTCAGCCATCGTATTTGGACCGCTAATTCACGGGTGCTCTCCACCCAAGATTTAGCCCAATTCGGTGATGGCGGCTATGCTCTTGGGGCCCGCGCTACGCAAATTCGGGACAGATTACATGAGCAAGAGCAATTTACTGAAACTGATTTTTTTAATTTGCAGCTAGATAATCAAGCACGATTTTTACAGCCTTGGCAGCAATACCTACTTAATCTGCTAAGCCAACAACCCAAACGGTTCGCTGAAGATGTTAAGTTCATCAATCAATGGGGCGATTGTGCCTGTGCAGACTCGGTGGGCTATAGCTTAGTAAAACATTTTCGCGCCGCCATGATAGATCAAAGCTTTGCGCCGATTGAAACTAATCTAACAAGCCAAGGCAGCAGCTTAGCTGTGATTAAGCGCTATTTAGAAACGCCTATGTGGCAACTGATCAATCAGCAGCCTAAAAGCTGGCTACCTAAGCAATTCCAAAGTTGGGATGAATTTGCCATCAGCGCCTACAAACAGGCTAAAAACGCCTTACTTAAACAGCACAGTCAAGATAATCAGCTAGCTGATTTACGCTGGGGTGAGGTAAATAAGCTCGACATTAAGCACCCATTTTCAAAACAGATGCCCTTACTGAGCCATTGGTTAGATATGCCTGCTGCACAAGGTTATGGCGACAGCTTTATGCCAGCGGTGCAAGGTGCCTCATTTGGCGCCTCAGAGCGATTTATTGTACAACCGGGCAATGAGCAAGATGCCATCATGAGCATTCCTGGTGGGCAATCTGGCCACCCGTTATCGCCTTATTATCGTAGTGGCTATCAGCAATATGTTAATAATCAAGCTACGCCATTATTGCCACAAACTATTGAGCACACATTAACCATTAAGCCGCGCTAAACTTGCGCGGATTTTGCCCTTCGGGGTTGGTAAAAGTGTAAATAGCACGCGGCCACATACACCACTACCACGGTGGCTATCGATAATTCTATAATAGCCAGTATCCGCACTTGCTGAATGTATTGCTCAGCCATATTAATGCTTTGCATCCAGCTGATCATTTTAAATAATGCTGTCGCGCCTATGACCATAGGGAAAGTAAACGCGGCATAGCCAGGGCTAAAAGGGAGGGTTAGTAACTTAAAGAAGGCTAAATAAATAATACTGGTCATCAGCACTGCAATGCCAAATAGTAAGGCAATGATAATGGGTGATGGCGTAGCCGTTACCGTTAAATAACCCGCTAGTGATAAGCTTGCTGGCGCCGCTAAAATTGCCATGGTCGGTTTAGCCGCATCAGGCACTTCATGGGTAAATATCAAACGATAAATCATCACCGGCAGCATCAAGGCATAGGCAAGCATGCCAAATACCAAGGCGATATGGGCGATTAATGTCAATTGCGGGTTACCTGAAAAAGACACATCGGCCACGATAATCCCCACCGGCGGCACAAACCAACTTGGCACCATATGATGTAGCTCAAATGCTTTAGCGCGGTGATATAAAAAGCTAATCAAAAATACGATATGAAGCCCTACTGCAAATAACCATAAAGCATCACCGACTTGAGGGTAAAAATGCCCAACTGAGTTAGATACTACCATGGTGGCCATGGCAAAGGTCGGTACTACACTGCCAACCACAGGGTGCGCTAAATCTGCCTTTAAGGTATGAGACAGCAATAAAAACTTCAGCGTTAACACCAGTAATAATAGGCTCGCAATAGCAGCGCTGCCCCATTGACCATAACCCTGAAAATCGGCGAGATTCTCCCAGCACCAACCTAAGCTAGCAATCGCCAATGCTAAGCCTGCCATAGGGGTTGGAGCGGTCATTAATTTAGCTTTAGCGATGTTTATCATGGTGGCCTCAACTTAACTCTCGGATAAACCCCTTTGTTAGCAATCAAAGAGATTGCAATAAAAGAGTTTCAACTTTTTAGCTTGAGTTGATATTACTCTTGCTAATTGTTCAGATATATCCAATTATTTAAAACATGCGTTAAGTTTAATTGAACGTATAATTAGGCCATCAACAAAACAACTGACAATAAAAGCAAACTGGCGTTAAACCTAAGTCAGCGCTAATGATAACCATGAAAAGCGGGGATGATAACACCATGGCGATACTGATATCTTTGCGGCAGCTCAATGTATTTAACGCTATTACTCAGCACAACACCTTAACTGCAGCAGCTGAAAAACTATACTTATCAAAAGCGGCGGTAAGCATGGCGCTAGCAGAGCTTGAAAAACACTTAGGACAGCCACTATTTGATCGCGTAAATAATCGACTTATCCTTAATCAAGAAGGTCAAAAACTGCTGCCTTTGGCCGATGAATTACTGGATCGCGCCCAGCAAATCAATACCCTCTTTGATGATGAGCACGCCAATAGCGGTAAACTCAGGCTTGGTAGTAGTGACACCATAGGCAACCATGTTAGCCCTTATTTACTGAGCCAGTTTCGCCAGCAACAGCAACACTTCAGCCAAAGTTTATTCATTTCAAACTCCGCCACTATTTGCCAAAAACTGCTTGATTTTGAACTAGATGTCGCCTTAATTGAACGAGATAATTACCACCCAGATCTCCTCTCTGTGCCCTTCAGTGCCGATAACATGTGTGTTATTAGTGCTTCTGAGCACCCTCTAGCTAAGCTTGAAAAGGTAACTATTAACGATTTAGACAATCATGATTGGGTGTTAAGAGAGTCAGGTTCCGGATCGCGAGAATGCTTTATCAATACGCTGGCACCACAACTTAAACACTGGCAACTGGCCTTTGAGCTTAATACCACAGAGGCATTAATTAGCAGTGTCTCAGCAGGGCTGGGCTTAGGTTGCTTATCCACCTTAGCCGCGCAATATGCTATAGAAAGTGGTCGAGTTAGTTTACTCAAACAACCAATTGAAATGCCGCGCAGCTTTTGGCTGCTGGTGCATAAAGACAAATACCAAAGCCCACTACTCAAAAGATTTATGACGTTTTGTTTGCAATGGCAATCAAGTGTTCAGCTTTGATATCAATAAGGTATTGCTGCGGCAGTAATGCCGCCCATTTGTTTCTGATTGCTAGTACATAAAGACAAATACCAAAATCCACTACTCAAACGCTTTATGAGGTTTTGTTTGCAATGGCAATCAAGTGTTCAGCTTTGATATCAATAAGGTATTGCAGCGGCAGTAATGCCGCCCATTTGTTTCTGATTGCTAGTACATAAAGACAAATACCAAATCCCACTACTCAAATGCTTTATGAGGTTTTGTTTGCAATGGCAAACGAAAAAATAAATAACTTGTTCATCGAGTCGAGCTGAAAATCACTTCGTAGTAGGTGCCGCTACCGTTATACGCTCTTGGTTAGATAAGCGAATTTGAATGCCATCCACAGTGGTAATACGCTGCGCTTCAATGTCTTTTTTGCGCACATAATAAGTTGCCGACATCGCTTCAACAGGCGATGAAATGGTCACTTGCACAATTTTATTATCGTCATACCATGACCAGCCCCAAAAGGCTGCAGTTACTAGCATCGAAACGGCGATCATCGGATAAATAATCAACTTTGAAAATAGCGGTGAAGAATCACTGCCCATTGACACTAAAGCCGGCTTTTTCTTTGTGCCACGACCGCTGCGTATGTACAGCACACAAGCGACGATCACTAACAAGGTTACCAGTATTTTTGTAAGCACAGCGTGTTCCACAGTTAATTAGCTTAAGTATAATTATACTGATTTTAAAGATATAAACCGTTATATAAAACACAGCCCGTTAAATTAACTATTGCTAATGGATAATGTTTTAACCCCAAAGCCAATAAGCCAGTCACAGCCGCTATTTCGATCTATTTAAGTGCGTTAATTATTCGCACTGCACCATTACGTAACAAAGCAAACGACCAACTGAGCGCCATCACAGACTTTCATTGGTTTAACTTAGTTACCGCTAGGCAATAGTAATGCTGCAACGCTATAACTTGTTAGCCTTTTGACTGAGTTAACATTGCGCACTGGCCACGTTTTGGAATGTTAGTTGCACTTAAAAGCAAGTATTTATGATTGGCGCTGATGAGCCATTACTTTTAGCTTAATAAGAAAATATATGACTCGAAAGCTCACCGTTTCAATAGGCCAATATTCCAACAAAGGCATTAAGGAAATCAATCAAGATTTTCATGGCGCCACGATCCCAAAGCAACCACTATTGACCTCTAAGGGCATTGCTATTGCCATTGCTGATGGGATCAGTAGTAGTGATGTGAGCCAAATTGCCAGTGAAGCTAGCGTAAGGGGCTTTTTAGATGACTATAGTTGCACGCCAGAATCTTGGTCGGTTAAAAAGTCCGCCGCTCAGGTGCTAACCGCCACAAACTCTTGGCTCTATTCCCAATCCCAAAAAAGTGAACATCGATTTGATAACGATCGTGGTTATGTATGCACTTTAAGCGCGATGGTCTTCAAATCGACCACTGCCCATATATTTCATATTGGTGATAGCCGCATTTATCGGTTGCGGGATAATGAAATAACTCAGCTTACTGAAGATCACCGCCTGTGGATAAACGCTCATAAAAGCTACCTTAATCGCGGCCTAGGTATCAGCCCCTTCTTAGAAATCGATTATGATGCTAAGGCACTAGAACTCGGTGATACTTTTATCTTAACAACCGATGGCATTTATGAATTTATTTCCGAAGACGAAATTAACTCATTAATAAAATTACATCATCAAGCCTTAGATATTGCCGCCCAAGTCATTGCAGAGGTTGCACTGGCCAATGGCAGCCAAGACAATTTAACCATTCAAATTATCCGCATTGATGACTTGCCGCTGCAAAGCGCTGATGAAGCTTTACAAAAACTCACCGAACAACCTTTTCCACCTATTCTTGATGCCAGAATGAATTTTGACGGCTATCAAATCCTCAGGGCTTTGCACCATAGCAGTCGCAGCCATGTGTACTTGGCCATGGATATCGACAACCTAGAAAAAGTTGTCATTAAAACACCATCAATAGATTTACAAGGTGATCCTGCTTATCTTGAACGATTTTTAATGGAAGAGTGGATTGCCAGAAGGCTAAATAATGCCCATATCCTTAAGCCTTGTCCGCCCACTAAACAGCGTAATTATCTCTATGTAGCCATGGAATACATCGAAGGCATTACCCTGAGCCAGTGGATGTTAGATAATCCACAACCC
The DNA here is from genome assembly GCF_030547195.1 of Shewanella sp. 6_MG-2023. Taxonomy (NCBI): domain Bacteria; kingdom Pseudomonadati; phylum Pseudomonadota; class Gammaproteobacteria; order Alteromonadales; family Shewanellaceae; genus Shewanella; species Shewanella sp. 6_MG-2023. The sequence goes on along the minus strand of NZ_JAUOQU010000019.1, from coordinate 44,076 downwards.
GCTATTGAAACCGTGCGTGATATTGTCGAGCAAATAGCTAAAGGCTTGCGGGCTTTTCATCGGCAAGAAATGATCCATCAAGATTTACGCCCTGAAAACATCATGATTGACATTAATGGCATGGTAAAAATCATAGATTTTGGCGCCACCAAAGTAGCTGGTCTTGCTGAAATATCATCCCCAATCGTACATGCCGATATTCTCGGCACAGTGCAGTATACCGCCCCCGAATACTTTGTAGGTGAAGTTATCACCCATATGGCTGATAACTTTTCACTGGCGGTGATCACCTATCAAATGCTCAGCGGCAAATTACCCTTCGACGGTAAGATGTCCCAAGCAAGGACCAAAGCGGCGCAAAACCGCTTGGTATATCAATCAGTACTGGATGATGAGCGCGACATCCCGGCCTGGATTGATGATGCGTTAAAAAAAGCGCTCCATCCTAATCCTTATAAACGCTACAGTGAATTATCAGAATACTTATACGACTTGCGTCATCCCACTCAAGCTTTTTTAAATAAAACCCGTGCCCCACTTATCGAGCGCGAGCCTGTTAAGTTCTGGCAAGGGATTTGTGCAATCTTAAGTCTCATCATCTTGCTATTAATATTTCGCTGATGTGCTAATTAACTTTACCTTAACTATGTCACTTAAACTGGAGCTGCACTATGGAAATCAACACCCTAAGTAAAACGATTTTAGCTGCCAAAAAAGCACAAAAACTCACCTTCAATGATATAGGTCAGATGGTGGGCCGAGATGAGGTCTGGGTGGCGGCATTATGCTACGGCCAAGCCTGTGCATCTGAAGCTGAAGCAATTCAAATTGCACAAGCCTTAGGTATCGAAGCAGAGCAAATGATGCCACTAACCAACTCCCAACTTAAAGGCTTAGGCCCGACAGTGCCTACCGATCCATTAGTGTATCGCTTTTACGAGATCATGCAGGTGTATGGTATGCCGATGAAAGCTGTGATCCATGAAAAATTTGGTGACGGGATAATGAGCGCAATCGATTTTAGTTTAAACATTGATAAAATTGAAGATCCCAAAGGCGATCGCGTATTAGTGACCATGAATGGTAAATTTTTACCTTATAAGAAATGGTAACTGGCAATTACAACTGAGCTAGACAAGGTGTAACTACCTAGACCATGCCTCGCCGATTAATAAATCCTATCGCCATTAATGGGCGGTGGGATTTTTGTAACAGTGACGCGATAAAGTTAACCGAAGCAGTGCTATTACCTTAATACTTTTGTGCCATCTATGTTGGGCAAATAACTGACGGGTCAAAGCCAATTGGCTATAGTGCCGAATATAATGCTAATTCATATTATTACTTCACCTTATTGCACTGTAAAAAAAGCCAATTTAAAGCCAGTTACAAATCTGGTTAAAACGCTCCCCTCGTCCACAGAAAAAGCTTTGTTACATTCGTAACACATTATATTTATTGCATTTTTTAACAATTCGATAACCCAAAAAATCTTGTATCCCCGTATTAATGAGCTTATAATTCAGCCGCTACATCATTGAAACAAAATTGCCAACTACCGTAAACAAAATGCGAACATCATACGATTTTCAATCGGCACACTTTACTAAGACTCTTTATGACTAAAATTTCAAAGTTCGTATTCATGTTAATTAGCTTTTTGATGATGATGAACGTATTACTGGTGTTAAGTTTTAGCCAGGGTATCGATGCTATTCATACTGAAAATTTTCACCACAACGTAATTAAGATTGCACCTGCCAATGTCATAGATACTAATTCCAATTGGGAAAAGTGGCTGTTTTTAGAAAATGATATCGTGAAATCTGGGCAGCATTACTTTGCGGTACTGGCTCGGGATGACAATGAACTCACCGTAGTCAAGGTCACAGACGTGTTTGGCGCTATGATGATGTTCAGTAATGTGCCATTACTACTCATGTTTCTATTTGCCTGCTTTATCCCTTTTTATATCAAAGCCAGTTCTGATAAGAAGAACAGTGCATCACTTGAATTTATCAGTAATGAAACCGATAAATTGTTAGCGACCTTCAAAATAAAGCAGCCAAACAATCACACTAACAATACTCTGTCACACATTAGCGTGGCATTAAATGAGTTAAATAGGCATGTAAAACAACAAAATATTGATACCCAGTTAACTATATTTCAAGACAAGCTCACCGGTCTTGTCGATCGCCATGCCTACCTTGAACACTTAGAAAAACAGTTACAACGCGCCCAAAAAGATGGCACCAAACAAGCCTTACTATTCATAGACTTAGATGGATTTAAACAGGTTAATGACTCCTTTGGCCACAGCTTTGGCGATGAAGTGCTCATTCAAGTTGCCAATCGATTATCCACAGTGATCAGAAACCATGACCTTAGCTATATCGGCTCTGGGGTAAATTTAGAGCTAAATCTATCCCGCTTAGGCGGTGATGAATTCTCTATTTTTATTGATCACATTGACGATGACAACCGTGCAGTGGAAGTCGCTAAAAACGTGCTACAAGAAGTTGAACGAGATTTCGTACTTGGTAATAAAATCATAAAAATTGGTGCTAGCATTGGCATTGCTAGCTACCCTGACAGCGCATCAAACCCCAATACACTATTACAAATGGCCGATGTGGCCATGTACCGCGCCAAAGCCGATGGTCGCGGTATTTTTCGTGTCTATTCGCCAGAAATGGGTAATAAAATTCGCCGCTATCACTACCTACTCGAAGAAATGCGTTTAGCCATTGCCAGCCAAAATTTCAGCTTATCATTTCAACCGATTGTCAGCGTTGATGACTGCAGTATCGATTACTTCGAATGCTTAGTCCGTTGGAATCACCCTATTGAAGGCCCAATCACCCCAACTGAATTTATCCCAATCGCAGAAGACTCAAACTTGATCATTGAACTGGGTAACTGGATTTTATTTGAAGCCTGTCGCCAAATGTCAGCTTGGCACAATGCCGGCATGAATAAAGTCCGAATTTCAGTGAATATCTCAGGGGTGCAATTAAAGCATGTGCCGTTATACGACTGGATTATGGACACCTTAGCGAAAACAGGCTTACCAGCTAGAGCATTATTATTGGAAATAACAGAATCATGTTTAATCCATGCATCTGACACTATTATTAATGATTTACAAAAACTACGCCGCCAAGGGGTATTAATTGCCATCGATGATTTTGGCACTGGCTTTAGCTCCCTTTCAACATTGGCTAATTTACCCGTTGATGTGATCAAAATTGATAAGCTGTTTATTGACCAAGCTACTATTAACCCTAAATACGAAAAGATTTTAGATTCGATTAGTAACTTGGGGAAAACCCTTGATTTAAAAGTGGTTGCTGAAGGCGTTGAAGTGGCCTCTCAATTTGAATTAATCAAAAAACTGGGCATTCATTGTGTGCAAGGTTACCTCATCAGTCGACCTGAAACCTCATTCAATGTTGGTTCTAAAGTGATTAAAAACAACCTCAACCATATTGCATTAACGGGCACAGGTGTGTGTAATCCGATTATCAATAAAGATGAATAAACCTAACCGCAGCTAGCCTTAATAAAGGGCATGATAGCAGCATCTACCTTGCCCTTCATTTTTTGGGATACGTCAAATTGACCACACTCAGTGAATAGAATGGCTAATCGCTATTACTGATCATCAACTGACTTCTAAGCTGGCTTTTTAACTTGCTGTACGACCCAATTTAGGCATAAAAAAACCGATGCATACATCGGTTTTTGGGGCTTAAATAACATCTTTTATGTGATTGCTTAACTGCGATCACCTAATTGTTATCATCTATCGTTTAAATCATTGCAGAATTAGCCGATATCAGAGCCTATTAAGCGTGCGCGACTTTACGTTTACTGTGGGCAATAATCAGCCCTACTAAACATATAATCCCAACAGCGATACCCACTGGCTGGCTTAACTCTTGTGGTAAACCAAGGCCAACACCCGCAGTCATAATATAAGAGACTGTGATAGAAGTACCGACGATTGCAGGTAAACTCACAATCCAATGGAAAGTACCACGGTTAAATAAGTACTTAGTTGCCAACCACAGTACACTGGTTGAAAGTAACATGTTGGAGAAGGCAAAATAGCGCCAGATTAATGAGAAATCAATCTTAGTCATAAAGTATGCAATCACCAGAATTGGAATGGCTAATAGCAAACGGTTACGCATACTTTGCGGGATTTTAAACGCATCAATGATGGTCAAACGTAATGAACGGAACGCGGTATCCCCTGAGGTTATCGGGAAAATTGCTACAGCAATAATCGCCATAATACCACCAGCAACGCCAAGATAAGTGCTCGCAACTTGGTTCACTACAAGGCCAGGCCCACCCGCATCAAGAATACTCTTAAGCTCAACATATCCACCAGGGAAAGCCGCAATACCTGCTGTTGCCCATACGCAAGCAACAATACCTTCAGACATCATTGCGCCATAATAAACTGGGCGAACATATTTTTCATTGGTTAAACAGCGAGCCATAATAGGGGCTTGAGTAGAATGGAAACCACTAATGGCACCACAAGTTATGGTGACAAATAATAACGGCCATACTGGTAAACCATCAGGATTTGGCTCCAGTAAATCATTGTTGTAATGGCTATGGTCAAAATAAGCAAAAATATCTGCAACCTCGGGCAATTGCGGCGCACTGATAAGCAGTGCCACTGCAATTGATACTGTCATCACAATCATGAGTAGACCAAATAATGGGTACAATTTAGTGATAATTTTATCAATGGGTAACAGTGTCGCTAAGAAGTAATAGCCTAAAATAACCAATACCCAAAAGGTATTGTTAGCCAAGATGGTACCTTCAAATAACTCTAAGTTACTTAACAGTCCCGCAGGACTCATAATGAACACCACACCAACGAAGAACAATAACATCGCAGTGAATACCAACATCACCCCTTTAAAGTACACATTAAAATAGTGACCGGCGATTTCAGGTAAGCTTTTACCGTCTTCTTTGATGCTCATAACTCCAGAGAAGTAATCATGCACCGCGCCGCCAATAATATTACCCAATACAATCCACACTAAGGCGATTGGACCGTATAATGCCCCCAGGATAGGACCAAAGATTGGCCCGACACCAGCAACGTTTAAAAATTGAATAAGGTACGCTCTAACGGGATGAACTTTGACGTAATCAACCCCATCGTCAAAACGTGTTTGAGGTGTTTTTGCATTTGGGTCAATGCCCGCTTGGCGCTCAACAAAAGGGCTGTAGAATTTATAAGCGAGGACTAACATCGCAATACAAATAAAGAAAATTAGCATTTTTTATTATCCATACTTGGTAGGGTATTTGGTTAGCATAGAGTGTCAGGTAGTTACTAACATTGGTCAAGCTATCCAGAGTTATACCAAGGTCGGGGTTGCGTTACTCAAATCATTAAACTGTAGATATATTACCAACCAAAAGAAATAATCATTCGCGTGACATCAAATCGCCCCTATCAATAAAGCTTAAGCCACTAATAAAACAGCTATTTCAATAATTTAGTCAGTCTCTATGAAAACTGTATTTCAAAACTGTTGCTTAATTACTAATTAATAAACCTGCAAGCAAAAGCCATTTTTGTGATAGCCGTCCATACTTGGAAATTCAAAAGAACGTTCACATCTCAAAAAGTAGCAAGGTAGCTATTTATTAAAGAGCTTAGCAATTAAGCACTAAGCAGTTATAACCATACTCGCCGCAATGACGACGCCCCTACGTTATTTGCTGGGCGTTAAAGGAATATGTTGAGTAACCATTATTAGCTCAACACTAACTCTACGACCCCAAGTATCCTCTTAGCTCAAAGCTAGCTATTGATAAGCTCAGCTTTAATTAGCTTAAGTAAAAAGGTTTCACGTTCAATGGATAAACCTTTTTTAGCGCTATTGGCAATGGTATTAAGGTTGTGCTGAATCGCTTCATCAATATCAATCCATACAGGCTGCATGCCGTTGCTAATTTCGTGGGCTTCAAATCGGGTCTCACCCAGCTCACTATCTATCTCACAGCTAAAACAGTAGCTCAGCATGTTTATCACTTTATAGCCATCACGCTCCCAAGGGCGATACTCTTCATAAACCCCAAATGCGGTAATATTGCTAATAGATTTCGCACCGGTTTCTTCTTGTAACTCGCGGATCAACCCTTGCTCAATATCTTCATGGGCATCAACACCGCCACCTGGCAAGCTGTAATCGTGATAACGCTCGGTATATAACATCAAAATATTATTACCTTTTAATACAATTGCTCTAGCAGCAATTCGCGTCAGCATATGTGGTTGATTAGCAGCAACAAACTCGATAGGTGTGTCAGAGTGATGACAGGTTTTTAAGTGGCGCATAATATTCAATATGATGAAAAAGCGCATGATACGTGGCAAATAACTTGATTTCAATCTAAGAGGTTAGCGGCAACTACTGATTAATCGTTAATCATCGACTCGCATTCAAAACCTTGCCTCATTGAATCAAAGCGGCATTTAGACCCACATTGCCAAGGGGCATTCTGATAAGTGACAGACATATCTTGGGAGTAAATTTTGCATGAAGCATAATCATTAAAACCATCTTGCATCAAATAACTGGCTGACTCATAACCATTTTTATAAACAAATGATGTCCAAGTTTCGGGGCTATGGCTTTGGTGAGCCTTGGTAATATAGATCACCGCTGAAACCGTTGCTAACAGCAAGCTTAAAATGATGATAATTGATTGTTTATTAGCAATTGGGTTGCTGGACATAATTAGCCTAAAAAGCTGAAACTGAATTGTATAAACTAGTTATACACAAACTACGCGCAGATTAATATGCGCCCGTTAACTGCGGTTAAAACTCACCGCCCAAACAAGCTTTAAAGCATGGTGTTACTACTTCTAGCCGAATAACTTAACGCCCAACAATGCTTTGCTCAAACTTGCTAACAATTACAAGGTTGACATTTCCCCTTGGCTTAACAATATTGTTAGCTAATTTTTATCTAAAAAACGCTCTATAAATACTTTAATTACCAACAAGGAAGAAGATAATAATGAAAAAGTCCTTAATCGCCCTCGCCCTCGCCTCCAGTTTTTTAAGCGCATGCGGTACATCTGATGTCAAAGTCACTAATGAAGCAGCAGAAGTCACTGCCCAAGCCAAAGGCGCAGCTGAGCTTGGTAGCTTTGGGGTTGATTTAAGCGCCCGCAATGAAGCAGTTAAACCCGGTGATGACTTCTTTATGTATGCCAGTGGTACTTGGTATGACAACTTTGACATGCCAGCAGATAAAACTCGTTATGGCGCATTTACAGCATTAGCTGAGCGCAGTGAAACCCAAGTTAAAGAAATCATTGATGATATCACCAGCCGCAATGACTTAAATGCTGAAGAGCAACTTATCGCTGATTTTTATAATGCTTACATGGACACTAACACCATTAATAAGCTGGGTGTCAGCCCAATTCAAGCAACCCTTGATAGCATCAACAACATTAACAACACCGACGACTTAACCAAAGTCTTCGGTCAAACTTGGTTAACCGATGCTGCATCGCCAATTTATGGTGGCATGTGGTTTAATCGCATCAATCCAGATCAATATGAAATGTCTATTGGCGCAGGTGGTCTAGGTTTACCCGACCGTTCTTATTATCTAGAAGACAGTGAACGTTTCGTTAACATCCGCAAAGCCTATGTTGAGCACATTACAGCCATGCTGGCTTTCACTGGTATCAAAGATGGCAGCGCTCGCGCTGAAGCCATACTGGCATTAGAAACAAAAATTGCTGAAGGTCAATGGCCAAGAGAAAAGCGCCGTAACCGCGACCTGACCCTCAACCAAGTTAAACGTGCTGATTTAGCAGCGCAATACCCAGGCTTTAATTGGGATTTATTTATCGAACAAACGGGCTATCAAGTTCCACAATTAAATATCTCACAGCCTGAGCCAGTTAAAGCAATGATTGCCTTAATTAATCAGCAGCCACTTAATGTTTGGCAGGATTACCTTAAGTTCCACACCATCAGTAATAATGCAGAATTATTATCTGAAGACATCTACAACACCAGCTTTGCTTTTTACGGTAAAGAGTTAAGCGGGCAAGAAGAGCCTAAACCACGCTGGAAACGCGCAGTCGCTGAAATGTCGGGCACGCAATCATTAGGTTTTGCGATTGGTAAAGTGTATGTGGCACGTTATTTCCCTGAATCATCAAAACAGCAAATGGCGGAATTAGTTGAGAACTTACGTACTTCTCTCGGTCAACGTATTGATGGCCTAGATTGGATGGGTGCTGAAACTAAAGTCAATGCACACGCTAAACTTGCCGCATTTAAACCAAAGATTGGTTACCCAGATGTATGGCAACAGTTTGATGGTTTATCACTGACAAGCAAAGATTTAGTGGCGAACATCCACAACCTACGTCAATATTTTCATGCTGACAGCGTCGCTAAAGAGCTACAAAAAACCGACCGTAACCGTTGGGGCATGACGCCACAATTTGTCAATGCCTATTACAATAGTTCATTCAACGAGATTGTATTCCCAGCCGCAATTTTACAGCCACCATTCTTTGACCCTAACGCAGATGCCGCAGTGAACTACGGCGGCATTGGCGCCGTTATTGGCCACGAAATGGGCCATGGTTTTGATGACCAGGGCTCAAAATCGGACGCCAACGGTATTCAGCGTAATTGGTGGACCGACTCAGATAGAGCGGCATTTGATGCTAAAGCTGACCAGCTAGCAGCGCAATACAGTTTATATGAGCCAATCCCAGAAAACTTCGTTAATGGCCGTAATAGCCTTGGTGAAAATATCGGTGATGTTGGCGGCTTAGCCATGGCGTATAACGCTTATCAACTGAGTTTAAACGGCAAAGAAGCGCCGATTATTGATGGCCTTACAGGCGATCAACGCTTCTTTTTAGCATGGGCGCAAGTGTGGAAAGAAAAACGTACTGAGCAAAGTATGTTAAGTCAGCTTCGTGCAGGTACTCACGCGCCAGGGCGTTACCGCGCATTAGCGCCACGTAACCATGATGCATGGTACAAAGCCTTTGATGTTAAACCTGGTGACAAGCTGTACCTACCAGAAGATCAACGTGTGCGTATTTGGTAGTTAAGCAATAATCAGAGTTAATCAAACTTGATTAAAAACCCAAAATGCCAGTTCAATTGACTGGCATTTTTTATCTTTAAGTTATGTAATGAACCCACTTTAAAGTAACAGTCAATCCATATGATATTCGCAGCTGAACAATAACCAATGGTTATGAGCTTTATCATTGTTAATTTCGTATTAGTCCCAATATCTGATTTATACCCGCGCATATAACAACGCACGCTTTTAAAACACATGCTTTTAAAACAGAATAGTGACACAGATAAGGAAACATCATGAGCAACGAATATGTACCACCAAAAGTCTGGACCATGAATCAAGAAAACGGTGGTCAATGGGCAAGTATTAACCGACCAGACTCAGGCGCTCGTCACCAAAAAGAATTAGCTATTGGCAGCAACCCAATTCAGCTGCATTCATTAGCCACACCAAATGGCCAGAAAGTCACCATCATGCTAGAAGAGCTACTAGCCAAAGGGGTAAAAGAGGCAGAATACGATGCTTACTTGATTAATATTGGCGAAGGTGAGCAGTTCTCATCAGGCTTTGTTGATATCAATCCAAACTCTAAAATTCCAGCATTATCCGATAACTCAGGTGCTAAAGCAGTGCGAGTATTTGAGTCTGGCGCGATTTTAGTTTATTTAGCAGATAAGTTCGGTCACTTCATACCAAAAGACTTTGCTCTGCGCACAGAAACGCTAAATTGGTTATTTTGGCTTCAAGGAGCAGCGCCTTATCTAGGGGGCGGCTTTGGTCACTTTTATGCATATGCCCCAGAAAAATTTGAATACCCGATTAATCACTTCGCTATGGAAACCAAACGTCAACTTGATGTGCTTGATAAGCAATTAGCGAAACATGCCTTTATTGCCGGTGATGAATACACCATTGCCGATATGGCAATTTGGCCATGGTACGGCAGTTTGGTGCTGGGCCATCTTTATGATGCTGCAGAGTTTTTAGATGTCGCAAGCTATCCGAACTTAGTTCGTTGGGCCAATATTATTGCCCAGCGCCAAGCAGTAAAGCGTGGTCGTATCGTCAATCGCTCATGGGGCGAAGAATGGGAGCAACTGCCTAATCGCCACAGTGCAGCTGATATTGATGAGGTACTGAATAAACAACCGTAAATTAAGCGTCTTAAAACTCTTAATTCAGATAATAGCTATGCCATTTAAACAAAAAACCACGCTTAATCTAATTAGCGTGGTTTTTATTTAGCTCTGATTTATTCAGTTAGGTCAAAGGCCTTATAACTAAACATTGCGATACTTATTTATTAAAGCCAAATCATTAAAGCTCAACCTATAAACCTAAACCACTAAACTTTAATCGCTTTAAAGTGCTCTGAAGGTGTGACCAGCTCTTGCTGGGCTGCAATAGTTTGTAGCTCCCACTGGCGCTGATGGGCGGTCTCTTTTAACACGCCATAACAAGCATCTGTTGCATGTTCAAATGCCTCAACAGCAGATAAGCCTTGCACTAAACTTGCGGTAAATAACGCCGAAATTAAATCACCAACACCAACTGGCTGTTTTACGAACTCAAGTTGTGGACGCTGACTGATATAACAACCCTCTTGGGTTGCCAGCATCATGGTGAATGTCTCATCAGCGATGCTGTGTAAATGCTTAACCAACACAATATCAGGCCCTAAAGACAATGCTTTTTGGCAAGCTGCTTTAGCTTGCTCAAGATTGGTAATATCCATTTGAGTGAACTGACTCAGCTCAAATTGATTAGGTACAATCACATCAGCCAGAGGCATAACTTGTTTAATTAATTGCTCAGTAATACCATCAGCCAAAATACAGCCCTTTTCAGGGTCACCCATTACAGGATCACACACATAAATAGCCTGAGGATTGATCTCTTTAACCGTTTGAATGGTTTGGATCACTGCTTGGCACTGCTCAGCACTACCTTGGTAACCTGATAGCACCGCCTGACAATCTGCAAGCTTACCTATGTTACCAATACCCGCCACCAGCTCATTAATATCATCGGCAGAAAAAGCCCGCCCAGTCCAGCCCTGTTGGTACTGAGTATGATTTGAAAACTGCACTGTATGAATAGGCCAAACTTCTAAACCCATACGCTGCATAGGAAATACTGCTGAACTATTTCCTGCATGCCCGTAAACAACATGCGACTGGATCGAAATGACACCTTTCATAACACTCTCTTTTATTTATGTTTTAAGAATAATTAACTATCTACATTTAAAGAATATCAGTTAACGACAACCAATATAAACAACATCTAATGTAAGTCATAGACTAAAATAACGATATTAAAATGCTTCCCCGACAGAAAGATAAAGCGCATCATTATTATTGGATGAGCGAGCATAATCTAAGCGTAAATTGATTCGCTCTGCTGGTTGTAGCATAAAGCGCACGCCAATACCGTATGAAGGAATGATATCATCAGATTTATCCGCATGATTCACATCATCCAATTTACCTGCGCCAATAAAACCCACTAATCCCCAGCGCTTATGAAAACGCCAACGGGCTTCAGCTTCTGTTTCAATGGCACCTAAGGCCATATATTCAGTGGATGAAAAACCACGTAACCCTAAACGACAAGCTGCCCATAGCGGCACGTTACCCTCTTTCAAACAGCCTTTTAATTTATAAGCCACGGTTATCGACTCATGCACAGGAAAATAACCATCAAACTCTAATGAATAAGATTCAAAGTTGGTATCACTGCCAATGGCATCATCAAAAAAAGTGCCGTTGAGCTTAAAGTAATAACCATCATAAGGGTTAGTAGGCACATCACGAGAATCATAAATAATCCCAGCACCAAGTCCTGCGGAGACAATTTCATTTCGTAAATCGAAATCGATGGAGCTAATGTTAACATTAAAGTCTTGTTCAAAATCAATGAATACGCCATTAACTCCGACAAACCAATTACCACTAATGCGTCGCTCCAATTCAAGCAGTGCACCGTAGCCAGAAATATCCCAATCAACGTCGATAGGTAAACCAAGCAACTCGGTTGACACTAACGGCAGCTTTAAATCGGCATAGGCGACGCCACCTTTTAAATGCCAGTTATTATTATCCCAATAACTGGCATGACCAACGGCGGCCCCCCAACTATCGTTACTAGAGTAAAAGCCAGCAATACCTGTAACCGAAGGAGGCTGAACCGACTTTTGCTCGTCAGTTTGTGGATAAAAGTAGCCAACAAGGCCTGCTAAACCAGAATCAATAGTGGGGTTTGAAAACGGAATGGGTGCGGCAACAAAATTGCCTTTATTAACCGTTAAAGGGGCTTTATTTTCTTTTAGATTGGGCACGAGTGAACTTGGCTCGTTGGCCGCACTGTCATTTGCAGAGCCTTCTTTTACCGTGCTGTCATTGGCCGCAAAACTTATTGCTGGTGTCAATATCACCCCCAATAATCCCAACACGATAGTCTTTAGTTTGATAGCCTTCATGTTTAGTCCTTTAAGTCGTTACCCATCATTAAGCGCGTATATTCTGCACGCCACTTCAGCTTTCATCATATGATGTTTGATTTTAAACATAAAACTTTACATCAATATTAATATTAATATTAATATTGTGAAATATGTTCCATCGCTTGTTAATTAATCATAGCAAAGCGCAGGCATAAAAGCCGATAACACCTGAATGATGGCCAACGAGCCTAAAACCCAAAAAAAATGCCAATCAAAGGATTGGCATTTTCACCTCTCAATCATCAGTCAATATTTGACTGATTAACTGCGGTATTGATTAACTAGCTTGCTTGATACTCTGCATAGTAGCCATCAAGTACGACTCTTGTCGCACGACCAATTAACTCATAATCGTAGTGAGTTAGGTTAGCTAGTGATACACGCACTGAAGCATGAACAACATCAAATCCTTTACCTGGTAATAAAATTACCCCTGTTTTGTACGCTAACACAAAGAGGAAGTCTTGACCTTTATTGTTATCTTTAAACCACTTTACAAAGTCTTCGCCATAAAGTTTACCACCTAAAGCATCTAACTCTAGTAGGGTGTAGTAATCAACATGGTCTTCGTTTTCTTCAATTTCAACACCCATGTTTTTATACAATGTGATGTAACGTTCACGAATAATACGTTTACAGGCTGCTTTGTAATTATCTTCCAAGTCCATTAAACAACTTAATGAAAATAATGCCATTTGCACCTGTTGTGGTAATGCTAAACCTGCTGTGTGGTTTAGGGCTACAGCACGACTATCGGCAACGATACGGTCAATAAACTTAATGTCTCTTGGTTCAGGTGTCAGTGTTTTATAACGGTTATCTAACTGTAATTGATGCGTTTCTGGTAACGCACGCATTGCATCATCAAATACGTTTTCATAATGAATACCGATAGTACCTAAACGCCAGCCTGTTGCACCAAAGTATTTTGAGAATGAATACACACATAAGGTGTTGTATGGCAGTTTGGCAAATAGCGAAATAAAGTTGTCTGCAAATGTGCCATATACGTCATCAGTGATGATAAACAAATCTTTGCGCTGTGTGTTAACAAAGTCAGTTAAACGGTCTAACGTATCGTTTGAAAACTTAACCGATGCAGGATTGGCAGGGTTAACCACACACAATAGCTTAATACCGGTATCAGCTAATTTTTCAATTTCAGATTGGGGTAACTGCCATGTATTTTCGTCTAAGCGTAATTCAACAATTTCTAACTCATATTCAGCAAGCTCTGGAATCTCTAAATAAGGGGTAAAGATAGGCGTCACTAACGCCACTTTGTCGCCTTTTTTAAGTAAACCATTGTTGAACATTGTCGCAAAAGTATAAGTCATAGACGCAGTGCCACCTTCAGTAGCAAACAGGTCGAAGTCGGTTGTCATTGGCATTGGGCCATACATTTCTTCACCTATGTACTGCTTAACCACTTTTTCAATGTTGGTTAACATACGTGAAGGCACTGGGTAGTTACAGGCTAAAAACGCGTTTACAAATTCGTGTAAAAAAGCTTGCTTATCAATACCTAAACGGTCATTAGCATAGCTAATTGCTTTTTGTAAAAACTTAACGCCATCTCTGTTTAGGTTTTCTTTTGCGAAAGTGTCAAAACGTTCAACAACGCCAACACCATCCGGAATACCACCAAAACCTTCGTTTAAGTATGAGTAGCTGCGCTCTGATTCTTCGATAGCAAAATCGCCTAAACGTAAGAATGCTTTACGAGGTAAGGTGGCCAAGAAGTTGGGGTTACCGCGGCCCGCATCCAATAAAATACGATCTGGAACGGTTTTAGCCACTTCAATCAATTTATCTTTTAATTCAAATGGGCTTAAGTTGGCAAATTTAGTGAAATCGATTGTTGGTACAGTTTGAGTATTTGATGTAGTCATAATATTTTACCTATTTATCAATTTAAAAGGGTGAATTTGGGGTGATAGTCGATAAGAGGAGACGTCACTCTCATCGACTATCTAGGGTCATTATTGGGTTGAAATAATGCCGACAATGATTGGACCCCAAAGGGTGAGTAATACATTGGCAATGGCGTAAGTGACCGTGAAAGCAAATACCGGTGTTGCATTACCTGCTTTTTCAAGTAGAGCTGCAAAGCCTGGGTTAGCACTGCGACCACCTGCAACACAAGCGAGCGCTTCAATAGGGTTTTTAATCTTCAATACGTAGTAAGAGATAAAGAAAGAGATAATTTGTGGAATGATGGTTACCGCCACACCTAGGAACAATAAGGTTAAACCGTTTTCTTTAACCATATCGATTGCCTGAGGTCCAGCTTGTAAACCGACAACCCCAACAAATACCGCTAAACCAAAGTCACGTAAGAAGTTTGAAGCGCCCAGTGGCAGTGATCCCATATTTGGTTTACGACTACGTAACCAGCCCACAAATAAACCTGAAATCAAACAACCTGCACCTGAACCAATGGTCACTGGGATGCCAGCAATTTTAAAGTTAATCAGACCAATCAATAGGCCCGCAACCATACCTAAACCGAATAACACATAGTCAGTTGAGAACACTGAAACTAAACGTTTGCCAATGTTTTTCTCGATACGGTTGATATCTTTTGCAGAACCGGTTAACTGAATAATGTCATCTTTTTTGACAACAAAATCAGCGGTAATGTGTTGTGAATGACCACCACGAATAACATCAGTGACATAAATACCACGGTAAGTATCAAGGTTAGTTTCGGCTTTTATTTGCGCGAGAGACTTGCCGATTAATTGATTATCGTTCGCCACCAGCTGACGGTTCTCTTCAATCAGAACAGTGCCTTCAGGTAATGCCACTTCTTCACTGTGAGCGGATTCAACATGTCCAGCAATCGCTTGACGACGACCTGTTACCACTAATATATCGCCAGCTTGTAATCGCACTGATTTATCGATTTCAACGCTGTGTCCATCTCGTGAAATCATTTCAATGGCGACATCTAACAAATCAGCATTAACGGCTTGAATATCGCGACCTATCAATTTACTTTCAGGCGAAAGCTTATAGGCACGGGAGACTAAATCAGTCATGGCATTGAATTCACCAGGGGCTAATTCAGGTTTACCATCAGACATTTCGTCAGCTAACTTTAACGCTTCTTCACGGATATCCCATTTCATAAAGGTCGGAATTAACCATGACACCATTAATATAGGCCCTAATGAACCAAAGATATAAGTTACCGCGTAGCCCACAGCAACATTGGTCTGCATTAAACTTTTAGCTTCTTCAGTCACACCGCCTAGCTTGGCGATAGCATCACCTGCGGTGCCAATAATGGCTGATTGCGTTAAGCCACCGGCAGCAAGACCTGCTGCAGTACCACTGTCTAAGCTAAATAACTTAGCTGCCACTAATACCGTAATTAAACCGGTTACCGTCATCACGACAGCGGAAAGTAAAATGTTGATAGTTTTGAAGTTAAGCGCGCCAAAGAATTGAGGCCCACCTTGATAACCTACCGCATAAATAAATAATGCGAAGAAGATGGTTTTGACTCCAGGGTCTATTTGCACACCAAATTGGCCAATTAATACTCCCATCAACAAGGTACCTGCGACACCACCAAGAACAAAACGTCCTATGGTAATTTTGCCGATCAGATAACCAAGTGCCAGAGTAATAAACAACGCAATATAGGGCGAAATAGCAAAAAGATTTTGGATGATATTCATAATCATTGCTGCCTTACAGGTTAAGTTTACATATTAAGAATTAGGTGGAGCGAACTGACTGGCATATTTGCTAGAATTAACACTGCTGAATCCAGATTGAACCTTTCAATCCGACCGTTTGACCAGTGATACCTTGTGTCTTTCGCTTCCTTGGAAAACACCATAGGGATAAACATACAATCCGATTAATACATTTTGATGGTTCTAACCCTTCGTAAAAGACAAAATAAAGTCAAACCATCAAATACCAATAAAAACCCCTTGATAACTATAACCTTAAGCCATACTCACTTAGGGGTAGTTGATTTCTAAGATTGCTAGACTTATTAAAATAAATTAAAAAGCTAAAAAATAGACGAATTAGATAGGAAATGGCGAACTATGCCTTCGCGTTCAGAATTGAGCGCCAAGTAAAGTTAGCTTAACTCACCGACTAAATGATTATGAAGTATCAGCAAGCTTAGCGGTTTAGCGGTTTAGCGGTTTAGCGGTTTAGCGGAGGACTATCCAACAATATAATGGCTTTGATTGGGCTCTTTACCCATACCTCGACCACACAACATAAAACTCTGTTTTATATATTATTAACATAAATTTTAGGTACAAAAAAACCTAACCTCAAACACCATTTTAGCGTTATTGCCGCAACAGTATCGAAGATTAGGTTTTAGTTTGTCAGCCTTTTCAAGCAAAGACGCTAGGGCTGGCTCGGTAGTACCGCATATAACAGTATATAAATCACAATTTCATTAACTAACATTAGTCGTATTCGGTTATTAACTGCTTAATCTCTCGGCTAAAATCACTGCCGTATTTAGCATCTCGCATTCCATATTCAACAAACGCTTTCATATAACCAAGCTTATCACCACAATCATGGGATTTACCTGTCATATTAAAGGCTTCCACCGCATCAGATTTAATGAGCATATCAATGGCATCTGTTAATTGAATTTCATCACCAGCACCCGGTGGTGTTTTGGCTAACAAGTCCCAAATTTTTTCAGATAAAACATAACGACCAACAACGGCTAAATTAGATGGAGCTTTGCCGATATCAGGTTTCTCAACCATGTTATACACTTTGACTGACTCTCCAGCCATCACAGTTTCACCAGCGCAATCTGCAATGCCGTACTTATTCACTTGCTCATCAGGTACAGGGGCCACCATAATTTGACTGGCTTGGGACTCCTGATAACGCACCAGCATAGAAGCTAAGTTTTCAGTTCGCTGATCCGCTGAGTAGGCATCTAAAATGACATCGGGCAACACCACTGCAAATGGATTATTTCCAATACAGGGTTTTGCACATAATATCGCATGGCCTAAGCCCTTAGCCTCACCCTGACGCACATGCATAATGGTGACATTTTTAGGGCAAATAGACTGCACTTCATGTAATAACTGACGTTTAACCCGTTTTTCTAAGGTTGACTCTAACTCGTAAGATTTATCAAAGTGGTTTTCAATTGCATTTTTACTGGCATGAGTCACCAATACAATTTCTTTAATTCCCGCACTGACACATTCATCAACAATATATTGAATTAAGGGTTTATCAACAATGGGTAACATTTCTTTAGGTATGGCTTTGGTAGCTGGCAACATACGCGTGCCTAAACCTGCAACGGGAATGACAACTTTCATAAAATATCCTTATTTAACTAGCGCTAAATTGTATAGTAAAAGTAAAACTAAAATGATTTTCGAGCCTTTCGCTGAGGCTCAGAAGGTAAATAACGAACCGACCAACACAGGGTTATTATGGTTAAAAACAGTAACGTATTGGCTGGTGCTTGTAGATGGAAATCAACCGAGATATGCAAGAGCATATATACGATAGCCATAGCACAACCAAATGCGATACCCTTATAAAGCTTGTTATTGCGTAGATACATTGTTCGACAAGCAAGCCAAAACGAATACAACACCCAAGCGCCTAATATCACCGTCATAACAACACCATACTCAATTACAAATTGCACATATTCATTATGGGCATGATCATAAAAACCAGAGTAAAACTGGGGTTGGTATTGCGGAAAAACCGTATAAAAGCTGCCTCCTCCTGTACCTGTAAAAAGATTATCTTGAATGATAGGTAAGCTATCAATAACCACATTATCGCGGGTTTCTGAAGCAAAGCTGGTCTCAGCTAAGCGCTGCTTAACTTTTTCAATCCCAAAAATCGAACCAACAATAATCAAATCTAAAATAAAAATACTGATAACTAAGGGTTTAAACAATGTCGGCGGGCGGCGGTAAATAAATAATGCAATAACCGACATCAGGCCTAAAGCAGCAAAAAAGCCCGCATTGCCCATCCGCGAACGGCTCATTATTAGTCCTATAACCATCAACACGATTGCTAAACGTAAAATTAATTTTCGACTTAATAGTGTTGATATCATCCCGATAAGCATGGCGCGCTTATCTTGATCGTGCTTAGTGGTTTTAAGCTCTGATAACAGCCAACCAAACGCAATGCTTAAACATAAGGCTAAATAATTAGCAAAATGATTTTGATACACAAAGGATCCACGGGCCTTTTCGCCATCACTAAAACCTAAAATGGGCGAGGCATCTAACTGCAGTAGATTCAGAATCACCCCATAAAAAGCCTGCAAACACCCTGATAAGATAATTGCTATAAACAGCCACCTTAAGGTTTTAGAATGCTGACAATATTGGCTTAATAAGAAAATAAAAATTGAATAACACAGAGTCTTAAGGAGTTGTTGTTGAGTCTGGTAAGGGTCGACACTATCAATACCTGGAAGCCAATTAAGATACTGTAAAAATAAATATATCAATAACAGCCCTGGGGGGAGCAATAATTGCTTTTGCCACTGGTAGCGAAAAAATGCACTATCATGCTTCAGGCAATAGCCAAGATGTACTATCCCCAGTGATATTGTTGTAAATTCAAGGATCGCCAACGCCCAAATACGATTACTGCCTAAAGGGATTGGCATCCAAATAATCACCACACACAGAACCAATATCATAAAATGATCAAAGCGTCCGCTGAAAACCTTCGTTGGTTTGGCAAGAGTATCCATTAACGACACAGTTCCTTTTCAACCCAGTTTTTATCTTTGGGAGTAAACTCTGGGGTGATAAATTTAAAGTAGGTACATACTATTGGCGTCATGTCATATTGCGTGGCTAAGCGCTTCAAATCAGTGCGCACGTCCCAGCTAGCCATAGCTGAAATCCGCGCCGTTTCAAAAACGTTTTTCTTTTGTACTAGGGTTAACTGAGGCCAATATGCAAAACCGATGGCTAGAATTTGATGCAATACTTCAGGGGTATAAGGACCGTACAGTACAGCCTTATCTAATAAAGGCCATACTTGTGACACATCATGCTGAATGAAGGCTAAATTATATGCGTAATCACTATAAGCATTAGGCCATGTCGGCCTTTGGGAAATGGCATTGGTATATAACTGGTTAAATAGTGCGTTATTGGCAGCGGCAAAATTTGCATATACGCCCCACTCCATGACTTTTGCCAAGGTCAATAAATAGTGAGGGTTTTTACTATCAAGGTTATAAGCATTATCAGCGGCCAATAATGCCGCTGAGTATTGAAGCTGGGTAGGAGGGTTATTTTTCTGCCAATGATCAATATAGAATCGGGATTTAAAATGATACGCACTGGCCATGCCTTTTTGCACAATAACCGGCAATATCGCCGCTAGCAAAAGGAGTAAAAATACATATATCAGCCTTTGCCTTGACCAAGTGAAGTTTTTTATCATTTTAAACTTCAACATTTTATGTCATCACCTTATGATTATTGAAATAGCGAATTAGAAATAGTTCTGGGCATCTCTGTCGTTAATGCAAAAGCGTACTCTTCATCAACTAAGCTACTAACCAATTGCTTTGCTTGGGCAATTTTAGGTGGGCGACGTTTTAAGGAATGGCAATCTGAAGCGATGATGGAATAAAAACGCTCTTTTAAAAATTGCTCACTCAATTGCTGCGGCGCCGAGCCAAAATCGCCAATTAGCGACGCTGCTGTTAACTGAAATAAACAGCCAGCTTGGACAAAGGGCTTAATTCTATGGGGGTGGTTTTGCAGCTCTCTATTACGTTCAGGGTGAGCAATCATCGGTAATACATTTTTACTCAATAACCAGCTAATTAACCTATCTGTTCCCGCTGGGATATGGCTACTGGGTAACTCTAATAGTAGGACATCTTTTTGCTGATAATGACCAATAAAAGGCAATTTATGTTGCTCAACAAACAAGACGATTTCTGGTGAAATCCGCACTTCCGCTGCCGCGCGCAATTCAATAGCAATGTTAGAGCTAACTAGGGCTTGTGAAAGCGCCTTATAAGCTGCAGATATTGAGTTGATATCATTGTCATATATGCCTAGATGGATATGCGGGGTTGCCACCATGCGGGTTACCCCTTGCTCCTGTGCCAAAGCCATTAAACTCAGTGCTTCATCAACGGATTTAGCTCCATCGTCGATATTGGCTAATACATGGCAATGTAAATCAATCATACTTTTATATTGTCCAAGTCAGAAAACGGCTTAGGCTTATCTTTGGCGGCATAATCTGCAAACTGCACAGGTTTATCTTTAGGAGTCTGATCTGCGCCGTAAGCTTTATAGTAGCCATAGTCACCTTGGTAATGCTGTGCATCTTTCGTATTAAACTGGTTTAGAACGACACCAAAGACTTTACTTCTCGCTTGATTTAATTTTGCTAAGCTTAATTTAATCACTTCATTACGGGTATGATCGGCTTTTACCACTAATACCGTTGCATCACATAACGAAGTAATAATCAATGCGTCACTGACGGCATGTATTGGAGGTGTATCAATAATGATTTTAGTGTATTGGGTTTTAAGTAAGGTTAACAATTTAGGAAACTGGCTAGAAGACAGAAGCTCCTGCGGGTTAAGTGGCACGGCTCCTGCGGGCATAAAGTCAACGTTCGGTTTAACATCGGCAACGATACAGTGAGGGAGACTTTCGGTACCAGATAAGAAATTTGCAAGCCCTGGTTGGTAAGAAGGCAAGCCAAAACGCTCACCCATACTTGATTTACGTAAATCCGCATCGATTATCAGCACTTTTTCCATAGTAGAAAATGCAAAGCCTAAGTTCATTGACACGCTGGTTTTACCTTCATTAGGCGTCGACGATGTGACCTCAATCGTGGAGAAATCTGTCCCCATCGCCATTAAAGACATCGAGGTTCTAATTGTCCGCACAGCTTCAGCATGTAAAGGCTGGTTACTGTCATAAAAGGCGAAATTAATCTCTTTATAGCTGGCTCTTTTCTTGGCTTTAGGTATATAACCAAGTGCCCGTTGCGATAATATTTTTTCTACATCATCGCTATTTTTGATGGTGTCATTTAATCCATCAAGCACTAACACCATGACCACCCCAAAGCCTAAGCTGGCAAAAAAGGTCAATATTACAATCAGCTTTTTATTGGGTTTAGTAGGATAGATTGGCACAATCGCTCTGTCAGTAAAGCGGGCGATAGGCGAGTCAAAACTGCCGGTCACTTCGGTTTCTTTTTGACGAGCAAGAAAGCTATCAAACAATTGTTGATTAGTATCAACTTCACGCAGCATGCGACGGAAATCAGTATCTATAGTGCTCAGGTTTTGAAAAGAGCCTTTTGATTTATTAAACTGCGCTTCTAACCCCTTCAGCTTACGTCCTGCTGTTTGCGCTTCTTCTTCAATACCTCTCACTAATCTTGCTATTTGGCTATGTAAATTACTCTGTACTGATTTAAGCTCAGCTTTTGCCGCGATCATTTTTGGATGCTTTGGCCCATAAATTTGCTCAAGCTCAGAAACTTTTCTTTCAACAATCACCACTTCACGCTTAACATTTTGAATCGAGGGATGGGAGGTTACTTCAGGTAAGCTTTCTAAACGGCTGATATCAGTAGCACCGTAGCGCCTGACCACGGTAATAAAACTCTCTGCCTGCGCTTTGCGTGAGCGTGCCATGGCAATTTCATCACTTAATCGTTCGAGCTCTTTAGCATCTAACGCTGTGACCCCTTCAACATCAACCAGACCATTCGCCCGCTTAAAAGATTCTAAGCGTGTTTCAGATTCATCTAGCTTTAATCTTAGCTCTTCTAGCCTTCCACCTAACCAAGTATTGGCCTTTTGTGTCATGCCAACCTTTGCTTCCAATTGACTTAAAATATAGGTATCTCCCACCACATTAGCCACTAATGCGGCCAAGGCGGGATCTGAGCTTTCATAACGAATATGGACCAATTGCGTTTTTCTAACCGGTGAAATACTGATATCTTCGGCAAAGGTATCGATTAATTGTTGCTTAACAATTTCTTGGTCAACATTTTCTGTAGCACTCCCTTCAGGCAATAAGTCATCAGGTAGGTACTCTTCGGGAATATATTCTTTTGGAATAAAATCGAGTAAATAGGCTAGTTGACTAAGCAAACTTGGTTCTGAGACAAATGCAGGGTGATTTATTAAATCTAATTCGTTAAATACTCGCTCTGCAATTGAGCGTGATTTTATAATTTCAAATTGAGTTAAATAATATTCTTGCTGCCCTGAATTAATACCATAAACTTCATCTATTTTAATAGCATTAGCCTGTTCTGATTCGATCAATAAGGTAGACTTTGCACTGTATATTGGCGTCATTTTCAATACGACAAAAATAACCAAAGCAGTAATCAACATCGCAAAGGTTAATATGCGCCATTTAAAACGCATAACAGGTTTTATTAGCTTTTTGAAATCAATTAGCTGATCCATTTGAATTTGAGGCAATGGGTTGGCTCGCCTTTCCTGCTGAGTCATTTAAAAGAACCTCTGTTCAATGGTAATAGTATCACCAGCAAAAATCTTACTGTTAATGTTGCCACGCTTGGAGTTTACCTTTGCGCCTTCTCGGGAAATATTGATTTTGTCTTCTGAAGCCCGCTCAGTCAGCCCACCGGCTAGTGCGATGGCTTGGTTAACTGTCATTCCTGGCTGATATGGATAGCCACCCGGTTTTTTAACCTCGCCGTGAATATAAAAAGGTCGATATTCCACCATTCCGACATAGACACTAGGCTCAACAAAATAATCCCCTTTAAGACCCTTATAAACAATTTGCTCCACTTGTTTTATGGTCAAACCGTTAAGTTTAATTGGGCCTAAAAAAGGAAAATTAATGGTGCCACTATTGGTGAGTTGAGTTTCCAAGGTTAAGGCGTCCTCACCATACACTTGAATAATAATGGTATCACCAGCCCCTAATAGGTAACTATCATCAGACTCGACCGCCTCTGCAGTCGATGTCAGCATCATGGATACAAGAGCTAAAACTAGACTTAAAAATAGAAATCTCATGATTGCACCAATAATTACAAGGTCATTTCGGCAGTGATAAAATAGATATTACGATCGTAATCAAAGCGTTCTTGTATTGATGTATTGTCAGCAATATCTGCACCTGCTCTTAGCGTCATCCAGCGCAACACTTCAAAATTGAACGAAACGCGATAAACATTGGTGGTATCTTCACGCTCAAAGCCTGTGTAATCGTCTTGTATTCGATCGTACCCGAGAGTGGTACCAAACAAGTCGCTCCAATCATGGTTCCATTTAACCCCGTAAGTGGTCTCACGAACATAATCACCAAATGTATCAGGGTCCTCACTACTGCGACCGGTATAGAAGTCAAACTGACTATAGGTCAATGGTTTCCAAGTTAACTTGGCATCCCAAGCTACACCGCTAAAATCTTCCCGCTCTTGATTATCAAATGCTTTTTTCTGATAGCCGATCCTAATAGAACCCTCAGTGGTACTGGTTGCTTCCCACTCAATACCTAACTGTAAATTTTGGGTATCACTGTCTCTATCTCCGCCAGGATCCATGACGTCATAAGCGGTTTGAATATATTGGTAATCAAGAAAAATACTAGTGGCTGCTCGAGTATCATAAAAAACGGTAGCCCCTAATTTAACGTTATCTTTATTACGGAACTGGGTTAATTCTTTAAAGTTTGTATATTCCTTAGAATCATATAAACCATTAATCCTAACTCTTGCCGGCGTTGATTTAGCGCCATACTCATAATAACCACCACCTTGAAAAATATCATAGGTAGCAGGTTCTGTTGGCAGTCCATCATCAAAGCCAAAATCGAACACACCAGTACCACGATCTTCGTGACCGTAAAAATACTTAGCTTCAAGATTGAAACGATTGCTTTGATTTAACTCTACCTGAGCGCGAGCTTTTAATAGTGCATCAAGGTAGTTATCGTCGCTACTATCGAAATAATCACCGTACTCAATACCGGCATCAATAGTATAAATGTTATTCCCATCGAGCATCTTTGCCTGCACCGCAGGGGCTACGGTTAATATCCAACTTTCTTCTTCATTTGTACTTCTACTGGCAATATTATCGTCATATTTTAAGCCTGCATTTAATGCTGGAATAAAATCAACACCGGACTCAGTGGTAATTACCCCAGCTTTTTCTTCAGCACTCACATTTGCTATCCCAGCTGAGATGACTAATAGTGTAAATATATTTAGCTTTGTTCTCATTGTTATCACCTATTCCTTTGATTGTGATTTTTAGTAAACATGTTTACCGACAAAACCTTTAAAGCATGTCATAAAGACAATTTTCACATCTAACCAAATAGACCAATTTCTTATATAAGCCAAGTCGAATTCGATTCTTTTTTCCATTTTATCAAGGGTATCGGTTTCACCACGCCAGCCATTTATCTGTGCCCAGCCCGTAATACCAGGTAATACTTTATGACGAAGCATGTAATAGGAAACTAAATGTCTATATTCTTCATTATGGGCAATCGCATGTGGTCTTGGGCCAACCACCGACATATCCCCCATGAGTACATTAAAAAATTGTGGTAATTCATCTAGCGAGGTTTTACGTAAAAATGCGCCAACATTGGTTATTCGTGCATCTCCTTTCTTCGCTTGAATAACCACATTACTGTTTTCAGTCACTGTCATTGAGCGAAATTTCCACACTTTAATTTTTCGCCCATCAAGTCCATATCTATCTTGCTTAAAAATAATAGGACCTTGGGAGTTTAATTTAACCGCGAAAGCAATAACCAATAAGACAGGACTTAAAACAATTAATGCCATAACGCTAAAAGCAAGGTCAAAACTACGTTTATAAAAGCGCATCATCCCGTTAACGGGTGACTCAAACACACTTAAGGTATCAACCTCGCCAACACTGCCTATGCGTGCATGCATTAAGTTTTTCAATAAAAAATCAGGGGTAATGAGCACATCAACTGTGCTGTCGCCTAGCGCTAAAATAATATCGGCAGTTCGCTGCTCCGCAATCATAGGTAAGCAAACATATAATTTCTGAATTTCACCTTTACGTGCAACATCGACAGCATCGTTAATAGTGCCTTTTAGGCAAGATAAGTCTAAGTTTTCAATACGTTCAGGGTCTCGATCATCGTAAAAACCAACACACTCAAAACCTAACTCATCATGTTTCTGTATTTGTTCATATAAACGCTGCCCAGCCTCCGTTAAGCCAACAATTGCAATTTTTTGGACGCTATAGCCCTTTTTACGGCGAAAACGTTTAATCTCACGAACACACAATCGCCAAGTCACTAACGATAAAAGACTTAATACATACCAGCCTCCCACCGTTACTCGTGAGTAAACTTCACTATATTTAAATACAAACAACAATAGGGTCATAAGCACAAAGGCAAGTGTTACATCCAAAGAGACGATCCTACACATGGTAGAAAACCGCCCTGAACGCCATGAGCGATAAAGCCCTAAAGACTCACCAATATAGCTATAAAAAAACAGCACCCCAATCAGCACTAATAAGTAGTCCTTATTGAAAGTAATATTATAGCTATGCATCATGATCATTAATGCGGCGGCAATAATGGCAATATCAAAGATACGCAATAAGAAACTAGAACGGGTACCGACAAATTGAAGTGTTGATGGACTTTCCATTTAGCTCACCTAATTAACTAACGATGCATTTAAATTGATGTTCAATAACTGATACAAAGTATGTTCAACTAATTGTTTAGCTTTGGATATAGAATCACTTTCGGCGTAACATCTAAATTCCGGAGCATTACCCGATGGTCGTAAATGAACAATATTGCCATTAGTAAAACTTAAGCGTAGTCCATCTGTAGAATTAACTTCTAATAATTTATTTTTAGATAGGTTTAATTGCTCAAGTAAATACTCTGGCTGCTGTAAACCTAATTTAATAATTTGTTTACTGCGTTCAGTATTAAAATCTGTCAAACGGTCGCTATGGGTAAAGCGTTGGGGTAATTGTGCTACTAATCCTGCAATAGAGTTAGAATCAGTCTTACTCAAAGCACTATGAAGTACCATCAAAACAGGCAATACAGCATCGCGAGTAGGTAGTGCAGTCAAACTATGTCCATTAACCTCGATAGTAGACCCCAGCAAGAAGCCCCCATTAGCTTCAAATCCA
Source organism: Shewanella sp. 6_MG-2023 (assembly GCF_030547195.1). Classification (NCBI taxonomy): domain Bacteria; kingdom Pseudomonadati; phylum Pseudomonadota; class Gammaproteobacteria; order Alteromonadales; family Shewanellaceae; genus Shewanella; species Shewanella sp. 6_MG-2023. The sequence continues at coordinate 17,231 of NZ_JAUOQU010000019.1, read as the reverse complement.
GCAATACGACTACTTTGCCTTTCTACCTCAGAAAACGCGGCTATCACATGGGGGGAGCCAATTTTAGTTCTTACGACTAGATCAAAATAGTGGCTTAGTTCTATGGCGGTATTACAGCTAACGGGTACAACTAATCCATCGATATCTAACGCCTTGGCGGAAAGTAACCCCAGAATGTCACCACGCAGCCAGTTACCTTGCTCATCAGCGAGCAATGGTCTGTCACCATCACCATCAGTGGAAAATAACGCATCAAGCTGATACTCGTGCGTCCACTCGATCGCTTTTTGACAATCTGCGTCACTAACTGCTTCAGTATCAATAGGCACAAAGGTATCACTGCGACCAATGGATATAACCTCGGCACCCAGCTTTTCAAAAATGAGTGGATATAAATCGCGCCCAGCACTTGAATGTTGATAAATGCCAATGCGCTTACCAGTTAACCATGGCGAATCAAATAAACTCACATAACGATCTATGTAATGATTTTCAGCAGCATTATCCACGGTAAGCAAGGGTAGTTGCTCTACGCAAGGATAATAATATTCACTATTTAAAATCGCTATTTCATCGGCTTTAGTAATCTCACCATCAGGCCGATAAAACTTTAATCCATTTCGGTCAAAGGGAATGTGGCTTCCTGTCACCATGATACAAGGAACCTCTTGGATCATCGAAATACAGGCTAATGCTGGCGTTGGGATAACACCATAATAAACAACCTTTACATCACACAGCTCTAGAGCTGCAGCACAGGCTTGTGCCATCGTAAAACTGCTTGGACGATTATCTATCGCTATTGCGATTGTGCGAACATTAAAAGAGTCTTGCATGGTGTTTAAAAAAGACACTGTGAAAGCTGCGCAGACATCAACAGTGAAATCACATACCAAACCTCTGGCACCGCTGGTTCCAAAACCGATATGACTTGAAGCTATCACTTGTTTTGAATTAAGCATTTGATACGCCTTTTGTTGCTACACGGCCATATCTGTCTTCAAAGCGGACAATATCGTCCTCGCTGAGATAGGATCCCGATTGCACTTCAATTAATTCTAGAGGCACTTTACCTGGGTTTTCTAAGGCATGGATAACACCAACAGGGATATAAGTAGATTGATTCTCAGTTAATAAAATGTCTTGTTCGCCATTGGTTACTTTCGCAGTTCCCGATACCACAATCCAATGCTCTGCTCGGTGGTAGTGCATTTGCACTGATAACTTTGCCCCAGGCTTGACAGTAATTCGCTTGACTTGAAAACGTCCGCCATGATCGATGGAGTCATATTTCCCCCAAGGGCGATAAACTTCGCGGTGGTGTTGCCACTCGCTGCGTTCATGAGTTTTCAGTTGTTCTACAATATGTTTAACTTGTTGAACATCAGCTTGTTTTGAAACTAAAATCGCATCCTTAGTTTCAACAATAACCACATCATCTAAGCCGATAGTTGCCACCAGTTTTTCAGTGGCATTAACATAACTATTGTTGGTATCTATACCAATAACATCGCCTTTAAAGACGTTTCCATGGGGATCTTTATCTTCAAAATCCCATAATGCAGACCAGCTGCCGACATCGCTCCAACCGCAATCCATAGGCACAACCACTGCATGCTTGGTCTTTTCCATAACAGCATAATCAATTGAGTCTTCGGGACTTGTAATAAAAGCCGCTTCATCGACACGAATAAAGTCTACATCATGAGTAGTGTTGACCATTGCGGCTTCACAAGCGGCAAAAATATCAGGGCTATATAATTTAAGTTCTTGTAAATAAACACTGGCTTTAAACAAAAACATGCCGCTATTCCAATAATAATGCCCAGTGGCAATATAATCTTTCGCAGTTGCTAAATTCGGCTTCTCAACAAACTGAGAAACCTCAAACCCAAGCTCATCAGCGAGTAACTCACCCCGTTGAATATAGCCGTAACCTGTTTCTGGCGCTGTCGGCACAATGCCAAACGTCACTAATTGGTTATGTTCTGCTAGGGTTACCGCTTTGGTGACAGCCTCACAAAATGCGGTCTCATTCTTAATGACATGATCTGCGGCTAGCACTAATAATAAAGGGTCTTGCCCATTGCGAACCGCATACATAGCAGCAAGTGCAATTGCGGGGGCGGTATTTCGCCCTTCGGGTTCTAATATAATTCCGCTGTTATCTATATTGCCTAAACGAAACTGCTCAGCAACAGAAAAACGATGTTCTTCATTACAAATAACTAAGGGCGCTGAATGAATAATTCCATCTAGTCGGTTCGCTGTTGTTTGCAACATTGAATGATTATCTAACAAAGTAAGAAACTGCTTAGGAAATTGCTGGCGAGACAATGGCCACAAACGAGAGCCTGAACCACCTGCCATAATTACGGGTAAAATCATATTCAACCTCGATAAAAATTATTTTTACAGTGACCAATAGGGAATTTAACGTTAAAAAAGGAGCGATGAGCGTTACCAATCACTTTAATAAGGATTAATTAATGCTTTTGATGAATGTACTTTATGAATATCGGAAAAATTTTAACGCCATTAATAACATACCGACCAAATAACCTTCTTGGTGATTGCATTAATCTAAAAAACCATTCTAGTGATAGTTTTTGAAATATCACAGGCGCTCTTTTTTCCTCACCACTTAAAAATAAAAAGGAAGCACCAACACACAAAGCCAGACCTGAAGCACCTGCCTGTTTAAGTTTTTGGCATAGAATTTCCTGTCTTGGTGAGCCCACGCAAAGAAATATTAATTTAGCAGGATTGGCTAATACAAAATCAACACACTTACCTACTTCAATATCATCATCAATAAACCCCATCGGAGGATTATAATGATTAACTGAGCGTAACTTATATTTAGCTTTTACAAAGGATATAGTTTCATCTGAGCAACCAATAACTGTTATATCAAAATCTTTTTCTGGCAAAGTCTCTATGATTCGTTTGGTTAAATCACTACCTGGAATAACATCTCCGATATCAACCCTAGCCAGCTTAGATAAGAGATTTAAAATTCGGCTATCATTGACAGTAATATCAGCTTTATCATATATAGTTTTAAAGCTTGAATCAGAGTTGTACCTGATGACATGGTCTACATTAGGCGTAACTAGCATTGAATATTCACCATTATAATTAACAATATGATGAACCAGATTATCGGCTGTAAAGTCATTAAAATTCACACCCAAAAAATTATTCTTTTTTGTAAAATCCATTTTATTCACCTTATGAAAAAGTCAGTAACTTTAATTTTGTTAGAAAAAAGAAAGACTAACCCTACACAGGTTTTTCTTGCTGTAATCAGCATCAATGCAAGTGAGCTAAAGCAATGATTCTTTAACACGCCGAAAGAGCCTTTGAAGTATCGATATCTGAACTCAGCAATGGGATCGCGATGGCCAATTAGGTTTGAGTTGCTAAACCATATATATTTAGATAACAACATTGCTCTAATGGCAAAATCAGTATCTTCACCACCATTATTTTCACTGCCAACACCGAAACTCTCATTAAAACATCTCAATTCAGCGACAATCTGACTTTTATAAATAGTGGTGTTTGAAGACGCGTTTTGAACCAATTTATAAGCAGAATGCTTTTCAATACCACCAACAGCATCTATCGGGCTGGAACAAAACTTGGTATAAAAAAGGTCGCAATCATTGGTACTTACTAACCCTTCAAAATTGAGCCAAAAACTCGTAGGATACCAGCAATCATCATCGGGAAAGGAAATGTAATCATAATCACTAAGAAGATCGAAAACTCTCTCGATAATAAAATTTCTTGCTTTAGATAGTGAAATGATATCTTTAATGTAAAAGTGTTCGGCACAATAATTATCATTATTAGCGGGTTGAATCATTTCAGTCTGAGTGTAGTTTTGAAATAAAACAGCATGAAAGAAGACGGCCTCACTACTTTGCGAGTGCAAGCTATTAACTAGGCGTTTAAAGTCTGAGTAGTTAGTTTCATTATAAACGCAAGTAGTTATAAGTAACACTTTCATAAATCAATACCTAAATAATAAATGGGTGAATCAATAACAAAATCTAGAAAACTACCATTATATATATATGCTGTATAAGTAAGCTTCAGGTTGAAATAGGTAAAGCCTAAGATCAAACAAGAAGTAAAAATACTTAAATTAGCATTTTTGTAATATGAGAGCTTAGTGCTGAAATAATTAAAGATGATAAAATAGTTAAGCCACTTAAAAGAATCATAAAAGGTTAAAAATCTTAGAGGTAAAAAAGAACTAATATGACAAAACATCAGAGCAATGAATAACACCACTAAAAAACGGTAAACATTCCTATATTTTGAGTCATAAAAAAATACAATTATCCCACTAAAAATAAAAATACTAAAATCAATCAGTTTAACAACTAGACCTCTTGATTTATCTTCGAGATCTTCATAGTGACCACTAAGGTTAAAGTATACAGCAACATAAAAAATAGATAACAACACCGTTGCCGTTAGTAATAGCTTGTATGATATGTAGTTAATATTGTACAAACAAAACAATAATATTAGTGCGGCCATCAAAACCGTTGAATTATGAGTAAACACTGAAACAATAGAGAAAAACAAACAAAACCATGGCTTTTTTATATACATAAAATAAAAAGTCAGCACAAGAAACGAACTGGCCACCTGTTGTCTGATTAAATTATATGCATTACCAAAATCATAAAACACCAACATTTGAAACAAAACCAAAGAGCAACATATCAAGACATTTACTTTTTCGCGCTTACAGATCTCGATAATCACAAAGGTTGGAATCAGATAAATCACACAGTGTACCCAGAGAATATAAGCTGGATAATATCCATTGGTCGCTTTACTCGAGATATAAACAAAGAAATGATACAGGGGCTCACTTGCTTTCAATGACACGCTAGCCAGATCATCTTCAAAAGCATTAAAAAAACCTAATTCATAATCTGAAAAATTAGTAAAGTAAGTATAATACCATTCTAGGTCGTTACCCTTTACGAAAAACTCTCGATTAAAATTGATTAAAATAAAGAAAAACACAAGCGATATAGGTAGTAGCTTTACCAATTTATAGTTGTGAGTATAAACAATCAAAAAAGCACAACAAAGAAACGATAAAAAAGGAGTAAATATAGAAAACAATATTAAAACAGCAAAAACAAATGAAAACTTAACATTTAGAATACTATCATCATCGCTATATGATAAGTGACTATCCACAAGTACTCCTTGTTAATTACTATGTTTTATTTTATAAGCCATTCTTTTTATCAATAAAGGTAAGCCTGTTACGGTTTTTAGTGCATAAAAAAATGATTTACCATTAATAAAAATAGCATTACCATCTTGCTCTATCGAATACAAAAATCTTTTGGTACCAATAAACCTTTTTTTAAAGGAGTTGAGTCTTGGCATCACTATATAATAAAAACAAAGATATTTTTTCCTATATAATATAATCGCTTTCAATCTCTGATACTCAGCATCGTCTAAATTAAGACTGTTGAGTAACTTTTCTTCATATTCAAATCTAAGCTTAACCGTCTGATAAGAACACGGTGTATTTGAAATTCGATACTCATCATGATCCACATGGATAAATGTTGGCTGCTTAAAAAACAGCACACTTAGCTTGCTTAAATGTATTTTAAGGATTAGCACATGGTCTTGGTATTTTTTACAATTATCAAAGCCACCAATTTGCATCAATGCTTTTTTTCTGCCCATAACCATAGGAGTATAACAGTTACCATCTTCGAGTAATTCAATCGGAGTGGTTCCCTTGAAGTGGCAGAAATCTAACTGATATTTTTTCCCATTAAACTTAGAGTACATATCACTGCAACAAATATCGTACTCGCTGTGCTCATTAAAAAATTGAAGTTTAGCTAAGGTTGCTTCAACAAGCAGCATATCGTCATCATCTAAAAAAGTGACGATTGAGCTTTTGGTTAATTCAATCCCTTTATTACGTGCTATACAAGCGCCTGAATTATCATTTAAAGCATAATATAATAAGCGGCCATTAAACTCAGGGGCTACGTTATCTATTAGTGCTTTAGTTGAAACCTGGTTAGGTGTATCTAGTCCATTATCATCTATCACCACAATTGATATATCTGGATGCTGACAAGAATGTATTGATTTTAAAATCTTTTCAGCTCTGCCATAAGTAGGGATCACCACGGTCAACTTGTTAACATCATTGTCTTTATCCAACATACTACCTACCTAACACGTAATGAGTCATCCAACTATTACTACTTAATAGTTTATCAATAACAATAGAGCCTGCGATGCCTGCTGTAAGCCCAACCATAAAAACTAAACTCGTATTTAATACATCAAAATAATTTAAAAAAATCCGGCTTGATGCCGTAAAGAACACATGGAACAAATAAATAGAAAAAGAATAAACTCCAATGTACGAAAGCCATTTCATCTTTATTTTCAATAAAAACAGAGTAAAACAAAAGCTAAATCCAATGCCAATTCTTAATGCTCTGTCATCGAAGTCAAAGTATAACGATAACCCGTAAGACACCAGTATCGCTAAACTAACAGTTAACATTTTTTGCACAGCAGAGGGGAACCTTGAGTTCATCATGCCAAATAAAAAGAATGGTAATAAGTAAAAAAAACCATCTAAAGATAAATAGTTAACATCAACGCCTAAAAGGTAAATAACGATAGAAAGAACCAAAATAAAAACAGACGTTAGATAACTATTGAGCAGATTAAAAAACTCAAACAAAGTAACTAAACAAAAAACTAAAAAAATCGCCTCTAAAAACCAATAATGGTCGACAGGAATAATATGCATAAGCCAAAAGTTTATCGTTTCTCGATTAGTCCCTGGCACATAAAACTGTAACAAAGCAAACAAAGTTCCAACCGTTAGCATAGGGTATAGCAATCTTGCCGTTTTCTTTTTTAAAAAAGGAATAAAATTGCTTTTTAAGGGTCTCATACCATATATGAGTCCTGATAAAAATGAGAAAAGCGGCATACGAATATAAATAAACACATCATTAATATCACGTAATACGCCTGAGTCTATTCTCATTCCTTGCGTAGATGAAGATCCAATTACGTGATAACTAACTAACAATATACATGCCAACCCCCGTAACGTGTCAATTTCAAGCTTTCGACTAGCCAACATAATTAAATCCTTATGTTAAAGCATCTTACGAAAACAAATTTCCTATAAATCCATTTAAAAGATAAATATTGTTCATTAAAATAATGCTATCAACTAAAAATTATCATTTCACATTCATATAAAAACAAAATAGACAATGAGCAATAAAATGAATATTTTTTATACTTGCTACTCTTTGAAGAATCTACAGCGGGTTTAGATAAAACCCTGTTTAAAATCAATCTTGGATTCTTAATATAATTCTTATATGACTGGGGAAAAAAAGGTAAATGACCTTTCGAAAACGCAAACAAGGTCGACAAAGCCAAAGGGGGATCTATTTTATCTCCTGCCAATTTAAATACTGAGATAACTGAATGATTTTCGGTATTTATTTTTTCATTTATTATGTAGGATGACTCTCTCAAAGCCACCTCAACTCTAGAAGAAACAACCTCTTTTGAACGGTTAACAGTTAAGGTACCAACACCTCTGGTCACACAATAAAAAACTTCATCCAACACACTAATTTTATTCGCTTTACTCCCTGACACTAAAGAGAACATCACATCATTAGATGCTAAAACCTCATCAAAGCGAACATTATTCTCAACTAAGAATTTACGTCTAAACACCTTGCTCCAGGGGACATAAAATTTATAGCGGATATCTTCACATTCAGACTGTAAATAGTTATCAATCAATTTAGCATATCGAACATGCCTGTCTGACTTTTCTTTTTCAACCAAACAAAAACTGGTTGGTTTAAAGTAGCAAATGTCACAATCTTTTTTAAGACCAGAACAGATAGTATCAAAAGCATTATCTACAAAATAATCATCGGAATCAGCAAATATGATAAATTCTCCTTTAGCATGCTTTATCCCAATATTTCTTGCCGCGCCAGCACCTTTATAACCTGATTCATTAGTCAGCACAGTCAAGTTTTCATAATGCTTAACCATAAACTCATCTATATAGCCAGTCACTTTCGAATGACTATTATCATCTACAATTATAACTTCCACATAGTTTTTGGAAGGTATTGTTGATAACAATTTATTCAAACCATTGATATTGTTATAGTGAGGGATAATGACTGTATATTTATAACTCATTTGCTAAGCCCTTTACCTATCTTTAATAGTGCTAAATAAACCATTAAGAACCCATTCAAATAAAATGCATATTGAACATGTAAAGTAAAACGGAGAAAAATTAAAATAAATCACTGACTGACACCAAATATTAATAATCAAAAATTAGTCGCTAATACAAAATTTGCAGCTAAAATAATTACACTGCTGATAACCCCGTAGGATATCGTACCAAATACACTTGACAGGCCTGAAGGAAAAATATGTTTACTCATTAGCAGGTAGCATTGAATAAAATTAATTGTAAAACTGATAACTATTAACCAACAAAGCGTTTCTAAACCACCTAAATATACCCCGATAACAATGGCACTTACGCTGGTGATGGCATGGTAAAAGCCGCATTTCAATAATAAATCTGCTCTACCCGCAGCTTGATAGAAACCACCACTTGAACTAATAACTACTTGAGTTGGAATTGAAATAGAAAGAATTCTAAGCAATATAGATACATCCCCCCATTTATCACCAAGTAAAATGAACACGATTTCATCGGCAAAGATACATATTAATATTCCGACTAAAGCACCAAGCAATGACATATATTTAGTAAACTTTATATGTAACCGTTCAAATTCAGGAGGGTTTTCTCTAAGCTCCTTCATAACAGGTTGTATTGCCGGCGCCATTGCAAATGTTAATATTAACAGTGGGTATCTCATCAATCGATAGGCTTTATCGTATATCCCTAGGCTTGTTGCACCTAAGTACTTACCCACTAAGATATTATCTAAATTTTTTGAAAAGTAGTTTAAAAAATTAAAGCCGGCTTGATCCTTTGAAAAAGCCAATATTTTTTTAACATGGCCTAATTCTCGGCCAAAGTGCGGAATACCTTCTTCTGTATTCTTAGCGGCAAACAGTATCAAAATATATCGAAAAATTGAGACGACCAAAGGCTTTATCGCTAGCGCCCATATAGGTTCAAAATAGTCTAAAGTGAGCAGTAAAAACACAACGGAAATGATCTCTGCTATTGCTTCACATCGCGCTATGGTAATAAATTTTTTCTCTCGGTTTAGTGCAGACATCGGCACTATAACCGAGGTGTTAAACACAATACTAATGCCAACCGGAATAACTAAATATTGATATATGTCATCACCATAAAACCAAGCAATAAGTGGAGATATGATAAAGAAAATTACAGAAACCGCAGCACCCAAAACCCAAGTAAAACTGTAAATACCATCGCGCATCTGCGTTGATATTTTGGATTCATTAATTAAAGCAGGCCCAAAACCCATCTCGCTTAATAGGGCAAAAAATACAGCAAATACTTGAATAACAGCAAATATACCAAAAGTTTCAGGTGTAAATATTCGCGCTAGTATCATCATTGATAGTAACTGCACTAAATACACTAAGTATCGACCTGTTACGCTATAGAGCATTGAACTAGCTAATTTTTTCCCATTTGAAATTTCAGGCATGAATCACTTTTAGTCCTTTAACAGTACCGAGGTTAGTTGCTCTTTCGTTTCAAATATTCACAAAGTTCCAAAGCTACTAATAGTCATTGCCAAACAAATCTCGGGTATAGACTTTTTCTAATACATCATTTAAATCGGCTGTAATTCGATTAGATACAATCACATCCGCACTAGCTTTAAATGCTGCTAAATCTCGGTACACTGGTGAGTTAAAAAACGTATCTTGCTCCATAACAGGTTCATAAATAATCACCTCTATGCCTTTACTTTTAAGGCGCTTCATCACGCCTTGAATACTTGAGGCCCTGAAGTTATCTGATCCTGACTTCATGATTAATCGATAAATACCTACAGTGTTAGGGTTTCGCTTTAGAATAGAATTAGCAATAAAGTCTTTTCGAGTGGTATTAGAGTCAACAATTGCTGTTATCAGATTATTTGGCACATCAGCATAGTTAGCTCGCAGTTGTTTAGTATCTTTTGGTAAACAGTAGCCGCCATAACCAAAAGAGGGGTTATTATAATGATTGCCAATACGAGGGTCTAAACCTACTCCATCGATTATCTGCTTGGTATCTAGGTCAAGGGATTCTGCATAGGTGTCTAACTCATTAAAATAAGCCACTCTTAAGGCTAAATACGTATTTGAGAATAGTTTGACCGCCTCAGCCTCTGTCGACTCGGTAAACAAGACTTTGATATCTTGCTTTAATGCCCCTTGAACCATTAACTCAGCAAATATTTCAGCGCGTTTACTCTTCTCTCCCACAATTATTCTTGAAGGATATAGATTGTCGTACAGTGCTTTTCCCTCACGTAAAAATTCCGGTGAGAAAATAATGTTATCGCAATTTAACTTTGCCTTTATCCGTTCGGTATATCCAACTGGCACAGTAGATTTTAAGATCATCACAGCGCTAGGGTTAATCGAAGTCACTTGTTCAATAACCATTTCTACAGAAGAAGTATTAAAATAATTTGTTTGAGGATCATAATCCGTAGGAGTGGCTATAATCACAAAATCAGCACCTTGGTAGGCGCTGACTTTATCTAAGGTCGCTGTAAAGTTTAACGATTTATTTGCAAGAAAATCTTCAATTTCAGTATCGGTAATTGGCGACACCTTGTCATTGAGGAGGTTAATTTTGGACTCAATAATATCTACAGCAACAACCTCATTGTGTTGAGCAAGTAACATAGCGTTCGATAAGCCAACATAACCTGTACCAGCAATTGCTATTTTCATTTAAAAAAACACCCTTTTTAACATATAAGTTAATGTTTTGTGGTAAATTTTATCGGTAAATTCAAGAGCAAAAAATTATAATTCCACATATCTCTAGATGGCTTTAGCCACGCTACCGCACTGAATTTTAGCTTCCAGATTGCTATAAAAGTTATGAATAATTTAGCTAATAATTTACAAATTTGATTGGTTGTTAGGACGCTTCAACTTTCAAATCCAACCAGAAAACTTAGCAACAAATGAAAGTATAGACACTCACATGAATCTCGGTACAAAGTATGAAAATCAAAATTGATCTTCATTAAAGTCTACGCCATCTAAGTTAATCGGCTTCATCAAGCCCACTTAACAATGATGTTACATTGAAGCATACATGAAACCCCTGTCAGTTTTTTGAAACCCTATAACCTCAATTCAAAAATCAACCTAAAGTAGCCTAATTACTCACCTCGGTATCAAACTAAGTACTATTACTGCGAGCCAAGAGTAGTACTTTAGTATAGGTCACCCTTGCACTTGGTGGATCCTCAGAGCTTAGAACGCATCCATCTATGCCTGAGGCTGCTGTATTTTGGTGCAATGTTAACTTTAATAAACACCAACCACTTAGGGGAACTAAAGCTAGCAACAACAAAAAACGATTAAATACAATAACTAAAAATCAAAATTAAGCGTGTTAAGTAATAATTATAAAATAAGGCCATTAAATCGCCCTAAATAGCTGTACATAATTCAATCAAGATCCGTGCCAAAAACAAAGCAAGTTAGTAAGTACTAACAAACAATGTAACAATTTTGCAATAGTTTAGTCCCTAGAAATCTCGGAGCTTAAACTTAGAACACTGCATGAGGCACCTAATTAAATACGTCATTATATTGACGATCATTAAGGCCAACTTCGCTATGATGAAATTTACAGATCCCTTATTGCACATTTTTGCTACAGTTTTAGCATCTCTATGGATAGGTTGGGTGAGAAAATTAATTCATTGCGTGTTGATTTGAATTGGCAACGCTATTGGCTGTTAATACCAATAGTGTTTTCTGCTGTTTGCTTTTCAACAATGAACCACAATATTTTTTCTGGCGCGTTTTTTACTCAAATTGAACTAAAATATGGACTTAACAGAATCGATGACTTTCATAAGTGGCAATCAATTATTGAAAAGGGAGCTGAGTTTTCTGACAGTGAACGCTTGCACTTGGTTAATCAATTTGCCAATCGACATATTAATTTTGTCAGCGATATCGAACATTGGAATAAAAATGATTACTGGGGGACACCGATAGAGTCATTGGGCACTAAAGGTGGCGATTGCGAAGACTTTGCAATTTTTAAGTACTTTACTTTAAAAGCAATGGGAGTCAGCGAAGAAAAAATGCGCTTAATGTATGTTAGAGCGTTATTAATTGACCAACCACACATGGTACTTATTTATTTTGATAACCCTAAGGCCATGCCCTTAGTATTAGATAATTTGACAACAAGCATTAAAAAATCAAATCAACGGACTGATTTAAAACCAATTTACTCATTTAACAGTCAAGGCTTATGGTTAACAAAAGCCCAAGGGTTAGGTTCTACCAGGCCAACTAGTAGCCGTACAGCAAATTGGACCGATTTAATAACTAGAATAGAAAATGGTGAGTAATTATGGTCATATGGTTTTGGAGCGAATAAATGGTTAAGAATGGAATGTCGTTAAAATTACAGTTATTTCTACTTATCAGTTGCTTGTCTATTCTCAATTTTGGTTTTGGTTTGTATAACAATATCTCCAGTATGAAAGGTTACCTAAACAATCAACTTGCTTCTCATGCTCAGGGAGCTGCGCATAGTTTAGGGCTTTCAATTTCACCTTACATGCATGAAAAAGGGCTTGTTGTTGCTGAAACAATGACTAATGCTATTTTTGACTCGGGCTATTACCAAGTAATACAATTTTCAGATAATGACCACGCAGTACAATTTCAGCGCACGAACCCTTCAGTATCCTTATCAGTTCCATCTTGGTTTATTGCACTTTTTCCGTTAAATCCACCGACAATGAGCAGCGAAGTTAACGATGGTTGGCGTGTAGCTGGAACCTTAGAGGTACAATCACACGTCGGTACTTCCTATAATAGTTTATGGCAATACGCATTAACTTCACTTAGCACGACACTAGTCCAACTGTTAATTGCCCTACTAATTGCGTATTTCATTTTAAAAGCAGTTTTAACACCACTAAAAGCCATAGAGCAACAAGCCAATTTTGCGGCAAAAAAACACTTCACAACTAACTCAATTACCCCTTTCACTACAGAGCTTAAAGTTGTCGTAAATGTTGTTAACCGGATGGTTGAAAATATTCAACGGGCTTTTAATGAACAGACTACTCTTGCCGAAAGCTTAGCTAAGCAAGCCTATATTGACCCCCTAACCGAACTACCCAATAGACGTTCATTATTAAAAAAATTCGAATCTATTCAGTCTCAATTTGAACAGCATGGTAATCGGTCTTACTTAGCTTTAATATCAATGTCATCATTAAAAAGTGTTAATGATAAGCAAGGCTATGCTCATGGTGATGCCTATATTCAATTGGGAGCTGATGTCATATGCAAACACCTTAAATCAATGCATGATGCACAACTTTATAGAATTTCAGGTTCTGAATTTGCTTTGATATCACCAATGACAGAAGATGCTATAAAATTGGTCGATAAGAACTTAACTGATATTTTAGCGACTGAAGATAATGAAGAGTTTGAGTATGGTTTTGCCAAGTATGCAGTTACATGCATTGAGCCCCATGAAATGATTGTCGATACTCTCAAACGGTTAGACACGCAATTAATTGCAAATTCATATTTAGATAAAACCACAAAATTAAGCACTCTTCAGCCTAAAAACAATCACTCTCGTGAAGAATGGACTCACATTTTAACGCAATTTACCGAATATTTTATCAACGAACTTAACCACTGCAAAACGGAGGATTTAGCGCTTAAGTGCATCCCTTTAGATAAAATTTTTGATTTAATGCTTCAACCTGTCATTGGTAATAATCAATCAATTATCTACGTGGAGTCCTTTGTTCGCTTTAAACTCGAGGATGAAACTCTTCCCACAATTGAAGTGTACGCAATGGCTGATAAATTAGGCATATTACTCGAACTTGAACAGGCAGTAACTTGCTTCATTTTTTACAAATTAAGACACATAAAAAAAACGCGAATCGCTATTAACATTAGTAATAGTGCATTACAAAACCCGATATTTACCCATTGGCTATTCAATTTATATCAAAAATCACAAAAAAATCTTCCACCACTTTTGTATGAAATTAATGAGTCGAGTGTAATTCTTTCGTTAGACTCTACAAGCGCATTTATTAACACAGCTAAAGCATTAAATATTGGTATCACCATAGAGAATTTTGGTGCCAATTTAAATTCATTTCACTATATACGTAACTTAAATGTTGATTTTACAAAGATTGATCCTTGTTTTGTACATGATATAGATCAAGCTGACACACGCTTTTTTGTCCAGACAGTTACCCAAATATGCCATGGTATTGGATTAAAAGTCATCGCTGCGCAATTGGAAACAGCAGCCATGATAGGCATTTTTTCCAATATCCATGTGGATGGTCTTCAAGGCAACTGTTTGTATGCTGTTCAAAATTTGACTACTCTTATACCAGTGACATTAGATAGTTCATGGAGCTGTACTTTACAACTCAGTGACTTTTGTCCCCCATCAAACCATGAGGCAGAATAAATGTACCCTAACAAATTAACGCTCATTTTGATTGCTGCAATATCTTCAACGGCGTTGTCAGCAGGAGCATATGCTGTATCTCAAACAGATTTTACCAATGGCGTTCAGACAGCTGCTAATTCAGGGACGAGTTTAGCTTATTACACGCTCACTCAAATGCAATCATCACCTGCAGAACAAACCAATATCCTCGCTTTTGCTTTACAGGCGACTTTTGGCAAAACCGCAACTATATTAGAAGTGCTTAGTTCTGCACAAACTGCAGGAATGAACGCTGATGATGCATTGGCTATCGCTATTGCAAATGGTATAGACCCTTCAATTGTTGCAGAGGTCTTTGAGGAGACACTCACTGCCAGTGGTGGCACATTTGGAGCAGCTCCAGCGCCTGGTGCTCAAGGTTTCGGTGGTGGCTCTGGTGGTGGTGGAGTAACGGCTTCCAGCAACTAATTAGTGTTTATCAAGCACCCTTGCCTTTTATAAAGAACTTGGGTGCTTTTTTATAGCTATTATTAGTTAAAAATAACCGCGATTAAATTTAGCTCATTAACGAGTATTTGTTGCTTAAACTGCAATGAAACCCTACAAACTCATTATCATGCAAGGGGTTGGACGTATATAAAAACAATGGATTATTGTTTATTTCTAGCTAATCCTTTCAGCTAACAAACTCTCAACTAATCCTCTCAGCTAATAATCTGTTAGCAAATAATCTGTTAGCAAATAATCTCTTAGTCAGTAATCTATTACCTAACAAACTCTTAGCTAACATGCTCTTATATTGTGGCGTTAAATGACTTACGTAAAGAAAGCGTACTAACCACTAAATATGGCTTTAATTAAAGCTCTGACTCGCCATTCATTTTCCTTATCAGCCAATCCGGTAAAGCATGCCAACCACCATAATGAGGCGAAGCGTCATAGCTTTCATCACCTGATTGCCAGTTAATACTGCCGTCTTCTTGTTGAGTTACATGCCAATAAAGCAATTCTTTATTGGCCAGTAAGTAATGCTCTAACGTCAAGGCGAATTCTGGGCTCTTGATTAACACCCCAAACTCAATATTTAAAAAATCTGAACGTGGATCAAAGTTCGATGATCCAATGTAGGAATATAAGTCATCAAAGATAAAGGTCTTATTATGGTAATAAGTATCACTATGGTAAAAATGATCACTATTTTTAGCATGATCTTTATATTCATATAAATCCGCCCCCATATCTAATAACAGTGGGCGATGCTTTTCAAAGTATGCCGGCACAAACCCCGAATCATTTGATGCCGATGAATTTGTGATTAAAGTGATCTGTGCATTATTGGCACTAAGCTTTTCAATAATGGTAAATTTATTATCGGTTGGAATTAAGTAAGGCGTTGAAATTACGGCTTTCTTGGCATCATTCACCGGATCAGTCATTAGATTTTCAACTCGACTTCTAAAATATGGCTTACTGTCTTTCATCTTTTCAAGCGAATCAAAGACAGGTTTCACAACAGCTGCGGTATAACCCACTTCTGTTAAGCTCTGCACTTGCTGATTAATCGCATTCACCACTTGTTGGCGGTTTTCAGTTTGTTGCCGATAAGTTTTTTCAAACTCGGTAAATACTCCCACCTGCTTCACTTCTACAAGCATTTCGATTGGGATCAAATAATCAGTGCCCCACAGCCCATCAAAATTCGCTTCAAAAGCCTTAATGACATCACCTTTAAAAATGACATCTAAATCAAAAAAGTTTGCCTCAGTGCTATAGCCAAAGTAGTCATCGCCAATGTTTCTGCCACCTAAAATCATATTGTGACCATCAACGTTAAAGTACTTTTCGTGCAGGCGATTATCCAGCTGTTGCTGATGAATTTGAAAGTCCATCGCACGGCCAATCCAACCCATTTTTCGAGAGTCGAAAGGGTTAAAAATACGAATATCGATATTTTGATGGTGGGCGAGCTCTGCAAGCCACTTTTCATTAAACACCAACAAGTCATCAAGGGTTACTCTGACTTTTACACCGCGATCGGCAGCTTGCTTAATTTCGGCAAAAAGCATTAATCCCGACGTATCTTTATTCCATGAGAAGTAAGTCATATCAATAAAGCTTTTGGCTTGACGCACTAGCTCAATACGCCTCGCTAAGGCTTCTGGTGCAGTAGGGATTAAGTACAAATCAGCATGGTATTTTTTCGAGTCCCAATCCGTTTGAAAACCGTCCTCAACCTCAGGGTAAGACGTTGCGCAGCCAGTCACCACTATGGTAACAATAATAAAGCTAAGTACAGTTAGGCACTTAGAAATAGAATGCATGTTCATTGATATACCGTCATTATGGTTAAAAAATTACGGCTAGCAAATGCTAGCCGCCAATCAAAGCGATAAAGATAAAGCTTATTTTAGTGAGGGTGTAACAGATTCTGTGTAACTGCAATTTAGTTAATATGCTTCACAATTCTGTCTTCGAACTCAATAAT
>NZ_JAUOQU010000018.1:0-96219 GCF_030547195.1 Shewanella sp. 6_MG-2023 | reverse complement strand
TATCTTTTTTGTTCATGAGTATCTGCCTATCCTTGACTCTCTATAGAGTACGTGTTGATAAGCAGTTACACAAAATTTGTTACAGTCTCGAAGCCGCATGTGCGAGCGTAAATTAGCAACGCCAAATCTAACACACTATTTTTAAATGATTTTAATCACAGGTTGATGCTTAAAGGCATTGCACATTTAAGACCAAATAGCGTAATGTATAACTAGTAAAAACAAAGCAGGCCAAGCTCTTAATCCAATAAGAGAACGCCTTTCAGGGAAGAAGAAGCCAATCATCCGCTTGTTTCACTTAAAGGATTATGTGATTACATGATGTTAAGAACCCTATGTGCTTTATTTCTCTTTTTTAGCTCAATAGTACATTCAGAAACTGAGCTTGAAATTGAAGAAGGCGTTAGCGAAAAAGCAGTAAAGGCAATTGTCAGCAATTTCGAACAAGGATTTCCACAATATTATTTAGGCATGTATGTTGGCACATTGAAAAAGGCTGCCGTATGTAGGATTGGACGTGATAAAGATGGAGTATTTTTAGTTCGTACTGGTTGCCATGATTATGGCTACAGGAGTTACGAAGTTAGATATCGTTGTCCACATATCGATGCAGCATGCTTTTGGGAACTTGGCAGCGAAATGGCAATTGTGCACATAAGACGACCATTTATTCAAAATCGTTAGTAATATGCACCTTTCAAAGATAAAAAATTAAGTTCACTCTGACCACTTGTTCAATTCAAGGATGAATAATGGATTTCACCTACCTTATTTTAGCATTTGTATTTATCGTGCTTATTAGGCTATTTATCGCCTTTATTAGCCGCCCTCAGCAATTAAATTATCGCCGTAAAACCAAGTTATTCAGCCATGCAGAACGCTCATTCTTGGGTGTGCTTGATACTGCCTGTGCAGATCAATATCGTGTATTTGCCAAAGTACGAGTTGCCGATGTGCTTACCCCAGAGAAAGGGTTAAACCGTAGCAATTGGCAAACCGCATTTAATCGAATTTCAGCCAAGCACTTCGACTATATATTGTGTAAACCCGACACCATGGAGTTTGTTGCAGCCATAGTGCTAGATGATAAAAGCCATAACAGCAAACAAGCTCAAAAACGTGACGCACTTATTAATGAAGCTTGTAAAAAATACATAGCCACCCATTATTTTGAAGTTATAACATAACGCTTTTCATTTTAAGTTGCTAACACCAACAATCATTTACTGAAGGGATGAACCCTGCCAAAGGACTGAAAATTTCATAATTAATCGCCAAAATTAAGTCATAAACTAAATTCAATCCAGCAGAAAAGCTTGATATCAATCAAGTGGGGAATACTTTTACTTGAAATTAAGAAATGATTTATTAAGCGCACAACCATCGCTGACAGTTAGCTGCACCTTGTCGCCGCTTGCGCTCTAGATGTTCACAATATTCAGTTAATGCAGGTAACGCCCCTACAGCTCCTTTAAATAATGCACCAAACTCAGTAGTGATTTTTAACCAGTTTTCAGCAGGAATATTCAATCTATTGAGAATATCCTGGCTACTCGCGCTTATGGCACCGCGTTTGTCATCACGAATAATCCGCCCTGTATCTTCAACCAGCACAATGTAATCTTTGACGCTAAACATCAAACCATTAGGCATATCCAAACGTTCATTGCCCACAAAAGGCAGTAACTCCGCGGGTTGCTCACCTTTCATGGCTGAGTTTATCCGGCGCTCAATGCTGGTGTAATCGGAGCTTTCAGGGGCTGTAGCCATCTTGGCGCGGATAGGGTTTAAGTCCACATAGGCCATGCACGCAAGTACTGCAGCTTCATCTAATAATGCTTGGGATTTAAAGCGCCCCTCCCAAAATCGACCAGTGCAGTTATCTTCTTTATTGGCCATTCGGGCAATAGGTTCACACAGTGAACGCATAAACCAACTGATATCAGTCAAGCGTAGTCGGTATTGAGTAATACAGTCATTCACAGCCTGTAACTCAAACTCATTAAGCACTTCACCTTTAACAAACTTATTGGTCAGCAATGTGCCTTTAAAGCCTTTATGCCATTGGGTAAGCACCTCGAAATCAGACCAGTTTTTGGCGGTATCAATATCCACTTTTAGCACCACATGTAAATGATTACTCATCACCGAATAAGCACAAATATCAATGGCAAAAATCGTCGCAAGCTCTAATATCCGAGAATCAACCCACTCACGGCGATGCTCATAGTTATCACCAGAGCTTGCATCAAAACCACATAGAAAGGCTTTACGCACCACTCTAGAACAGCAGTGGTAGTAAGGCGTATCTTCTAAACTCACGAGTGTTTCTCTTGGTCTGGCCATCATCTATCACCGATTATTAAGCAATAACCAAAGCCTAGTACAGTGTTGATAATTTAGCCACTTAAAGTGGGTGGCCATGTTATTAGTGGGAGCTCCTTCAAATGGGTACATGAGCGTAACGAAGTGGCATTGCTAAATGCCCTCTCATGCAAAAATATTTTGATTAATTTCTACTTTGGAAGCAATATCTTAACCATTCTTTACTACAAAGCAAGTGACGAATAATCCAACGCCATCAAACAAGTGAAACAGCGCAGCAGTTAGCAGACAAGCTATGTAATCAACTCATATTCGAGTCGATGCGAGACAACTGCGAAGACGCCTAACTATAAAAGCAAAGCAAAAAGAAGCCGCATGTGCAAAGACAGGCTAACAATACAAACTGTAACACTCTACTTTTTAATGATTTAATTTCAACCTTTAGGACAAAACAGTGCGCTAACCCATTGCAATAAACAGACCCAATAGCGTAATGTATAACCAATAAAAAACAAACGCAGGCCAAGCTCTTAATCCAATAAGAGAACGCCTTTCAGGGAAGAAGAAGCCAATCATTCGCTTGTAAAAGCCTGTTCATTTGAACCAGCTTCCACTGACTACATTTAATTAAGGCTAAGACATGAGCAGCAATATGCGAGACTTATTCCCCGGTTACTTTAAAGAATCTGAAGAAGATTTAAAACGTTTGTGGGAAAAATCGACATTTGTTTTTGATGCAAATATCTTACTAAATATGTATCGTTATTCAGAGGACACACGCAAAGATTTCCTAGGTTTATTAACAGAGATCAAAGGTAGGGTTTGGGTTTCTCATCAAGCTAGCTTCGAGTATTTAGAAAACCGTGAGAACGTTATCTACGAACAAGAAGTCTCTTATGATGAAACAGTTAAAGAGATGAAAGCCTTACGCACAAAATTTGAAAATAATCGTCAACATCCGTTCGTTAGCACAACACTTTCTGATCAGCTTAAGGTATTGTTTGGACAAATTGAACAGGAATTGATTGATAGCAAAAAAACACATTCTGACAGAATTAGTAACGATCCAATTAAAGAAAATCTAGCTAAGATTTTTGATGGCAAAGTAGGTTTCCCCTATTCAGATGAAGAACTTAAGACGCTTTGTAAAGAAGGACGTGAGAGATACAAACAAAGCATTCCTCCCGGTTATAAAGATGCTAATAAATCGGATGGGGCAGATAACTTAATGAGCCAAAGGCGCAAGTTTGGTGATTTTATTCTTTGGCAGCAGACAATGGATATGGCTAAAAATGACAAAGCTGATGTGATTTTTATAACTGACGATACTAAGGAAGATTGGTGGAAAAAGCCTAAAGGAAAAACTATCGGTCCACGTCCAGAGCTTACAAAGGAATTTATTGATAAAACCGATAAAAAGTTTCAAATGTACCGCGCTGACACTTTCATTCATTTAGCATCTAAATATTTAGACAGCAAGATATCCGCTGAGACAGTTCAGGAAATTACTCAAGTACGTTTAATTAAAGATATCCTTCCAGCATTAAGAAAATACCCACCTTTACATGACTTAGTCTTTTTTCTTGCAGGATTGGATTTAGCCGTTGAATCTAAACTTCCATCAGAAAGAGACTTATCAGAAGCCGTCGGATATAACAGGACAGTAATTCGAGAACAACTTGTACGCCTTGAGTCATTTGGTTTCGTTGAGATAAATCATGGTAAATCTACGGTTTTAGTGAAGGAATTACCAGACCTAAACCACCTTGACTAATTTGAATGAACAATATAGCCCAACATAAACACATACCCAACAAAAAAAGCGACCCTAAGGTCGCTTTTTTACTTTGATAAATAACTAAACTTCAACTCACCCAACAACACCATAATTGCGTCGCTGGCGATGCTAGTACAAGGCGAACCGAAGGCTCTAGCGCGGAGTTGACTGGTGTCAATGAGCACTGGAGCCGAGGTTCAACGCCGTAATAGCGAGCCTAAGCAGCAATTATCTTTATTCGTAATCACCAATAGGCACACAACTACACATCAAATTCCTGTCCCCATAAACATCATCAATACGATTAACCGTTGGCCAGAACTTATTCGCTTTAACCGCTGCGCTTGGGAATACGGCCACTTCGCGGCTGTATGGACGTGAGTCAAACTCAGGATCCATAATGTCAGCCATGGTGTGTGGTGCATTGTGCAGTGGGTTGTTGTCGGCTGGCCACTGGCCTGCTTCGACTTTGGCAATCTCGCCACGAATAGCGATCATCGCTTCGATAAAGCGGTCTAGCTCTACTTTTGACTCTGACTCTGTTGGCTCAATCATTAACGTACCTGCTACAGGGAAGCTCATGGTTGGGGCGTGGAAGCCGTAGTCATTTAGACGCTTAGCAATGTCCATCTCAGTGACGCCAGATGCTTCTTTAAGTGGACGTAAATCGATAATGCACTCGTGGGCTACGCGATCATTACGGCCAGTAAATAATACTGGGTAATGGGCCGACAGCTTCTTCATCACATAGTTAGCGTTAAGTAGCGCCATTTGGGTTGATTGCTTAACCCCTTTTGTGCCTAACAGCTTAATGTACATCCAGCTAATAGGTAGGATGCTTGCACTGCCGTATGGCGCGGCTGATACTGCGCCATTGTGGTCGCTTTCGCGGCCAGGTTTTACGATTTGGTGACCTGCAACAAACGGCGCTAAATGCTTTTTAATGCCGATTGGGCCCATTCCTGGTCCGCCGCCGCCATGTGGGATCGAGAAGGTTTTATGCAAGTTAAGGTGCGATACGTCAGCGCCGATAAAGCCCGGTGATGTAAGACCTACTTGTGCGTTCATGTTGGCGCCATCAAGGTAAACTTGACCGCCGTACTGGTGAACGATTTCACAGATTTCTGCAATTGATTCTTCATACACACCGTGAGTCGATGGGTAGGTGATCATGATGCACGATAAGTTGTCTGCAAGCTCAGCCGCTTTGGCGCGTAAGTCTTCCACGTCAACGTTACCGTCTTTATCACAGGCCGTAACGACCACTTTCATACCAGCAAGCTGGGCAGAAGCGGGGTTAGTACCATGAGCAGATTGCGGGATTAAACAGATGTCTCTGTGCCCTTCGCTGCGTGACTCGTGATATTTCTTAATGGCTAACAGGCCAGCGTACTCGCCTTGTGCACCCGAGTTTGGCTGAATACAGACGTTATCGTAGCCGGTAATGTTAACCAGGTAGTCTGACAATTCGTTAATTAACTGAGTGTAACCTTCTGCTTGGTTAAGCGGGCAGAATGGGTGCATGTTGGCAAATTCAGGCCAGCTTACTGGTAGCATTTCAACGGCTGCGTTTAACTTCATGGTGCAAGAACCCAGCGAAATCATTGAGTGATTTAAGGCTAAATCTTTATTCTCAAGACGCTTGATGTAACGCATCATTTCAGTTTCGCTTTGGTAGCTACTGAATGTTGGGTGAGACAATATCTTGTCGTGACGGATTAGCTCGGCTGGGATTGATCCCTTGCCTTCGCCAAAAGCAGCGCCATCAATGATTTCAGCATCGAGTGTTGGTACGTCTAGACCGTGGTCAGCACCTAAGATGACATCAAATAACTGGGCAATATCTTCACGGGTGGTGGTTTCGTCAAGGCTGATGCCGACGATACCGTCGTGGTCGATACGTAGGTTCAATTCAGCAGTTAATGCACGTGCGTTAACCGCATCAACATCAAGCCCTGTTAATGAAAGGGTGTCAAACCAAGTGTTGTTAACTAACTCAACGCCTTTGGCTTTTAGGCCGACTGCTAAGATGTCTGTTAAACGGTTAATACGGCTCGCGATATTTTTAAGGCCAACTGCACCGTGGAATACCGCGTAAAACGACGCCATATTCGCTAATAAGATTTGCGCAGTACAAATGTTTGAGTTGGCTTTTTCGCGGCGGATATGTTGCTCGCGGGTTTGCATGGCCATACGCAGGGCTTTATTACCGCGGGTATCTTTTGATACGCCAATAATACGACCTGGCATTGAACGTTTGTGAGCATCGCGTGCTACGAAGAATGCCGCGTGTGGTCCGCCGTAACCCATTGGTACGCCAAAACGCTGGGCGCTACCAAAGACGATATCTGCGCCCATTGAACCGGGTGATTTAAGCAGTACCAGTGACATGATGTCGGCAGCAACCGTGATGATGGCTTTCTTTTCTGCAAGTTTAGCGAACAACTCTGTGTTGTCGTTAATCTCACCGAAGCGGTTAGTGTATTGGAATAATGCGCCGAATAGCTCGTAGTTAGCGGCTTCGCTTGCTGGGCCAACGATAACTTCAAAACCAAAACATTCTGCGCGGGTTTGCACCACATCTAATGTTTGTGGGAATACGTCGTCTGCCACGAAAAAGATATTGGCTTTTTTGGCTTTTGATACTCGCTTGGCCATGGCCATTGCTTCAGCGGCGGCGGTTGCTTCATCAAGTAATGATGCTGAGGCAAGATCAAGTCCAGTTAAGTCCATCGACACTTGTTGGAAGTTTAAAATAGCTTCTAAACGGCCTTGGGCGATTTCTGGCTGGTACGGGGTGTACGCTGTGTACCAACCCGGATTTTCAAACACGTTTCGTAAAATGACATTCGGTACTTCTGTACCGTAGTAGCCCATACCGATATAGCTTTTAAAGACTTTGTTTTTGTCTGCTATGCCACGGATGTAGGCGGTGCCTTCTGCTTCGCCACATGAATCACCAATGGTCAATTCTTGCGGTAAACGAATTGAACCAGGCACGGTTTGTGCGGTTAAGTCTTCAAGCGATTCTGCGCCAACAAAATTCAACATTTCTTGCTGTTGAGATTGGCTTGGGCCGATATGGCGGCTTAAAAACAATTCGTGTTGCTCTAATTGAGTTAGGGTCTGCTTTGTCATGAGAAATCGTGTTCCAAATCTGCCAGTATTTTGCGGTAGGGCATCAATAGCTGGTCTAGGAAAAAAATGTTGTAATGCAATACTTATACGCGGGACGTAAGGATCGCTAATGCCTTTAAATATTTAAAGGTAAAACAAAAGAAGCTCCCAAGGGAGCTTCTAGTAGCGTCGACGATTATTCTTCGTCAATCACTTCTTGGTAACCGTCAGCGTCTAACAAGTTAGCCACTTCAGCTTCGTCTGAAGGCTGAACGCGGAAGAACCAACCTTCGCCAAATGCTTCGCTGTTTACTAGCTCTGGTGAGTCTTCTAATGCTTCGTTTACGGCAATTACTTCACCTGAAATCGGTGCATAGATGTCTGATGCAGCTTTTACTGATTCAGCTACGGCGCAATCTTCACCGGCTGTCACTGTGTCGCCAACTTCTGGTAATTCAACGAATACCATGTCACCTAATAGCTCTTGTGCATGCTCAGTGATACCGACAGTGTAAGTGCCGTCTTCTTCTTTGCGGATCCACTCATGAGATGATGCATATTTAAGTTCAGCTGGAATGTTGCTCATTGTCGTAATTCCTATATCTATAAATTTAAAGCGTAATCGTTAGTGTTATTTAAGTGCTGGCTAACAACCTCATTAGCAACACTTTTATTATTCAGTGACTTCAATACAAGCATTTATAACACTTTGGTTAGAATGCCTGTTTACCATTTCTGACAAAGCTTGGCGCTATTACTTTAACAGCTACGCGCTTTTTACGCATTTCCACTTCAGCGGTATCGCTAATGCCTTGGGGTACTCTTGCCATGGCAATTGAGTAGCCTAAGGTTGGCGAGAATGTGCCGCTAGTAATTGAGCCTTGGTGCTCTAGGCCGTCTGCATCAGTAAAGAATACTGGCATGCCGTGACGCAGTACGCCTTTTTGTTCCATGACTAGGCCAACTAATTTGTCAGGTCCAGCGGCTTTAATAGCCGTTAATGCTTCGCGGCCAATAAAGTCGCGCTCGCTTGGTTCCCATGCGATAGTCCAGCCCATGTTAGCGGCTAATGGGTTAACGGTTTCATCCATATCTAAACCATAAAGGTTCATGCCTGCTTCTAAACGCAGGGTGTCACGTGCGCCTAGTCCACAAGGCTGTACGCCTGCTTCGAGTAGTGCTTGCCATAATGCTTCTGCCTCTGCTTCAGGTACGATAATTTCGTAGCCAACTTCACCGGTGTAACCCGTGGTAGCAATAAACAGTGAACCTGCTTGCACGCCAAAGAATGGCTTCATGCCTTCAACGGCGGCGTTTTGCTCAGCGCTGAATACAGTGGCGGCTTTGGCTTTAGCGTTAGGGCCTTGAACGGCAATCATCGCCAGCTCAGGGCGCTCAGTAATCGTCACCTCAAAGCCTGCAGATTGTTTTTCCATCCATGCTAAATCTTTTACCCGAGTTGCTGAGTTAACCACAACGCGGTAATGGGTATCGGTAAGATAATAAGTGATAAGGTCGTCAATTACGCCAGCATTGTCATCTAACATGCCGCTATATAGCGCCTTGCCAGCAACTTTAAGCTTAGCAATATCATTTGCTAATAATTTGCGTAGAAATGCACAAGCATCGGTACCCGTCACATCAACCACTGTCATGTGTGATACATCGAACATACCTGCGTTTTGACGCACAGCGTTATGTTCTTCGATTTGTGAACCGTAGTTAAGTGGCATGTCCCAACCGTGGAAGTCTACCATCTTGCCATTTGATTCTAAGTGCTTGTTAAAGAGTACAGTTTTATTAGCCATTATTATCTCTTTTTTATGAACCTTCTGAGGGTAAAACTAATGAAGGTATTTTATAAATGCGCCAAAATTATACCCACAGGGTTAATTTTGTATAGTAGGAAATTTTCTAATCTGAGACTTTGTCATTAGTTTAGCTAATGCGACTATAGGCGTTTTAATATCTTTATTTACGCCAACTCGGCCCATCCCCTGATATATAAGGATTTTTAGGCCGAATTAGCTAAAAAATTTAATCTCGACAAAGCTTAGGAAGTTTCACTTTATTGCCTATAGCCTGTTTGATGAACACTGTTTTTAGTCCTGCGACATTATCAACTAGGTTTAAACCCAGATCTCTAAAGGCTTTTTTAACTGGATTGCTACCGGAAAATAGTCTTTTAAACCCTTCCATTGCGCTAATCATTTCAATGGCATCAGTTTTTCGCCAGCGCTCAAGGGCGCGAAGGTTGGCGTAATCACCGAGATCTTTACCCGCTTCATGTAACTCGCTAACGGTTTCGATAATACTGGCCGCATCTAAAAAGCCTAAGTTAACCCCCTGACCTGCTAACGGATGGATTGTATGGGCGGCGTCACCGGCTAAAATCAAACGATGACGGGCAAAATGACGGGCATAACGCATCCGCAGCGGATGAGATTGGCGTTCGCTGACCAGTTCACAAATGCCTAAACGACCATCTGATGCTGCGGTTAAGGCTTTTGAGAACTCATCACTTGATAGCGCTAATAATTCTTCTGCTTGCTGGGGCGATACTGACCACACGATTGAGCATAAATTGTCTTCATACAATGGCAATAAAGCTAATGGGCCATCGGCTAAAAACACTTGGCGGGCGGTAGCATCGTGGGGCTCACTGGTGCGAATAGTGGCGACAATGGCGTGATGACCATAATCCCAAAAGGTTAATGGGATTTGGCATTGGCTACGCACCCAAGAATTGGCGCCGTCAGCGGCAATCACTAGGGCGGCGCTTAAGTTGTCGCCGTTATCTAGGGTAAGCCATGATTCACGCTCACCAAAGGCGATGCGCTCTAGTCGCTGACCTTCTAGGTGGGTGATGTTCGAGAGTTCAGCGGCGCGTTTTGCTAAGGCAAAGCTGATGGCTTGGTTTTCGATAATCGCCCCAAGGGATGGCTCGCTAATGCTGGCGGCATCAAAGGCAATTTTACCTAAACCGTCTTTGTCCCACACCGCCATTTTTGAATATGGGGTAGCGCGGGCGCTATCAATGTACTGCCAAGCACCTAAGTTGGTAAGTAGTCGCTCACTGGCTTTGTTAATGGCACTCACTCGAAGGCGTGGCTCACCTGACACAGCCTCTGTTTGGCCCGCATCAATCACCACCACGTTTAAGTTTGCCTCGGCTAAACCGATTGCCGTTGCCAAGCCAACCATACCACCGCCAACTATGGCTACATCATAGGTCTGAGTTTGAAACATGTTAATCCTTAATCTTCAATCGGTTTACTGAGATGCTTTATTACTGCACTTGCAATCTTTAGACGCTTTTCCAGCCCATGGCTTTATGGGCAATCGGCGCTTTAAGCGGCGGACACCATGACAATAATCTTAACCCTAAACTGCGCCCAGCCACTAGCGGCCAATACTGATTTGAGAAGCCACGCACTAAAAACTCAACATTGTTGATGGTGGCCATTCTATCTTGCTGTCTTGATGCAAGATAATGATGAATAAGCGAGTTGTGGCCAAGATCTAAACTTTCAATGCCAGCTTCAATACTTGTATCAATACTGCTTTTAATGCTGGTTTCAATACTTGTTTCGACAGCATCGATTAATCCAACCACATCACGTAGACCTAGGTTAAAGCCTTGACCTGCAATGGGATGTAAAGTTTGCGCCGCATTGCCAATAAACACAGTGCGATGATAAATCGGTCTTGGCATGTAAGATAAGGTTAATGGATAACTGACCCGTAAGCCGACATCAGTAAAGCGCCCGGCGCGATTGCCAAAAGCCTGTTGCAACGCGGCTAAAAAGTCGACTTTGTCACAGTGTTTAAACTGATGGGCTTGCTCAGCATCTAGCGCCCACACTAATGACAGCCGAGTTTTACCATTTATTGGCGCCATGGGTAATAAGGCTAATGGGCCAGTGTCAGTGAAACGCTCATAGGCCCAACTATTGTGAGGTTTATCAGTTTGGACATTGGCCACCAGCGCCACTTGTTCAAATTCAACTTGAGTCACATCTTGTTTTAACGCTTGGCGCACTTTGGAGTGAGCACCATCTGCAGCCACTAACAACTTGCTGCGAATTTGCTGGCCGTTATCAAGGGTTATCGTGTGACCATCCATATCGGTTTCAAGCTGAGTTAGGCTTGCTGGGCAGTGCAATTTAATATCCGCTTGTTGAAGTTGATCAAACAAGACTTTACCGACTTTCGCTAGCTCAACCACTTGCCCCATTGATGGCAGGCCAAATTGCTCAGCGTTAAGCTCGGTCATGCCAAAGTGACCGCGATCTGAGATATGAATATTTTCAATATCGCTGCCAAGGCTGGCGATACTTGGCCAGATCCCTAACTGAGTTAACTCAAATACTGAGCCATGGGCAATGGCGATTGAACGCGAGTCAAACCCTGGGTGATTATCATCAGTTTTTTGCGCTTCAATTAAGGCGATAGATAAAGGACGATTTAAAAGACCTGCATGTTTAGCGGATAATTTTTCTGATAATTTTGCTAAACCCAGCGCTAAACTGGCACCAGCCATAGCGCCGCCAACAATAGTGATATCCACCTGTTGTGGTGGCTGTTGTGGTGGCTGTGGTAATTGGGCACTTGCCTGTTTGCTATCTGTCTTCGCGTTTAACTCAGTCATAAAGCCTGTTCTTATTGTTTTTGTTAATTATGATATGAATTGAATATTGTTATGATGGTATTGCTATTGGCCATGTAGCTAGTTCAGCTCTGGTTCGTGTTCTGGCTGAGCTCAAGTATCTGTGATGCCAGAGGACTTTTCACCCCGAGCCAACACGGCCCAAGGCGAAAGCTACATTCTAATTAGTGCAGCGGCGCTAATGGGGATTCTTCATCTAATGGCATTTCAGGGCCAAACTCTGAGTAACATAAAATAGCCGCCATTCTGACAAACTCGTGCAACTCGATAAATGCAGCTTCTGATTCATCATCATCGCTGACATCAAATTCCACTTGAGCAATAGCGCCTAAATCTTGGATAATTTCGCGCACATCAGTTGATGCGCCGTTAAGCTTTGGCTGAATAAGCGCAATAGCGGTTAAGTAGCTTTGTACCCATAGGGCTAAGCACTCTAAGCGCAAGCTGAGTAGCTCTTCTTCTTCTGGTAATAACGGCGTAAAACCAAATTCAGCATCGCTTAAGCGAGTTGCTGTGTCTTGGAATAATTCGTTAATAAGTTGTTGCAGTTCAGTGCTGACTGCTTGACCGTCATTCATCAATTCAAGTAATGGCTTTTGCCAAGCTAATTTTGCTTGATCTACCCCACCACAAATTAAACCAACTAATGCGCCATGCACCTCAACAGGATGCTGACCAATTTCAGCTGAATCTAACGCTTGTTTTAGTTTTTCAATACATAAAGAAGGAGGGGTTGCCATGATATTGTTCCAGTTATATTCGATCAGATGCAATGCTAGCAGAGTTAATAACTGCCACCAAATTGTTCATTGCGATTTGCTAAGTATAATAGCAAATTGACCAAAGCTTCACTAACCCCGCCGCTATAAAGCTAAAGCTGATATTAACTGTCTTGTCTATAACGCAATCAACTAAGCGTTTTGCACCAAAGCGAGTATTCTTAAACGGTAAACTGTTCGATGCCATTAATTTGTAAAAATAGAAATGACGATTGTAACGCCTATTGCAATGACGGCTTGTATTAGCCTTGAGCTAGGCGCTTAACGAGTTATCCTGCCTGACGTGTAGGGAACGTGTAGAGAGTTTAGCCATAATTATGCTTTAAGATTAATTATGCTCAGACAACAAGCAAATAATCGTAAAGGCGGCGAGTTACCTTGCACTTTTAATAGTAGCGCTATATAGTCCGCAAATAGACTAATACCGTTATCAACTGTGGTAAAAGCGTAATGCTAAGGCGTTATCGCGAGGTAAGTCGTTAACCTGCTACAATTTTTATTTTTCGACAAATAAGGATCTTCAGCGAAGCATGAGTAATAGTGCTATTGATATCTCCCTGTTAGGGCGCACCTACTCGATTAATTGTCCTAAGGGACAAGAGGATGCTTTGCGTGCGATTGCCAAGGGTGTCGAGCAGCAGCTTTCTACATTAAAAACACGTACCAACAATTTGAGTCGCGAAGAATTAGCCATTATGGCCGCGTTAAATATTGGTCATGAGTTGTATGAAGAGCAGCAAAAAAATCAGCAGTATATGGCGCAAATGGATGAGCGTATCTCGTTATTACAATCAACGTTAGAAAACTCGTTGCTTGAACGAACCACCAAGAAAGGTTAACAATTTTAGAATTATGTACTGCCGCTAGTAATGGCTAACGGTACCTGGTTCAACCCTGTTTTGCTCCCTGGGATATTCGCTTGTAGGTTATGTCCCTGTGCCGATATTTACAAACCCAGGGTGAATGCTTTCATTGACATTGCGTATGCTCGGCTCGTATCGAGAAACCTTAGGATATGAACATTTTCCCGCCTTGAACCTACGGTTCAAGGGCTGCACCGACGGTCGGTATTCTGGGGAGCAATTTAATTTAAAACAAACCACCTCAATGGTGGTTTTTTTATGGCCAAAATTAGCGCTTAGCTACTCACCCGCCAAGCCCTTAATCATCCAAGCCCTTAATCGTCCAAGCCCTTAACCATCCAAGACCTTAACCATCCAAGACCTTAGCCATCCAAGCCCTTAATCGTCCAAGCCCTTAATCGTCCAAGCCCTTAATCGTCCAAGACCTTAGCCATCCAAGCCCTTAATCGTCCAAGCCCTTAATCGTCCAAGACCTTAACCATCCAAGCCCTTAATCGTCCAAGCCCTTAATCGTCCAAGCCCTTAACCATCCAAGCCCTTAATCGTCCAAGACCTTAACCATCCAAGCCCTTCTCAATCACAAGCTCGATATTTTGGCAAAGTCACTCATTTTTAAACAACATCTTCACGGTGTTTTTTATGGCTAAAACTTATAATGGGTTGTCAATCATTCGCCAAACAGGCCCTAACGCTCCTACAAAAAATGTATCAAAACCAACTAAAGCCTCAGTAAAGTGAATCAAAAACTTCTTCGGGGCTGACACACTTGTTAAAGTTATGGTTATTATTGTCTTAACCTTTAGATTACGGTATAAAATAGCAAAATTAGCCAATTTATATAATGAGTTATGCCAAGCCGCCAGTTAAGTACCCTACTACTTTATTCTATTCTTTTTAGCTCATTTTTCATTCTTTCAGCTTGTAAATCGACTCCAGAGCCAGTGAAAACTGTGCATGTCACCCCTAAAAAACTGAGCCACTTGCCCTATGATGCTGCAACTCACGGCAAAGATATTGTCGATACTCAATTGGCCTTAGGCGATCGTAATTTATATCTTGCCAGTAACGGCAATATTAAGATGCTATCAAAAGCGCAATGCCAAATTGATATTTCAGCCCATCGTGGTGATTTTCGCCAGCCTGAAAGCAGTTACAATGCAATTTCTGCCGCACTTAACGATAACTTCAACAGTGTTGAAATTGATGTCATGTTGCTGGGCGATGGCACTTGGGTAAATCACCATGACAGCCAAACTGGCCGCGCCACTGTGCATTACACCGGTGAGCGTTTCAAACTGGAACGCATGAACCTTAAAGAGTTTAAACGGCTAAAACTGCGGGACAAGCATAATAACAATCTACTCAATGAGCGGCCGATCACCGCTAAAGAGTCCTTTAAAATATTCGCCGCCCAGCGACTGCCAAATCAAAAATTAAATGTAGAAATAAAGTCAAAAGCCAATGGCCAAAAATTGCTTGAGCTAGATAATATGCTCAGAAAGTACGTCGGCCACGAAGGCTATTACTTCTCATCGTCTGAGCAAGATACCTTAGTGAAATTGCGAGGCATAAACCCTATTGTTTACTTGGGCTTTGTCCAAGGTGGTCACCCTACCAGCATTGATATCTTGCGCAGCGACTTACGCAAAGGCGCAAGTAACGATACTTACTATCTAGAAAATCACACTAATATTGAGCGCGCTAGCAATTATGGTACCAAACGATATCGCTCCCGTTATCAAGATCACACCAGCACTGATGCACTCAAAAAGCTAAGAGCAAAACTGGGTTACAACTCAGGGATCCACCTTGATATTCGCAGCTACATGCAAAACTCTGGGGTAAAACAACGCGCTCAGCGACTAGGAATGAAAGTGTATAGCTATTCACTTAATGGCACGGATTATCATCAGTCACAGTTGCTCAAACTGAGTAAAAATAATCTGCCTGATGGTGTCATTGTCGATGCCACGCCTTACAAGATCTGTCAGCAGTTGTTTAATGCCGCCGTGCCAGCGCAGCGCTATCAAGCAGTGACAGATTTAGGTCAATACATTGTCTCACTGCCAGTAGATGCTGACTTTGATCGCTTTAAAGAAATGCTCGGCTACCAGCATGAAGGTTACTATTTATCATTAACCTCCGGCCTTAAATCCATCTATAGCGCGAAAGCTAAAGTGGTGCCAGCCAGCACGCCTACGCCGTTATTGGAGCATGGTTTTCCCACTATCACCGATGAAAAAATTGATACCCATACAGGTGACAGCATCATCTTAACCTTGCCAAGCAGCAATGCTAAATAACTAAAACTGAAACGAGAACTAGAACTAGACCGATAACAACAATGATTAATAACAATGACCAATAACAATCATAGCCCCTTTGCTACCGATCTACTCAATAGCGCCCCGACACAACAAAAAATGCAAGCGGCTGAGCAAGCGTTAAATAAGGTTAAATCAAAGCAGCATTCAGCGCAGGCTAAAGCCAAGCATCAGCAGCAACGTGAAGCGCAAATAACCCAAATGGGCAAACCCTTTTGGTGGATGCTACTGATGTTCATTTGCTCAGTGGTGTATTTATTTCCTGAAGCCGTTTTTAATGCCGCCTTAACCGATGTCGCCGGTGGCCGTAATGCCAGCGAAGATGAATTGCACGCCATTGAGTTATTTGGTCGCACCATCAGTGGTATAGGGGTGACGCTGCTGCTAGCAGACTTATTACTAAAGGGCCGCCGCGTTGCCAAAGTGTCGCGGGCATTGGGGTATTTTGCACTGATTGCACTGATAGTGTGGCCAACAGTTTTCTTTGGTCAAAAGTGGTTAGTGGATCATTTTATTATTGATACATCAAGCCCACAGGAGCGCCAACAAGCTTACTTATCACAGGTTCTACGCAGCGCGCTTATTGAAAAGTCTATTCAATTTGAAGGGATCCATTACGATCCCGATAGTGAACATAACGCCACCGAAAAAACCTTTCTGTCTGTATTTGGCGGCCTTGTGTATGCCGATGATAAGCTGGTCGATGATTTAGAACAGCAAAAACGGGCCATCATGGAAAAATTTGTCCGTGACCGCGCCATGTCGAATTTCGATCTGCACTATAGTGACTACGATAGTTTTCGCCTGCGCCTACAAGATAGCTATAAAGACTACGCTCAAGGTTCTAATGATTACAACCAAGCACTGGCCAGCTCGCCAGAGCGTTCCAATGAATATTGGCTAGACACCCAAAACCAAGTTAAACAAGGCTGGGAAAAATACCAAAAAGGGACTGATGCTTACGAAGCCCGCGTGGAGTCCCGTGCCCAACAAATCGCCCCAAAGGTGTATGACTATTTTGAGCGTCGTAATAAATGCGCCGACATGAAAAAAGGCAGCAGTCGCGATCGCTGTTTCGAGCGTTTACAAACCGGTTATGACCAAGAAATCGCCAAATACGGTATTGGCTATATTCCCCCTGATGATTGGCTAAAGCGAGAAGAGATTTCGACCTCGGAAAATGTCGGTAATTCAATTATTAGCGGGGTAATGACCTTAGGCCTATTTACCGCAATGCAAGCCGTTGATGCTGCTATGGGCGGCGATGCCGGTTTTAAAGATCATAGAATGATATTCACTAACGATGTAAATCATTACAAAAGCGTGCTGATGGTAAAAATGGAGCCAGATTTTGTCAAAGAATCTGGCGGTTATCCATTAGGGATATCAAGCATACATGAGTTCAGGCACCATGAAATAACCAGTGCTAAAGTCAACGCCAGATTAAAACAAAAAGGCCTAATGTTACCAAGCACTTGGGTTATGGCTGACAGAGTGAGTTTTGATAATGCTGTCAGTAAAAAAGTGCGCCAACAAGCGGATGCCAAATGGCGTGCAGCCATGAAGAAGCAAGGCAATGATATGCCGCCTAATTTAAGCTGGCAGCAGTTTCAGCAACAGGGCGATATTCAGCGCCGCATAGCAGCTAAAATGGCAGAACTGTATGTGAACCCAACCCTTGCTGATTGGAATAATCGTGAGTTTAAGCAGCGCATCATTGAGCCTAATATTCAGCGCAAAACCACCGAGTATCTTAATGTACTTGAAGCTCAGCAAGCTGAGTTTGCTGACGGCGGCGCATTTGAATCAAGCGGTAAGTCAGCCCTAAGAGCAACGATTATTCCGCCTATTTCCATGTCAATTAGCTTGGCGTTGGTGTTGCTAACCGTGTTAAAGCTACCCATGAAAGCATTTGAGTTAGTACAAGCAAAGCGCGCCTCAAACGCCGAGGCCCGCCCTACAAAGCCCTATATAAAACCGGCTATTTCAGCGGGGATATTAGTGGCTATTTTTGTGGTGCCACTGTCGCTAGGCGGTAATCATTACACCGCTAATGGCTCAGCGCTGCACTACTTTTTTGAGCAAATGAAAAAAAATGACTCTGCCAGCATTTCTTATGCGCTTAAGTGGCTATTGGTCACTCAGCCTATGGTGCAACCAATTGGCACAGCCATTGATCAAAGCCTGTTTATCACCCAGGGATTTGATGCCATCAGTGAGCCAATTCACCGCTTTGATCAAGCGATTATGTCGCCATTAACTGTCACAAAAAAAACATCGCAGTCAGCGCAAGCACATGCGCCGCTTTTACCTTTAACCATTAAAACCAATGTTAACAATGCCAAGGTGGCAGTGATGAATATAAAGCCCAAATACCAAGCGGGAATGAAACTGCCTGCCGGTGGTTACGACATTAAAGTCAGCGCTCCAGGCCATAACTCGGTGCGGCAGTGGGTCTACCTCAAAAATGATGAGACCACTTTCAACATTAAGCTTTAACAGCATAGTTAAGGTTAACTGATAACATAATTTTTAGTCTTTCACGCATTGATTAACAGGACATATTACGTGAGTAAATTAGAACAATTTCAAGATTTTATCCGCTCAAACGGTAAAGAGCTAACGGGGGTAAATGTCCCTGTGGTATTAAGTGATGAAAGCGCCAAAACCACCAATGTTAAATTTCATTTTGGTTGGACAATTGAAATTGGGGTAACCAAACACGAACACGGTGGCTATTGTCCATCAGGCATACAGTCAGGAAGCTCATCGCAAGCGTGTGATTGTGCCCACAATAAAGCCAAAGAGTATGTCAGTGGTCAAAATGGATTTTTTAATGAGACCTTTAAAAAAATCTTAACCGCTGATGTCGCCAAAAACTTTATCATTAAAGATACCAATCTAGGTTCAGCACCTGATAGTTATGTGGGTGAAGATATTTGCCATATCTGTAATGGCCGCGGCAAATGTTCATGCTCATCGTGTAATGGCAATGGCTCAACATCATGTACATCTTGTAGCGGCAGCGGCCGTCATCATGTGACTAGGCAAGATCACAATAACCGCACCGTTTACACCACAGAGTCGTGTTCATCATGTTATGGCAGCGGGACAAAAACCTGTTACACCTGTAATGGCTCAGGTCAAGTCACCTGTAAAACTTGTGATGGCGGCGGATATTTATATTACAGCTACACCATTGATGGCGATGCAAAACGATCAACTAAATGGTTTATCAACAGCCCCGATTATCACCAGTGGATAACAGATTACGTTACCAATGCGGGCTTTAATATTATTAACAACATCAGTGACGTGAATGAAATTGACGTTACTGAAGCCCTAAATGGCTGTACGTTCATCTATGGTTTTACTGCCAACCTACCGACCCTACAATATACCGCGACCATAGATAACACCGATACCACCCTGTGCTTTGCAGGTACCAACAATGTGACTCACAATGCCGGTGGCGTATATGACCCAGCAGTGTGGAAAAATGCCAAAAAGTTAGCCGCCGGAGACAAAGACGATGATAAGAAAGCCTTAGCGATTCCGGCCATTAAAAATATTATTGAAGCCCATGAAACCAAAACAAAAATTGCCTTACTGACTGAAAACTGGGTATCAAAAGATATCAAAGAGGCGGTCATCAGCAACTACCAAAGCTTGGTATCTCAACTTAAAAAAGATAACAATCAGGGTTTTGCATGGCAGTTGGTCAAAGGCGTTGTCAATTGGGGACTAATTTTAGCTATGGTAGCTATGTGTTTTGCCATGCTAGCACCTGAAATGATTTATGATGCTGAGTATCGCTCGGGGCTGCTAAGTCATTATCAATTTTTTATTGATTTACTGTTAGCGAGATTCGGCCTTTATGGACTTCCCACTTGGTCAAACTACCCTATCGTCCTTGCATGGTTTTGGGGATTATATGTCGCTATTCCTAAACTGTATTGGAAGCAAATTAGTCAGCCCAAACGGCTAGGGTTAACTGTACTTTCTGGCTATGTAATATCGTACTTTTTACTGAATCTTGTTGCTATCCTGTTCACCCTTAGCCATTACCCTTTGCTCCCCACCAACATGTTAGTGGGTGGCGGGTTACTGCTGAGTTTATATTTGGTTTTTGCGGGCTTTTTTGGGCCTAAAAAGTGGTACTTCAAAATACTGGCAGGTTTGGCTGCTGTAGCTGGCGTCGCAGCGCTCCAATTCGGCTTAGAAACCGTAAGCTCTCAAGTGCAATTTATACCAGAGCACTATTCGAATTACTCGCGATACTTAGGCGCTGCAGTGGAACCGGCTATTCAATATATGCCGTTTATTTATATTGAGATAGCAGTATTAGCGGTTGCAACAGGGATTATCACCACCCGCAGACGATTCTGGATAAAGGCCAAAACCACAGTATCTGAATACGACTGCGCCGTATTGCTTAAATCTTTAAAGCTGGACAAATAACTATCCATAAAGCGACTGGCTGGGGGATATTTTAGCCAGTCGCCCTTTTAAAATACCCTCGAACGCAGTACTCTAACCTTAATAGACATGGCAAGTATGGAGTACCGCCAATAATGAGTATGACCCGCTTAATGACCAATGCCATTTCGGTCGAACCTTCACCAGCTCGCACTCCAACTATCAATATTACTTATTTCTCTTCTATCAATAAGTCTGCAAATACCATAACGCAAAGCAATAAACACCATATTGGTGCGCATCAAACCCTGAGTATTGTGGCAGATGATAATCAACATCTTGATATTGATAACCTGAGCCATCAAGACCAAGGTTTTGAATTGAGCGATCAAGAACGTTACGCCTTATTTGATAGCCAAGGTATGAACCGTGACTTTATTCGCCGGCATATTCGTCAAGAACGTAAAAGTTATACCCAAGCAGAACAGCACCAGCTTTCGTTAATTGCCTGCCGCCATATGCTGGCAGAAATACAGCAAAAAAATGCCCAAACAGTGGCTCTGTACATCAGCCATGACGGTGAACTGGCAACACAAAAATTAATAGAAGCCCTTTGGCACATCGGGGTAAAAACCTACTTACCTCGCATTCACCCATTTAGCAAAGGTAACTTGTTGTTTTTGCATTACCATGCCGAATCAAAAATGGTATTCAATCAATATGGTATCGCTGAGCCTGCGTTGTCGGTGCAAGATATTATCCCAGTAAACAAACTGGATATGATTGTCACTCCACTGGTTGCGTTTGATGACAAGGGCAATCGCATGGGCATGGGCGGTGGCTATTACGATCGCACTTTGTGCCAAGTGATTGATGGTAAACCATTAGCGGTGGGCTTTGCCCACGACTGCCAGCAAGTGAGCCAACTCCCAGTAGAATATTGGGATGTGCCCTTACCAATAATTATCACCCCTACAAGACGCATATCCTGTATATAAACCATTAATATGTCAGCAATTAACATGCAAAAAAAAGCCCATCACGACAATATCATGATGGGCTTAATATTAGGCTGAGAACTCATTAAAACACTGGCGTTAACTCACTGCTTTATCTAACGCTTGGCTGATATCGGCAATAATGTCATCGATGTGCTCAATGCCCACCGAAATACGTACTAAATCTTCTGATACCCCAGCTTTAGCTAATTCTGCGCTGTCTAACTGACGATGGGTGGTACTGGCAGGGTGACAAGCCAGTGACTTTGCATCGCCAATATTCACTAAACGCAGCACCATTTGCAGCGCATCAATAAATTTACCACCAGCCACTTTACCCGCCAGTGCATCGGCTGCTTTTATACCAAAACTGATAATGCCTGAGGCTTTACCGCCGGTGATTTTTTTACATGTCACGTTAAATGGGCTATCAGCTAATGCAGCGTAGTTTACCCAGCTTACATTAGGGTGTTGCTGTAAATACTCGGCTAACGCTAGGGCATTACTGCAATGGCGTTCCATGCGCAGACTTAAAGTTTCAAGCCCTTGGAGTAATAAGAACGCACTTTGGGGTGATAAAGCTGCGCCGGTGTTTCTTAGGGGCACGACCCGGCAGCGGCCAATATAGGCAGCGGGGCCAAAGGCTTCGGTGTACACCACGCCGTGATAAGACGGATCGGGTTGATTTAAAATCGCAAAGCGGTCTTTATTGGCGACCCAATCAAATTTACCTGAATCAATGATCACCCCGCCTATGGTGGTGCCATGGCCGCCAATGTATTTGGTCAGCGAATGAATCACGATATCTGCGCCATGATCAAAAGCGCGGCATAACACTGGCGTTGCCACAGTATTATCGACAATTAACGGCACCCCATGCTTATGGGCAATGTCGGCCAAGCGTTGTAAATCGACCACGTTACCCGCTGGATTGCCGATGGACTCACAAAACAACGCTTTGGTTTTATCATCAATTAGCGCATCTAAGCCGTCAAAGTCATCATAGGCCGCCATGCGTACATCAACCCCTTGGCGCGGCAATGTATGGGCGAATAAGTTATAAGTACCGCCATATAACTGGCTAGTGCTAACAATATTATCGCCTACTTGGGTGAGCGCCTGTATCGCATAGGTGATGGCCGCCATACCTGATGCCACCGCTAAGGCACCAATGCCGCCTTCGATGGCGGCTAAGCGCTGCTCAAGCACGTTAGTGGTTGGGTTCATGATGCGGGTATAGATGTTACCAGCCACTTTTAAATCGAATAAATCGGCACCATGCTGGGTATCATCAAAGGTGTAAGACGTGGTTTGGTAAATCGGCACTGCTGCGGCCTTGGTGGTCGCTTCCGACTCGTAGCCATAATGTAATGCCAGTGATTCCAGTTTCATGTTTTCTGCCGTCATAATGCCTTCCTTTACCTTAAGATATTCAAATTGGGCCATCTACCAAAAAGTTGTTTGCCGGATAAACTTTCGAATTAATAGCCGGATAAAAAACAACCAAAAACCAGTGGTACTCCACACTAACAATAAGACGTCTAGATGTCTATTTAAAATATTCAGCCATTAAAAAGGGAGCCGTAGCTCCCCTATATAAACTCAATAGCAAACACAGTTAGGCTAAGTGACGGCCACCATCCACCGCAAAACTGCGACCAGTGACGTATTGACTGCTTGTCAGGTAATCAACTAATTCAATGATCTCAGGGTTACCCGCCTCTTTAGGCAGTATGGCTTTGGCTAGCGCTTTTGCTTTGTAGGCCTCATCGTCGCCTTCATTAAACAAAATCATCGCAGGGGCAATGGAATTGACTTTCACCATAGGCGCAAGTTTACTCGCAAATGACAGGGTTAAATTGTGCATTGCCGCTTTACTGGCCGCATAGGCAATATGCTTTTTACTGCCTTTTTCTGCCACGTAATCGGTAATATGAATAATATTCGCACTGCCAATATTGCCACTTGCTGAAGCGATTAATTTGTCGGCCAGAGCCAAGTTTATTTGATAAGGCGCACTGACGTGAATATTCATCATTCGGTTCATGATATCGGCTGAGGTCATGCCCGGCTTGGTTTTATCGTTATGCCAGTCAGATGCATTATGAATGATGCAATGAAGCTCGTCATGGGTGTCATTAATGCGCGCTAACATATCGTCTATTTCAGCAGGAATGCACAAATCACATTGATAAAGGTCGGCACCTAATTCAGCTAATTCATCAATAGAGGGGTAATGGGTTCTAAAGGTGCCGATGACCTTCATGCCTTTAGCGAGAAAGTCCTTTGCTAAGGCGTAACCAATACGTTTGCCGACGCCAGTAATGAAAATAGTTTGCTTCATTGCAGTTCTCTTATGATGATTTTTATTGAAAATAAGAAGTGTTAAAAAAGGTCATTAATGCAGTCGTTTATCATTGCAATTAATCATAAGCAATTAATAATAGCCTCATTGACTCGAAATTAATGACCTTTAAAGTATGATTCAAGCTAAAGCCGATTAGCTGTTAGCAAAGAATTCAGCTCTTGAGGCAGGGTTAGCTTTAAAGCAGCCGCCTAGTGCGGAGGTTTTGGTATAGGATTGAGTATCCATAATGCCTCGGGATTTAACGCAGTAATGGGTGGCATTGATACTAATGGCAACATCGTCGGTTTCAAGCAAGGTTTGCAGTGCCACCAGCACTTGCTGGGTGAGTCGCTCTTGTACTTGAGGTCGCTGGGCAAAAAATTTCACTATGCGGTTAATTTTAGATAAACCAATAATTTTGCGCCCCGGCACATAAGCAACATTGGCAACACCATCGATGGTAATAAAGTGATGTTCACAGGTACTAACCACGCTAATATCACTGACTTTAACCATTTCATCTACGCCCATTTTATTGTCAATTTGGGTGACTTTAGGGAAGTGGTTGTAATCAAGCCCAGAGAAGATTTCATTAACATACATTTTGGCGATTCGATGAGGGGTTTCACATAAGCTGTCATCGGTTAAATCAAGTCCAAGGGTAGAGATAACTTCTGTCATCAATCCTTGAATGCGAGCCACTTTTTGCTCGTTAGTCATGTCATTTTCAACGACTGGGGTTTCAAGACCTCGCTCAATCAGTACTTGCTGTACTTTACGTGCTTCTTCAGAAATCATGTGTTTTCCTTATGGCAACTCGTGCCAAATTAAAACTCACTTTATTTTCGCTGCTCTAATGATAATGAAACAGAGTCGGCAAAACGTAATGCGTGTGGTTTGTCGATTGTCACCCGCGACATGGTAATGGAAGGATGCTCACTGCAAATTGCCAGCACATCAGCAACTAATTTTTCCAGTAATAAAAATCGACCTTCTTCAACATGTTGGATCACTTTCTTGGTGATTATCTTGTAGTTCAGCGCATCAGCGACATCATCAGTTTGAAAAGACTTATCGGCTGGGTACTGAATTTCAATATTAATAACAACATCTTGCTGCTTTTCTCGTTCATCAGGGTTAAA
This sequence comes from Shewanella sp. 6_MG-2023, assembly GCF_030547195.1. Lineage (NCBI taxonomy): Bacteria > Pseudomonadati > Pseudomonadota > Gammaproteobacteria > Alteromonadales > Shewanellaceae > Shewanella > Shewanella sp. 6_MG-2023. The sequence goes on along the minus strand of NZ_JAUOQU010000018.1, from coordinate 71,459 downwards.
GCCGATGAAAGTACGTAAACGTAAATTAGTAACTTTAATAATTGCTTGGCTAATTGACATAGAAAGCCTCATTTTGAATACGCGTTTTTGGATACTGTTTTTGTATACCAATGCGCAATACGTGAATACATCTAGTAAAGATCAAATAAAAAAAGAGCCAACGTAAACTCTGCTGACTCTCCTATTTATAGCGATAAACAAACCATTATGCGAGTTTACGTGCTTGATAGCTTAGTTAACTTACCTTAATTAGTCAGCTTAAAGAAAATCAACTACCACAGGATTAACTTCAAGCTAGTTGGCTTACTAAAACTCTTTATAATTTCTATAACTTACCTTGAAGAAAATAAGGTAAAACACCGGCACTATGATTAATGTCAATATGGTTGCAACCCCAAGACCAAACATCACTACCGCCGCTAATGACTCAAAGAAGGCATCGGTCAATAGCGGTAGCACCCCTAAAATGGTGGTGATAGCAGCCATACAAACGGGTCTAACACGGCTAACGGTTGAGTTAAATACCGCTTCAAAGGTTTCGACGCCGTCATTAATCTCAGTGTTAATTTGATCCAGCAAGACAATACCGTTTTTAAGTAGCATACCCGATAAACTTAACATTCCCAGCAGCGCCATAAAGCTAAAGGGTTTATCTAAAATCAATAAGCCTGAGGTAATACCAATAATGGCCAGCGGCACACACGCCCAAATCACTAATGGTTTTCTCACTGAGTTAAACAAGAATACCGTGATTAAGAACATGAATAAAAAGCCCAGTGGCAAGGTGGCAAATAATGACTCTTGTGCATCATTGGATGATTCAAACTCACCGCCCCACTGCAGCTCATAACCCACAGGTAATTCTAGCGCTTCAATTTGTGGCTTAATTTGGGCAAACAATTGCGCCGGTAAAATATCATACTCAAAATCCGTATCGGCAAATACCGTTAAGGTACGTTTGCGATCCCGGCGTTGAATAATGGGATCTTCAAACTTAACCTCAAACCCATCAACCACTTGCTGCAGCGGTACAAAGGCAGACAGCGCAGGGCTCCAAATACGAACACTTTCAAGTGAGTCGATATCAATACGCTCATCTTCTGGTAAACGGCCAATGATTGGCAATAAGGTCGTCCCTTCGCGGTATACCCCTATTTGTAACCCTGTAAACGAAAACTTAATCGCTTCATCTACTTCACTTTTTACGATACCTAAACGTCTTGCTTGGGTTTCATTAAAGCGAGGCGCAATGTATTTCACCCGTTCACGCCAGTCATGACGCACGTTAACGGTTGCCGGTGTGGCCTGGAATATCTCCATCACTTGCGCTGCAATGCTTCGCAATACATCAGGGTCTGCACCGCTAATACGCGCTTCAATTTTAGCGTCTGTTGAAGGGCCGATTTCTAAGCGCTTAAACTTAAACTGCGTCTGCGGGTATTTAGCTTCGACTGCCCTTCTAAATTCAGTCATTACCTCACTAAGAGACTCAAAATCTTCGGTGCGAATAGCCATTTGCGCATAAGATGCGTAGTTTTTCTCTGGCGAGTAAGTCAGTAGAAAACGCGGAAAGCCTTTACCTATGCTCGAGCCAACAAACTCAACATTATCAAGCCCCATGGCGATGGACTCCATGCCCTCGACAATGCCCTGAGTTTCACGAATATCTGTGCCTTCTGGCATCCAGGCATCCACTAAGAAAATCGGCGTGGTAGAAGGCGGGAAAAACGATTGCTTAACGTAAGCAAAGCCATAAATCGAAATACAAAATGCCATCACCACGGCGATAACACTCACCCAGCGATGCTTCATACACCAATCGAGTAATACTTTGTAAAACACAAAAAAGGCACCACCGTAGGGATCTTTAAGCTCACCTTCCACTTTTTCAGCATCTTTTCCAAAAAATAACTGCGCAAAAAATGGTGTGATGGTAATGGCAGTAATCCAAGATAAAAACAGTGAAAACAGTAATACCCAGAATAAAGAGCCCGCAAATTCACCGGTAGCATCAGGTGATAAACCGATTGGCGCAAAGGCAGTAATAGCAATCACTGTCGCACCAAGTAATGGCCACATGGTTTGTTTTACAATGCTTTGAGCAGCTTCTAAAGTCGTTTGGCCCCGCTGCCTGCCGATTAATATGCCTTCAACAATAACAATGGCATTATCCACCAGCATCCCTAAGGCAATAATTAACGCCCCTAAGGATATTCGCTGCAGCTCAATCTCTGCTTGCAGCATCAACATGAAGGTGCCTAAACAGGTTAAGAACAAAATTAACCCAATTAAAATACCTGACTTAATGCCCATAAAGACCAGTAGCACGCCGATTACGATCACTACTGCGGCAATTAAGTTCCATACAAAGCTGCCCACTGAAGCATCTACTTCATTAGGCTGGTTATACATGGTTTCAATCATCATGCCCGCTGGGCGGACACTTTCAATACTGGCAAGCTTGGCGTCAATGGCTTTACCCACTTCAACCACATTCACCCCGGTTGAAAATGCGATGCCAATGTTGATCGCATTGTGCTGATTAAAGGTCAGTAGATTGGTGGGAATATTTTGAAAGCCCCGCGATACTGTGGCGACATCTTTTAAGTAAATAAGCTTATCGCCTTGGGTGCCTGGAATAATCAGCCCTTCTAACTCGCTAACAGACTTAAAGCCACCACTGGTACGGATTTTTAAGTTGTCACCGGCAACCTGAATGTTACCGGCATCAGACACCATATTTTGTGAGTTAAGCAGGTTACTCACTAAAGATGGGTCGATATTAGAACTGGCAGCTTTGTTAAGCGACATTTCAACGAAAACTTGTTCTTGTTGATTGCCTGCCAATGACACTTTACCCACACCTGGCACTAGCTCTAATTCACGTTTAACGTAATCGACGTAATCTAAAATATCGCGGTAACTGTAATCGCTACCGCTGACCATTAGCATCACCCCGTAAACATCACCAAAGTCATCATTGACCATCGGGGCCTGAACACCTGGCGGTAAGCTGGACGACATATCATTCACTTTGCGGCGCAGCTCATCCCAAATTTGTGGTAGCTCATCAGGGCCGTAGTTATTTTTCATGGTCACAGTAATTTGTGACATTCCCGATGTGCTTAATGACTTGAGAGTATCGATATAAGGCAATTCTTGAATGGCCTTTTCGATTGGGTAGGTCACTTCTTCCTCAACTTCCGTTGAGGTCGCCCCTGGGTACAGGGTGACAACTACCGCATCTTTAATGGTAAATGGTGGGTCTTCTAATTGGCCAAGGCCGGTAAATGACATTAAGCCGCCGATCAATAAGATCAGGGTAAACATCCAGCTAATGACGGTGTTTTTGACAAAGTAGCCTGCAATATTCATATGACACTTTCCTTTGTGTTAGCTGGAACGATTGTGAGTAATGGGTTTATTAACAATACAATCATCAGCCTACACTCCCCCTACTACTTGTACTTTTTGACCAGCCACTAAACGTGAAGCGCCCGTTTGAATAATCACTTGGCCATCTTTTAGCCCATCGATAACTTCAATTCTGTCGCCGACGATCACACCTAAAGTCACGTGCTGATACTGGATAGATTGATCAGATTTATCAAACAGCCAAACACCACTGTCTTGTATTACAATGTCACTGCCATCTTGCATAATCACCGCTTCGATAGGCACCAAGAACTGTCGGTTGTAGGTGTAAGTAAGGTGGCTTAAGTCAACTTTCACCTTGGCAGGCATACCTTCAAGCACTTTATATTTAGGGTCTAAGTCAACGGCAATTGTGGCTATATAGGTTGAAGTTGCGGGATCTTTTTCGGTGTTAACTTCCAGCAAATGGCCATCAAATGTGGCATTAGGAAAGGCTTCAAAACTGACCTCTAGCAATGCGCCTACGCTTCTGTCCTTAGCCTTCTTTGACACCGCAATCAACATATCAGGAATTTGTACATCCACTTCGATGCGCTCAATCTTTTGAATACTTACCACTGGCACGCCCGGCTGCACGTTTTCAAAAGACTCTAAAAATACATCACTGATCACCCCTGAGAAGGGCGCTCTTAGCTCAGTGTATTGCAGATTAAGCTCTGCTTGCCTTGCCTCGGCTTTTGCTACTAAGTACTGGGCATTCATTTGATCATAATCAGATTGCGCCATTAACTGCTTAGCCACCAACTGTTTACCACGTTCAGATTGTTTAAAATTAACCTCCATACGTGCCCTTCGATCGCTTAAAGCAATCTCAAAGTCAGTTTTTTCTAATATCGCCAGTAAATCTCCCTTTTCGACTTTTTTGCCTTTGCTCGCTGGAATTTGCGCGATACGGCCGCCAACACGAAAAGAAAGGTTAGTTAAGTCTTGCGCTCTAGCAACACCATTAAACTCACGGATCACCGAGTTATCTACAACCGGTAAAGCGTAAGTCGTAACTCTAGTAACATTGGGCTCAATATCGGGGCTTTTGTCACAGCCACTCAGAGTCATAACCGCCAGCAGCAGGCCAACACTTTTAAGCATGCTATAGATAAAATTACTGTTCATATTTATAAGCCTCGCTCTTTAATCCATTGCACCGCAGCTTGGCCATCTTTAAGCTCAGATGCTCCAGCAACGACTAACCAGTCACCATCTTCAAGGCCAGATATTAAGCGATTGCCTTTTAATTTTACTGGTACTTTTTCAAGGGTTAACGCCTTTGGAGACCAGATAAAAACAAAGTCAGTTTCATTTTCAGTAATCACAGCACCAGCAGGAATTTTAGGATGAGCATCAGCGGTTCTGGCAGGCAGTTTGACTTTTACTTGGGCCGACATCCCCGGTAGCACATTAAGTTGCTCAGGCATTGGCAGGGTTAAAATGATGGTGTAACTACCTGTGGTTGAGTCGGCAATGGTATTGAGCTCTTTTAAACTGGCAGCATACCAACGATCGCGACTGTCAAACTTCACCTCAAGGTTTTGCATCTTATCAAAGCTTGAACCGGCTTTTTGAATCGCACCAATAAACTGCTCAGGTAACTGAAAACTAATATCAATGGCTGATTCGATCCGAATTCCCATCACTTCTTCTTGGGCTTGAACATATTCAAAAGCACGCTTGCTGCGTTTAGAAATGATGCCTTTGTAAGGAGCCAATAATTTGGTGTAAGTCACATCTGCTTTGGCTTTGTCTAATGCGGCTTGGGCAATGGTGTAATCGCTTTTGGTTTGATCGTAATCATTACGCGAAACCACCCCTTGCTCAACCAAAGATGCATTACGCTCGAACAGAACTTTAGCTAATTCAAATTGCGCCTGAGCGACAGCCAATTGCTGTATATAAATAGCGCCATCAAGTTGCGCAAGCACTTGGCCGGGCTCCACGGCATCGCCGGGGCGCACAAAAATGTCAGCAATTTCACCAGCAACCCTAAAAGATAAAGCGGCTTTTTCTGAGGCTTTTACTTCACCAGGTAAAAATCGTTCTCGAAAATCACTGCCCACATCAATTTGCAGGACTTTAACGGGCCTGGGGTCAAATGATGCAGCTGTTGTAGTCTGCTCAGCAGCAGTAGAATACGCGAGAAAGGGACTGGTTAAAGCCACCAAGGAGAACACGAGTAAAGAAGAAAATTTACAGGGCTTCTTCATTTTTTGCTCCGAAACATTTTAGTTAACTAGATAATAACATTCAAAAACTTACAATAATAGCGACTATAAGCCAGCAACAAAGATCTAAACAAGCACATTTGACGTATTATTCATTGTAGTAACTTATTGAGTTAATTTAGAACTTAGTAATTAACCATAGAGGTATCGAGATGGAATTACGGATTTTTTACGACAGTGCCTGCCCCTTATGCAGCAATGAAATGCAACAATTAAAGCAACATGACCGCTTGCACAAAATTGAGCTGGCTGATTTAAACCAAGACGGTTTTGCCGAAAAGTATCCCCATATCGACTTAGAAAAAGCCAACAAAATTTTGCATGCAGAAACCAACCATGGCGAAATATTACTGGGACTGGATGTGACGGCAAAAGCTTGGGCACTTACAGGAAAACATCAATGGGTACAGTTATTGCGCTTACCTTGCATCAAACCATTAGCCGATGTGGCTTATCTTGGTTTTGCAAAACACCGCTACAAATTATCCTACCTGTTAACCGGTAAGCAGCGCTGTGAAGATGGTAGCTGTAGCATCAAATAGTGAGTTAACTGCTTAAAGCCATAGCTACAATCAGCCATCAACCCAAGGAGATTTACTTGAGCCAATCATTCACTGCAAATTCAGGCTCAGTTGCGTTAATCATTGGTGCATCTTCTGGGATTGCAAAGGCCATTATTGCAGCACTGATTAAGCAAGATGCGGCAACTGACATAAAGCACCTCATCAGTATCAGCCAATCTGCAACTGCTGAGACGAAATTGGCTAATGAAAGTACTAACCCCATAACTCAGCAACATATTAGCTGCGATTATTCAGCAGACGCCATTGCCACACTGTGCCAGCAATTGCAGCCGTTTAAAGGGAAAATTACTCGGGTATTTATTTGTAATGGCAGATTGCACAATCAGTATCAAATGACTGGCGCAGCAACAGGGAGCGCCTCAGAAAACACAGTTTCTAAAACTCTCCCCTTTAAAACAATAGCCCCTGAAAAGCGCTTAGAAGATGTTAACCCTGAGGCAATGCAGGCTTTGTTTGAGTCAAACACCATTACCCCTATGCTGTGGCTACAGCATTTAGTCAAACTGGTTGCAGGTAAACAGGGCTGTATTATTAATGTGCTCAGCGCCCGAGTAGGCAGTATTAGTGATAATCGCTTGGGAGGATGGTATAGCTATCGCGCTTCAAAAGCTGCGCTAAACATGCTAATTAAAACCGCGGCGATTGAATATGCTCGGCGTGCCAAAAACGTAAAGCTCATTGCTTTTCATCCCGGCACCACAGACACCCCATTATCCAAACCTTTTCAGGCCAAAGTGCCCGCTGAAAAATTATTTACTGCTGAATTTGTCGCGTCGCAATTACTGAATATCAATAACGCAATTAAGGAAGCTGGAAGCGAAAGTAGTGAAGATGACAACGCTGAAATTGACCGAATTTACTACGATGGACAAGCCAGCTTTATTGATTGGCAAGGAAAACTGATTAGTTGGTAAAGGGCTTAGGTCTTTTTCCCTTGCAGCAACTTTAGCCTGTCAGCAACAAAAATGCGAAGCCAAAGGCTTCGCATTTTTATCGGTAAATCAAGTTATCAATAATTGATAAGCTTAAATTTACTTAACGAACTCAACACCAAGTTTGATGTCGCCGTTTAATGTATCAAGCATTGCATCACGGGCATTAGCTTCAAATGCGCTAACATCGCCGTATGGTAATACTTTTTCTACGCCGTTTTTACCAAGTAATACAGGTTGTGCGAAGAAGTCAGCATGTTCACTGCCGCCATCAACATAAGCACATTCAACCACGTTAGCTTCGCCTTGTAGGCCGCGAACCAATGATAGGCCAAAGCGACATGCCGCTTGACCCATAGACAGAGTCGCACTACCGCCACCCGCTTTAGCTTCAACAACTTCAGTACCCGCATTCTGGATACGTATTGTTAGCGCTGCAACTTCTTCATCAGTAAAGCTTACGCCTTCAACTTGTGAAAGAAGTGGCAGAATAGTCACACCACTGTGGCCACCAATAACGTTGATGTTTACATCAGCAACGTTTAGCCCTTTAAGGTCAGCGATGAAGGTTTCAGAGCGGATAACATCAAGTGTCGTCACACCGAATAAACGGTTCTTATCGTAAACACCTGCTTTTTTAAGTACTTCAGCCGCAATAGCAACAGTAGTATTTACTGGGTTAGTGATAACGCCAATTAATGCTTTAGGGCAAGTTGCCGCCACTTTTTCAATAAGGTTTCTTACGATACCCGCATTGATATTAAATAGATCTGAGCGATCCATACCAGGCTTACGCGCAACACCTGCAGAGATAAGAACAACATCAGCGCCAACTAGCGCAGGAGTTGGGTCTTCACCAGCAAAACCAGCCACTTTTACATCTGTAGGGATGTGGCTTAAGTCAACTGCAACACCTGGAGTAACAGGAGCGATGTCATATAAAGACAACTCTGAACCTGCAGGAAGTTGAGTTTTTAATAGTAAAGCTAAGGCCTGGCCGATACCGCCAGCAGCACCAAGTACAGCTACTTTCATGATGATCTCCAATTACGTTCTAGTGATTGACTTCAGTCTGGTCTGTGACACAGATCATGTTTTCTTGTGGCGTCACATTACTGGATCACAGCGAGGATTTCAATTATCCCTTAGTAGATCACACTAATTTCCTTATTCTATGATATGTATATAAATAATGACTAATTTAGCCAGTAATAGCTAAAATGAATTTTTATTCACCAATTTAGCTTATTTCTTGACTTGATGCGTTTATCTATTCAGAATGAGCTACTTTTTTGAATAAAATCTATTCTTTTTAAAAATTACTATAAGACGAAAAAAATATGCCAGCGACTAAGAATCAGGATGAACTCGTAAAGACGTTTAAGTCGATATTAAAGGAAGAGCGCTTTGGTAGCCAAAGTGAAATCGTAATCGCACTGCAAGCAGAAGGTTTTGGCAATATTAACCAGTCAAAAGTTTCCCGTATGCTAAGTAAGTTTGGTGCAGTACGTACCCGTAATGCTAAGCAAGAAATGGTATATTGTTTACCCGCTGAGTTAGGTGTGCCAACAGCAGGCAGCCCTGTTAAAAACTTGGTATTGGATGTGGATCATAACCAAGCGATGATCGTAGTCAGAACCAGCCCCGGCGCAGCGCAGCTTATTGCCCGATTATTAGACTCGATAGGTAAGCCTGAAGGGATTTTGGGGACTATTGCTGGTGATGACACTATCTTTATTTGTCCTTCAAGTATCAAAACCATTGATGATACCTTAGAAACGGTAAAATCACTGTTTGGCTATAGTGAATAGCCCTCTTAGCAAATAACACCTTCACGATTTATTGAGCCATTAAAAAAGCAGCCTTAGGCTGCTTTTTTGGTTTTAACAGTGCGTAAGTGTTAAATTGAGGCGATTTCAGCATCGGTGAGAAAACGCCATTCGCCTTCTTCTAAATCAGCATCAAGTTCAATTTCACCCACAGCTTCACGATGTAAATTGACCACCCGATTCCCCACAGCAGCAAACATACGCTTCACTTGATGGTACTTACCTTCGCTGATAGTTAATCTGGCATGGTATTCATCAATGATCTCTAGCAGCGCCGGTTTAGTTAAGCCGTCTTCACTTTTTAATTGGATCCCTTCGGCAAAGGTTTCCACCAATGCAGGATCAAGTGATGCAGCAGCTTCGATAAGGTAACGTTTACCGCAATCTTTTTTAGGTGAGGTGATTTTATGTGACCACTGGCCATCGCTGGTGATCAGCACCAAACCTGTGGTGTCCACATCTAAACGCCCAGCAATATGCAGGGTATCGACTTTTTCAATATCCATTAATCCCAACACCGATTGATATTCTTCATCAATGGTTGAGCAAATGGTATCAACAGGCTTGTGCATCATGATGTAGCGCTCGCCCACGATCTTAATTTGACGACCTTCGATACACACTTCAGTATCATCTTTCACTTTAAAGCTCGCGTCTTTAACCACGTCACCATTACAGGTCACTTCACCTGATTTGATAACTCTTTTTGCTAATGAACGAGTCAGCTCGGTGCTCTCGCAGATAAATTTGTCTAAACGCATATATAAAACCAAGTGAAAACTAATTGGTCGCTATTATGAGCTGTTGGCTAGCAAATAGAAAACGATAAATGGCCACTGTAACATTCTGGTAATTTTTAGTTACACAACACAGTCAATAAATGCTCAATTTATCACTAAAAGCCTAGCCTTAGCCCTTGTTAAGTGCCCCTGTTAAGACTTAACATGTTGGTCACATAAAACTGTCTTAAGGCAGTGAACAATAAAAACAGCTCAAAATTAAGGCCGATAAAAAGGCTTCACTCTTCAATGCATAGGGAAACAACATGAAAAAGCTAGTTATCGGTGGGCTTTGCGCCTCACTTATCGCAGGCCTTAGTGCCTGCAATTCAGATAAAGCAGTCACTGAATCCGCAGCACCAGAAGTCGCTAAAACAGAAACCGCAGTTGCCGTTGAAAAAGCCCTTACCTCAGGTATTAGCTTTGACAATATGGACAAGTCAGTTCGCCCACAAGATGATTTTTACCTCTACGTAAATGGCGGCTGGTTAAACACCGCGGAAATCCCTGGTGACCGCACCAATATCGGCGCCTTTTACGACTTGCGCGAAAATGCCCGTGACGACGTTAAAGCCATCATCGAAGATGTCAGTGCAAACCCAGATCTTAAAATGGGTACTGATGAGCAAAAAGTGGCCGATCTTTACCGTTCATTTATGGATGTTGAAACCTTAAATAAATTAGGTATTAGCCCAATCCAAGCTGAATTTGCCCAAATTGCCGCGCTAAAAGATAAAAATGAATTAACCGCCTATTTTGGCGAAAGCCAAGTTAATGGTGGCGGCACACCATTAGCGTTTTATGTCAATGTTGATGCTAAAGATTCAAGCCGTTACGCCACCCATATTTGGCAATATGGTCTTAGCCTTCCTGAAAAAGATTACTACTTCAATGAAGAAGAGCGCTTCGTTAATATTCGTAGCAAATACCTTGAGCATATCGAGAAGATGTTTGACCTTGCCGGCCTTGAAAATGGCAAGCAAGCAGCGCAAACGGTTTTAGCATTAGAAACCGCTATCGCTGAGCAACATTGGGATGTAGTTGAAACCCGCGACAGCACTAAAACTTATAATCTTTATCAAGTTAAAGATTTAGCGACCTTAGCACCAGACATTAACTGGGATGGCTATTTAGCAGCCCTTGGTGGTGATAAGCAGTCTGACATCATCATTAACCAACCAAGCTTTATTGAAGGCATGAACCAAGTAATTAAAGACAATGATCTTAATACTTGGAAAACCTACATGACCTGGATGGCACTCACTCATAATGCGAGTCACTTATCTGAAGCGCTTGATAATGAAAACTTCGAGTTTTTCTCAAAAACACTTAATGGCCAAGAAGAGCAACAACCTCGCTGGAAGCGCGGCGTAAGCACAGTCAGTGGCACCTTGGGTGAAGTTGTCGGTAAAGTGTATGTAAAACGTCACTTTGTACCAGAAGCAAAAACCCGTATGAGCCAATTGGTTGAAAATTTACGTGGCGCTTACGGCACTAGCATCGAATCATTGGATTGGATGAGCGAAGACACTAAAGTTGCAGCTAAAGATAAGCTGGCTAAATTCAATCCTAAAATTGGTTACCCTGATAAGTGGGAAGACTACAGCAAACTCACTATTGCAGCCGATGATTTACACGGCAACATTAAACGTTCTGCGGTTGTTTCTCATAACAAAGATATCGCAAAACTTGGTCAGCCAATTGATAAAGGCGAGTGGCACATGACGCCGCAAACTGTTAATGCTTATTACAATCCAACCATGAACGAGATTGTCTTCCCTGCAGCTATTTTACAGCCACCATTTTTCAACCTTGAAGCTGATGACGCGGTAAACTACGGCGGCATTGGTGCAGTCATTGGCCACGAAATGGGCCACGGGTTTGATGATCAAGGCGCTAAATTTGATGGCGAAGGTAACATGCGTGATTGGTGGACTGAAGCTGATTTAAAAGCCTTTACCGCTAAGGGTAAAGCATTAATAACTCAGTACAATGGTTATCAAGTATTTGATGATTTACACGTTAATGGTGAGCTAACTTTAGGTGAGAACATCGGTGACTTATCTGGTGTAACCATCGCTTATAAAGCCTACAAAATGTCATTGAACGGTGAAGAAGCACCGGTCATTGACGGCTTAACGGGTGATGAGCGCTTCTTTATGGGCTTTAGCCAAATTTGGCGAGTAAAAATGAAAGAAGAAGCGCTGCGTAACCGCGTTGCTACTGATCCGCACTCACCAGGTCACTTCCGTGCATTAGGCGCACTGTCTAATATGCCTGAGTTTTACCAGACTTATGGCGTAAAAGAAGGTGACAAGATGTTTATCGCCGCTGATGAGCGAGTAAAAATCTGGTAATCATTAACTTAAAGTCATTAGCTTGAGTAAAAAATCAATAAGGGCATCATTTGATGCCCTTATTATTTGGCTACATAAAGTACAACTGTGCGCCTTAAAAGCATTAGCCCGCAAAATCTACCTATTCCTAATCCATTGCCTCTTGAGCGCAGCGTTAAGACATTGCTTTTAACCACACCATAAACCGACATGGTATTCAGGTGTTATTCAGCTAATTAAAGCTAATCTAGCCCCATCAATTTCACGCAGATATTGAACTAAGGTGAATACTCAATGAGTCGAATTTTTAGAACCTTTATTATCTTTTTATTGTTGCTGACAAGCCGCAATGCCATTGCCGTAACGGTGGACACCAAACCCGTAAAGCCCACTTACGACTTTAGGCAAATTGTGAGTAACGATCTCGACAGCCTATTAGCGTTACAAAATACTCTCGGGGCGGCGCCGCAGCAATTTAGCCATGATTTAGATGCCTTGTTTGAGCGTGCCCCTGAGGCACAATCGGAGCTAAGCAATTTAGTGACTAAAATTAGCCAGCAAAATCAGGCTTACACGATTATTCCTAAAATAAAAAGCTACCAAAGAGCCCAGCAAAAAATCGCCCTTAAATTTGACGGTGATGCCAGCTACCTCACCGATATTGCCAGAGCAACCATTGTTACTAATGATGTTGCCAGCTTGATGAGCGCTTATAAAGCCATTGTCGCACACGCTGAAGTCGTACAAGTTAAGAACCGCTTTGCCACTCCTAAAGCATCTGGTTACCGTGATTTAAACCTGCTGGTTAAACTGCCTCAAAGCCAAATGATTGCTGAAGTGCAATTACACCTTAATAAGATTGCTGAAATTAAAAGCGGCCCAGAGCACCATGTCTACGAGCAAATTCAACACATCGAATTACAAGCTCAACGCCAACATAGACCCGTCAGTGAGCTTGAATTTATGCAAATTGTGAAACTGCGTCAAACTTCACACAAGCTGTATCACAAAGCGTGGTTAAGCTATAAACGTCAGAGTTTGGCAGAACTGCAAGCGGCATAAACTCTCAAATAAAGCACTAACTCGTTTAACGTTCGCCCCTGTACCCCTTGTTATTTACCTCCCCTTGGCACCTTTTTAAAAGGTGCTTTTTTTTGCCTAAAATAAAATCTGAATTGGTTAAAAGCGCCATTCAGGCTATACTCCCGCCATTATTGCCCGATGACTGGATACACTGATGAATGACATCATTGAAATGCTACAAGACTTGAGTGAAACGGTACCAGTACCACTCGAATTACCGACATTCGAGCAACTGGTAGAAGTGGAAGAACAAATTTTAATTTCACTGCCAAATGATTTAAAAGAATACTTATTATTTGCCAGTGATGTCATTTATGGCTCCATTGAAATGGTCACGGCATCAGATCCGTATTCACACACTTATTTACCTGAAGTGACCAGCTATGCCTGGTCTATCGGCATGCCAAGAGAATATATTGCTATCTGCCAGCAAGGCGATAACTTTTATTGTATCGACCAAGAAGGCAATGTGCGTCACTTCTATAAAGGTCGCATGGTCGACATTATGTGGGAATCATTGTGGGACTGGATCCAAGACATTTGGCTGAAACGAAAATAGCCTAAGTTTGACCAGCTAACATCATCAACGTACACAGTAAACCCATACCGTTACAGTATTAGAAAATTAGGAAACATCATGGCTAAATCAAACAACTTAAACGCAATTGAAATGCAGTGTTTACGGTTATCTTTAGGGTTAACGGTTGAGCAAATTGCTGAGTTAACTAAAACCACTCCTGAAGCGGTGATTGCTTGGGAAGCAGGTGAAACTGAAGCACCTGTGGTTGCACAAAAGAAATTGCTTGAAATTGAAGACACCATTGAGATGCAAGTGCTTAACACCACTGACGGTATCGAAGCGTTATTTAAAACTGAACCTAAGCGCCGTTTAGCCTTTGTGGTTTACCCAACTCAAGCTATTTACACTCAGTACAATCCTGAGTTTTTAAGCTCACTGCCTTACACTGAGCTTTATAATACTGCGGCGTGGCGCATCAAAAAAGAGTGCCAAATCGTACTTGATGTTGAAGTCAGCTTAGTGGCCTTAGAAGTGGAAAGCTACAAATCATTCCGTGCTGACAAGGGCATGAGTGAAAGCCGTGAGAGCCGCGCAAAATGGGCTGCAGCTCAGCTGTAAGCCCTTAAGCGAGCACTTTATGACATTAAAATGGGAAGCCTCTGGCTTCCCTTTTTATTGCTGACTTTTAGTGTCAGTTTTATCGGTGTAGCGATAGTGACATCAAACTCACTCAATCAATTCGATCAAGTGTTACTCACTTTGGGCCGCCGCTTTGGCCGCTGCTGACTTTTTAAGTGCTGCCGCTAAGCTCGGGCTTTGTTGTAAACGGTCACGATAAGCGGTGAGTTTAGGCGGAATGGTTTGCTCAAACATAGTGGCCCACAATAACGTTTGCGCCAATAAAATATCAGCAATGGTTAACTCGCTGCCACAAAGATAGCCTGATTCTGGTACCCATAATTCAGCAATAGCCGCAGCACGATTAAACTCAAACTTTGCCACTGGCAACATGGCATCTAAACGCTGCTCATCTGGTAAAGCAAAGCGGTGCTTACCCATACTCCATAAAGGCTGCTCTAATTCACAAATAATAAAACTGACCCATTGATGATGTTTTGCTGACGCTGCGCTGCCAGGCATAGGTAAAAATCGGCCATTACCGTACTTTTCAGCCAAATATTGTAAAATAGCGGCTGACTCAGTTAACACCAGCTCACCATCCGTAATCACGGGCATTTTACCACTGGGATTTAAGGCCAAATAGGCTTCAGCGCGGTTATCTCCTTTTGAAAAATCCACAAAGGAAAACTGCCACTCAATGCCCAGCTCTTCTAATAGCCAAGACACGCGTAATGCGCGACTTTGGGGCGTGCCATACAAAGTAATCATAATCTGTCCCTGTTTGATAAAGTAAGCTAATAACTGCCATAAAAAAGCGGCTTGCGCCGCTTGGTATTCATGCTGTAAACATTAGCCTAGTTTAATTAAAACTGGTAGCTAACTTTACCGTACCATAAGGCGCCGATGGCTGAATGAGTTGCTTGATCGTAACCCATGAAGTCAGCAGCACTAAATGGTGGTTCTTCATTAAACACGTTATTAGCACCCACTGTCAGTGACCAATGGTCAAAGCCAATATAAGTGACATTTAAATCCAAAGTAAGCATTGAATCAATTTGACCTGTGGCGCCTGCATCAACATTATCAGTGTATTCACCAATGTAGTTTAAGCGTGCGCTGGTTTGCCAGTCGGTATAACCCCAATCCATACCACCAATCCAGCGATATTCGGGATGTTGGTACTCGCCAGCTAACTCACGCGTTGAACCGTCTTCACGTACTTGATCAAAGCTATTGACCCAAGTCAGGTTATAGCTAAAGCCAAACTCACCAGCAGAGTCGGTATTCAATACATATTTGACATCAAAATCGACACCGTCTGTAGATTGACTACCTAAGTTGCCAAATTGGTCATAAATTTCAATAATGCGCCCGGGAACATTAGTCGATGAAGGTTCACGCTTAACCACATTGGCATTATCACCTTGGGTATCGACTAAGTATTGGGTATCAGAGGTGATCAAACCATCTTGATCGTAATTCCAGTAATCCACCCCGACACTTAAACCATCAGTGATTTCCCAAACACCGCCCACGTTATATGAGGTCGACTCTTCAGGTTGTAAATTAGGGTTACCAGAAAATATCACCGTACGCTCTTGGGCAGTACAATCTTCTTCTAAGCCCGTTAATGGACAACGTGTGGTATCCACTAAACCAGGTGACTCCTGAGAAGGACCTAAACCTAATTGCACCAGTGATGGCGCTCTAAACGCTTCGCCCCAACTGGCGCGCAATGTGAGGTTATCAAGCGGGGTATAACGCAGTGCTATTTTAGGGTTAGTGGTATCACCAAAGTCGCTGTAATCTTCATAACGCAGCGCTAATTGCGCTTCTAAACGCTCAAAAATCGGTACCGCTAACTCAATAAATAATGAAGTTTGATCGCGTTCACCTGCAGCTTCTGTGGCTTCAGTACCAAAAATTTCACCACGCTTAAACAGCTCATCAGGATTATCTGACAATGACTCTTCACGGTACTCAAAACCGACCGCCATGGCTAAACTGCCCGCAGGCATATCCATTAAGTCGCCACTGATTTTACCGTCGAAAGCATTGGTGGTTGATTTACCACTTCGGGTGGTATTAACACTGATATCGTCAATCACAGTGCCTTGCTGGGTCGTCGCTAACGGGTTAAACGCGCCTGAGTTTATGGCCTCTTGTAAACGTGGCGTCCACACAAAGCCTTGCTCACCAAATTCAAGGTTACGGTTATAAGAATAGGTGTAAGCTAATTCCCATTCCCAGTCAGACAACATACCATTTAAGCCTAACACCACACGGGCGCTATCTGATTCTGATGATTTTTGTCGCGGCCCAGTTTCAGTTAAACGCCGACGCATGGTCAAGTCTTCACCAGGAAACGGATTAATAGCTGCGCCACTGGTAAACAGTGGGTTATCGTTGAGCATGTAAAACTCACCAAAAGATGGGCTGGCAGCGCCTTTAATCACACTTTCATTATGCTGATACATAAGCTCAGCAAATAGACTTAAATCATCATTAAATTCATAGTTTTGAAATACTGATAAGCCCATGCGGCTCGACTCTGGCACTGAGGTCATTTCTGGCGCGTAATCATAGCGGCAGTAACTGCCTTTAACACTATCAGCGGGACAATTAACATCAGGGGTCCAGCCAAACAAGTCTGATTTAGGGGTAATTGAGCCATCCATACCAATGGTTGCAGGAATGTATGAACCAGGGTTACCCGCAGACGATCTAAAGTCGCTACCGCCATTTGCAGTTTGATCTGCTGAACGTGAATAATCACGATCGGCAAATAAGGTTTCACGCTCTTTAAAATAATCAAAAATTACTGTGGTATGAGACTTTCCATTCGCCGCTTCCGTGCCCCACAAAATAGAGCCAGCTTGCTGACCACCGCCATCTTCAACGGTTTCAGCAATCTTGCCGTTAACCTCAAAGCCTTCGAAATCTTTTTTCATGATGATGTTTATCACACCAGCAATCGCATCTGAACCATAGGTTGCAGAAGCGCCGTCTTTAACGATATCAATTCGCTTAACTGCAGAAATCGGAATTGAATTTATATCAACAAAGGCAGTATCAATTGATTTTGCAAACGACGATACCGCAATACGGCGACCGTTTAATAACACCAAGGTGGCATCAGCGCCAAGACCACGAAGTGACACAGCTGCGCCACCATTAGCAGTGTCATCTGAGTTGTTACCTTGGGTAGAAAAAGTACCACTACCCGATACCGGGAGTTTACTGAGCAGTTGTGAAATATCTTGAGCGCCAGAACGGGCAATATCTTCAGCGCTTAACACCGTCATTGGTGAAGCCCCTTCGAGATCGGTCCGTTTAATATGAGTACCAGTAACTTCAATGCGTTCGACTTCGGGTTCGGCAGCAAAAGCGGTCTGCGTTAAAACGTTGGGGTGAGCATAAGTGATACGGCAGTAGCGCAAGCGCTCCGCCAGAATTGAGGTCGTGACATAATTATCCCTAATTTAAAATATTAACTTGTTTAGACTCAACATCATTTTTAAGTCTGGTTTAGCTGAACTCTTTCGATTGAGTTTCTAATACCGCGCAGTATATTAGTACTTCGCAATACACTAACCTAAGTAATTTCCACAGGATGTCAAAGATTGATTTTTAGGCAAATGTAACAAATCGTACCAGTAAGCCATTAATTTGCTATATTCAACTATTGATAAAGTGTGACATAGTCATTATCAATTTAAACAATAAGATAGTGTAATAAGCAGCTATTTTATGTCAGCCCCATGACGTGAAGAATAACGAGACAAATAATGACAACAGCTCAGCCAGCAACAAGCAGCTCTAGCCGATTTACCACCCTCTTTGCGAGCCTAGGGCCTGGAATTTTAATGGCTGCAGCGGCCATTGGCGCATCTCACTTAGTCTCTTCCACTCGTGCTGGCGCCGAGTTTGGCTGGCAATTAGCCTGGGTTGTTTTAGCCGTTAACTTACTCAAATACCCTTTCTTTGCCGCAGGTGCTCGTTATACCGCCGCCACCAATGAAAGTTTACTTCATGGCTATTTAAAGCAAGGTCGTGGTTACCTGCTAATGTTTACCTGTTTAAATACCATTGCCGCTATCGCCAGTACTGCCGGTGTGTGCATGTTAACCGCAGCAATGCTAACTCAGTTTGTGCCACTCCCCATTGATGTACTGGCTTTTTTGGTATTAGTCAGCTCGCTGACGCTATTAATCTTCGGCCATTACCAACTACTCGATAAACTGACTAAAGTCATCATGCTAGCCCTGACATTAACCACGCTAATCGCTGTGACATTAGCCTTTAACCACTCAGCAGAATCGGTAGCAACAGTTCACAGTGAATCACCTTGGCAATGGGCTTATGTGGGTTTCTTAGTGGCAATGATGGGCTGGATGCCTGCGCCAATTGAAGTCAGTGCATGGAATTCTCTATGGTTAATTGAGAAGAAAAAAACACAAACTGTCACCAGTAAGCAAGCCATCTTTGACTTTAACTTAGGCTTTATTGTCACCGCTATTTTAGCGATTGTGTTTCTCGCCCTAGGGGCACTGGTTATGCATGGTAGTGGTGAGCAATTTGCCAGCTCTGGGGCTAAATTTGCCAGCCAGCTGATCGATTTATACAGCGATGTTATGGGCCAAGAAAGTCGTTATTTGATTGCCCTTGTCGCTTTTTTATGTATTTTCAGTACCACAGTAACCGTGATTGATGGTTACAGTAGAACCTTAGATATTGGCTGGCAGCTTTTAACCCATAAACCAGACTGCTCGGCGCGATTAACCCGAGTTATGTTGCTGGTTTCCGCCTTCGCAATGGCTTTAATTTGGTTCTTTAAAGGCGCCCTATTACCACTGCTTGAGTTTGTTATGACCCTAGCATTTATGACCACGGTTATTTTTGCTTGGCTTAATTATCGCTTGATGACCAGTAATTCATTACCTGAAGAACATCGATATGGTTTGAAAATGAAAATATTATCTTGGTTTGGTTTAACCTATTTAGTCGGTTTCTCAGCTGTATTTATTTACTGGAAATTAATTCTATAATCGCTTTTTAAAAGCAAATTTAACCAGTTACAATGTCAATAAGTCAGTCACAATAAGCCATAGCATGAACTGGCATATCCGCATCATAATTATGAGAGAGCGGATCTGTGGGTAGATAATCTGACCTAATGCCCTCAACTCAGGTATAATCACTGTTCAATGTGTTTTAAGCCTAAAGCGATGTGATAGTAATATCGTTCAGGTAACTTTAAACATAAGCACTTACTTTACCAGCGCAGCCGCGCCCAGAGACCTTTATGATTAACAATGACATCCTTCGCCGCCTTCGTTTTGTATTTGATTACTCAAATGCCAAAATGACTAAAATCTTCGCTCAAGCAAATGTTGAAGTCAGCAATGACGAAATCATTAGCTTATTAAAGAAAGAAGAGGAAGAAGGTTATAAAGCTTGTAATGACAAATTAATGTGTCAGTTTTTAGATGGCTTTATCATCGAAAAACGTGGTTTACGTGAAGGTAGTGAAGTACCTGCACCGCTAAAAGATCTAACCAACAACTTAATTTTCAAGAAATTACGTATCGCATTAGAACTTCGTGAAGATGACATTATTGAGCTGATTGGTTCTGCTGACTTGGCTATTGGTAAGTCTGAATTAGGCGCGTTATTCCGTAATCCTAGCCATAAAAACTACAAAACCTGTGGCGATCAGATTTTACGTAACTTCCTTAAAGGTTTATCACTTAAACATCGCGGAATGTAATATTTTCCTTAGCGTTTAAGCTTCCTTATTTAATGCACAGCTTAGGCTGTGCATTTTTATTTGTATCAATAAGGCCTATCTGGCGATGCCAGCTCATCCCAATAAATGGCTTGTTTAAAATGCTGGGCTAAGCGTTGATTAAGTTTGTCAAAATTTGAAATCGCCACCTCTTGACCGCTAATGCAAGACCACACAAACCGATGACAGTTATTATTGAATAGCTCATACTCACGATATTGAAATAATGATTGCTGCGCCCTTTCTAGCGCCTCAGGAGCTACAAGGGGTTGATGAAGATGATTACAAGCTTGAAAAATCCGGCTGCCACTGCGGCTTTTTAAAAAGCGCGCCGACGAAATAGGCCTAATTAAGCCACTGCCATGTAACTCCACCAAGCTATTATCCCCAAGCCACACGCCTGTATGTTCAATGACCCCAAATACAAAACAGCACACGATGGCCCCAGGCTCTGGGCTTACCTTGACCTTATTATGATGCAATATACTTGGCAGTAATGGGCTGAAATTGTTGTCATCAGGCACCGCTGGCGCACGACCTAAATAGCGTTGTCTATGGAGCAATTGACGCTTTTTGTGCTCGTCAGCCACCAGCATTGCTGTGATTGCTGCGCTGCCTAACAAGATAAAAGGAACTGCCATAACACCCCAATATGTAAAACACCTTAAAATCATCATGGCAGAACCGCGCTAAATTACGCCGCTAAAAATGTAACCAACTTTGTCAAAATCACAGCTGATTGTGTGGATTATCTAAAACCTCAGTAAATACATCCACATGACTTTTAAGCCTTTACCATAAAGGTAAATAGCCAATGCCTAAAAAAACATCAATAAAAATCTGTGATTAGGCTCACTTAACAGACCACAATAAAATCAAGATGTGATAACCTGCACCGATAACAAGATACGTCTACGATTAACAACAAAATTCTATCTTTGAGATAAAAATTAACTAACTGTAGATAAAAATAACTGCAATACGTCACTGACAATAAGGTTTCCAATGGACGAGAATAAACGCCCTCTCTATCTTCCTTTCGCAGGTCCAGCGATTCTTGAATCTCCTATGCTCAATAAAGGCACTGCTTTTAGCGAAGAAGAACGCATTTACTTTAACCTTGAAGGGCTTATCCCTTGGGTGGTTGAAACTATCGATGAGCAAGCATCGCGTGCTTATGATCAATATAAAAACTTTACTAACGATCTCGATAAGCATATTTACCTGCGTAATATTCAAGATACCAACGAAACGCTTTTTTATCGTTTAGTGCGTAATCACATCAGTGAAATGATGCCAATCATCTATACCCCTACGGTAGGCTTAGCGTGTGAGCGTTTTTCTAAAAACTATCGCCGTAACCGTGGTCTGTTTATCTCGTATTCCAATAAAGACCGTATTGATGACATCCTCAATAACTCGACCCGTCATAAAGTAAAAGTCATTGTGGTAACCGATGGCGAGCGCATTTTAGGCTTAGGCGATCAAGGTATTGGTGGCATGGGGATCCCCATTGGTAAATTATCTTTATACACCAGTTGTGGCGGGATCAGTCCGGCGTACTGCTTGGCGATCACCTTAGATGTCGGCACTGACAACCCTCATTTACTAGAAGACCCTATGTATATGGGCTGGCGCCACCAGCGTATTGGCGGTGAAGAATACGCTGAGTTTGTTGAAGAGTTTATGCAAGCGGTTAGTCGTCGCTGGCCTGAAGCATTAATCCAATTCGAAGATTTTGCTCAGAAAAATGCCATGCCATTACTTGAGCGCTACAAAGATAGATTCTGTACCTTTAATGATGATATTCAAGGTACTGCAGCAGTGACTGTAGGTTCATTACTAGCAGCCTGTAAAGCTGCAAACACGCAATTATGTAAGCAAAGAGTCGCCTTTTTAGGCGCTGGTAGTGCCGGCTGTGGTATTGCTGAAGCCATTGTGGCGCAAATGGTTGCTGAAGGTATTAGCGACGAGCAAGCACGCTCACAAGTGTTTATGGTCGACCGCTGGGGACTGTTACTTGATAACATGCCAACCCTGTTAGGCTTCCAGCAAAAACTGGCACAAAAAACCGCTAATATTGAAAACTGGGACGGATTTAGCGATCACATTTCATTACTTAATGTGGTTAATAATGCCAAGCCAACTGTGCTTATTGGCGTATCTGGTGCGCCAGGTTTATTTACCGAAGAAATAATCAAAGCCATGCATAGCCATTGCAAGCGCCCGATTGTATTCCCGCTATCTAATCCAACCAGCCGCGTTGAAGCAACGCCTAAAGATGTGCTGCATTGGACCAATGGCCAAGCACTTGTGGCTACCGGTAGCCCGTTCGAACCAGTTGTAATTGAAGAAGAAACCTTTGAAATTGCTCAATGTAACAATAGCTTTATCTTCCCCGGTATTGGCTTAGGCGTATTAGCAAGTGGCGCAACTCGGGTATCAGATGAAATGCTGATGGCATCAAGTCGTGCGCTGGCAGAGTGTTCACCCCTTGGTCAAAATGGTACCGGCTCATTACTGCCAAGACTGGAAGACATTCAGCAAGTGAGCAAATATATTGCTTTTGCAGTGGCTAAAAAAGCTATCGAGCAAGAATTAGCCCTACCTTGTCCAGATGAATTACTGCAACAACAAATTGAAAGTAATTTCTGGGAACCTGAATATCGCCGTTACAAACGCACCGCGTTCTAACTACTGCCAAGACGGGAAGACATTCAGCAAGTGAGCAAATATATTGCTTTTGCAGTGGCTAAAAAAGCTATCGAGCAAGAATTAGCCCTACCTTGTCCAGATGAATTACTGCAACAACAAATTGAAAGTAATTTCTGGGAACCTGAATATCGCCGTTACAAACGCACCGCGCTCTAACAGATAACAGACCAAAAAAAGCAATGCTTAGGCATTGCTTTTTTTTATCGATAATTAACCTGCTACAGTCGGCTAATTTGTTATTTGCGTTTAATCATTGGCAAAACGGGCTAAAAAATCTAGCGAAGGCGCGAAGAATGATGAGCCGGTTAATGCCTTGGTAAACTGCATCAAATGATCATGATTACCATGGCCGTCACCATGCACCATACTGCGAAGCATTTCTTCAAAGTTGGTCGGCGTGCGACAGGTTGAAATAAACATTAACCCTTGTTCTTTAAGCGACCCAAATGGCATGCTCTGACGCAATATCTCCATTGAGTTACCTTGGGCATCTTTTAAATTAACTCGCTTAATATGGCTGGTTAACGGCTTATCTTCAGAGGCGTATTCAATATCATCTTGCTTGGTACGACCAATGATATCTTCTTGTTTTTTATTCGGTAAACGATTCCATTTACTTAAGTTGTGGGCATACTTTTGCACATGAATATAACTGCCACCTTTAAAGCTGGCATCCTCATCATCAACTAAAGCCACTTGCTGACGATTACGGCCTTTCGGGTTTTCGGTGCCATCAACAAAACCAGTTAAGTCACGGCTATCCATAAAGCGGAAGCCACGCTCTTCTTCAATCAGCTCAACCAAGCCTTCAAACATTTGGTTGATTTCATTGGCCACTAGATGAAGGATGTCGTAACGATCGCAACGAATATGCACAAATAAATCATATTCAATGGCAGGCGCATCACGATTTTCAGCTTGCATCGCTGGGAATGGACGCAAATGTTTAGGACGTTGTTCACTATAAAGTGAATCCCAATAGTTAGCGCCAATAGCTACAAAGCCATTAAAGGCACTATCTGCATATTGATCTGTGAGCTCATAGATGTATTGAGCAACATTGGCTAAACAAGGGCGTAATTGAGCTTCAACAGCGTCATTTGCATTAAACATCAAATAGACGCTATGCAAATTACCTTCGGCACAAACCCCTAACTGTTCGCGAGGCATATTCTGATTTTCCATGTTGGAATCAATCACCTTTATCAAATATAAGAGAGCATAATTGTAAGGTAATTGAGCAATTAATTCCTTGTGCTCAAGCTCAATTTTTTAACAACTTTGATACGCATCACTAAAAAATAACCAGTGAATGTGGCGAGATTGATAAATTGACTTTCAGACCTAAGGTCAGTTCAGTTAATTGGCTTCTAACTTCGAGCGTTTGTTGTCCTACCTTAACCCAATAATGACAAATTGTACCTAGAAAACGACGCTCAATAATTTCACCATGGCCTTGAGAAGCAGGTTGTAGATCAATCTGTTGCGGTCTAAGTAGCAACTGGCCTTGATAGTTAGCAGCTTGAGATAACTCAGAGGTACTTTCAATTAATCCCAGAATAGATGACACTTGCTGCTGATTTTTCACCATCACAGATAAATAATTACCCGCACCAAGAAAATCAGCCACATAACGCTCTTTAGGGTGAGCATAGAGGGTTTCAGCTAAACCGTGTTGTACAATGGCGCCATCTTTAAACAATGCCAGCTTATCAGCAAACACAAAGGCCTCATCTTTACTGTGGGTCACAAACACCGCACTGACATTACGCTGTTTTAATATTTGCCTGATCTCTAACATCATTTCATTTCGTACTTGGGCATCAATGTTAGAAAACGGTTCATCAAGTAATAATAATTCAGGCTCATAGGCTAATGCACGAGCAATAGATACCCGTTGCTGTTGTCCACCTGATAACTCATGGGGGTAACGCGACTCTAGCCCTTCAAGCTTGACCAGTTGTAGCATCTCTTCAAGCCGGGCTTTACGTTGACTATTATCCAGCCCATTGACCCCAAATAACACATTCTCACTGACAGTTAAGTGCGGAAATAAGGCATAGTCTTGGAAAATCATTCCAATGCCGCGATGTTCACTGGCAACAAACGTGTTGTCACCACTTAAACACTCACCATTAATTGAAATACAGCCCTGGCTGATGGCCTGTAAACCTGCAATAGCACGTAATAAGGTGGTTTTTCCGCAACCACTTGGGCCAAGCAGTGCAACGATTTCACCTTGTTCTAAAGTGAGATCGAGCCCTTTAAGAATCACCTGTCCTTGGTAGTCACTTTTTACATTTTGAATGGTCAATGTGGACATATTAGCTCTCTTGCTCCAATGAACGGTTTAGATAAATCAATGGCACTAACCCAACTAACACAATCACGATAGCAGCCAAAGCGCCATGTTCGAGTTGTTCATCGGAGACAAACTGGAATACATAGGTGGCGAGGTTTTCAAAACCAATGGGTCTTAACAATAGCGCTGCGGGTAGCTCTTTCATGCTTTCAATAAACACTAATAATGCCCCTGCAAAAATGCCTTTGCGTAGCAGCGGTAAATGCACTCGCCATAATAACTTAGTCGGCTTTTGCCCCATGGTAATACTGGCCATATCCAAGGAAGGCGAAATACGTTTATAGCTGTTTTCAATGCTGCCAATAGATATCGCCACAAAGCGAACGCAAAAAGCAAAAATTAGCGCGATAACGCTACCGGTAAATAACAATCCTGGGCCGCGCGCACCAAAATAGTCATAGACATCATTTATAGCAAAATCTAAATACGTTAATGGCACCAACACGCCAATAGCCAGCACTGTGCCTGGTATGGCATAGCCTGTGCTACTTAATCGTGAAGGTAATAGGTCTGCCCGACGGGGGCTTACGCGCCTAACAAACATCAACACTAATGCCAGTAGCACACATATAAAACTCACGACGAGGGCAATATACAAACTGTTGAAACTGTATTGCCAAAACTGGCTGTTCCAGCTCTGGTCAAAGTAGTCGATGGCGTAGCCGCTTAATACAATAAAAGGTAATAAAAACGCGAGACCAATCAGCAGGCTACAATAGCCAAAGGCGAGCCAAGCTTTAACACCTTTTAGCTGGTATCTGTCTGATTCAGTTAACCTAGACTGCTTTTGATATAACTCTTGTTTGCGTCTGGCAAATCGCTCAAAACCCACCATGGCAAAAATCACCAGCAACATAATGGCTGATAATTTTGCTGCTGCCGATAAGCTGCCATAACCCAGCCAAGTGTCGTATACCGCAGTGGTTAAGGTTGGCACCGCAAAGTAACTCACTGTAGCAAAATCGGCAGCGGTTTCCATTGCCACTAATGCCATCCCTACTGCAAGTGCCGGCCTTGCCATTGGCAGGCCTAAACGCCAAAAGCTTTTCCACGGGCTACAGCCCATAATTCTAGAGGCGTGCAATAGGCTGGAAGATTGCTCCATAAAAGCCGTTCTGGCTAATAAATAGATATAAGGAAATAACACCAATGACAGCATAATTGCTGCGCCGGTTAGGCTGCGAATATCAGGGAAATAATAATCTTGCGGGGACGTCCAGCCAAACACTTGCCTTAGCAACTTTTGTACAGGACCGGCGTAATCAAGCATGTCGGTATACACATACGCGACAATATAAGCAGGCATTGCCAGTGGCAATAGCAGCGCCCATTGAAAGTAACGTCTAGCAGGGAAATGACAACGAGCTACCAACCAAGCGGCTGGCACTGCAATCACTAAGGAACCGACACAGACCTTCAGCATCAGCAATAGGCTGTTACTAATATAGGTCGGTAAAACGGTGTCCATTAAGTGACTAAAAACAGCTTCGTCAGGGAGTGTAGCTTGTACTAAAAGTGCAAAAAGCGGCAAGATTAATATTACCGCAATCGCATAACCAGCGAACGACCAGCCTCTGGTTAAGCCTAAGATCATAAATACTTTCCAGTCTATGCCGCGTTATCGGTTAACGCGGCGAAATAAAGCATCCTTACAGATCAAATTTTACTTCATCAATTAGCTTCACTGCCGCTTGATGGTTTTCTGCTAGCTTAAAGATTGGAAGACTATCTGCATTGAAGTCCCCCCAAGAGGCTACCATGTCAGAAGGGGCAACATCGGCTTTTACCGGATATTCCATATTGACTTCTGCGTAAAGACTTTGAGCTACATTAGATGATAAAAATTCCATCAATTTTATAGCATTATCTTTGTTTGGGGCAAACTTAGCTAGTGCCATACCTGAAACATTTATATGGGCACCGCGGTTATCTTGGTTAGGGAAGTTGATTTCCACTGATTCAGCCCAGCTTTTTTGCTTAGGGTCCTTAATCATCTTACCAAAGTAATAACTGTTACCTAAGGCGATATCACATAAACCTTCGTTTACCGCTTTAACTTGCGCGCGATCATTGCCTTGTGGTTTACGAGCTAAATTGGCTTTAAGCCCTTCTAACCACGTTTTGGTTTCAGCTTCACCGTGATGGGCAATCATTGAAGCAACCAGGGCAATGTTATAAGGGTGCTTGAAACTACGAGTACAGATTTTGCCTTTATATTGCTCAGAGGCTAAATCTTCATAATTAATATCTAGCTTACCTAAACGCTCTTTTGAAGAATAAACATTACGTACCCGCATGGTTAATGCGTACCAATCGTTACTCGGTGAGCGGTATTGGGCCGGGATATTGTGATTTAAAGTCTCGCTATTCACATCAACAACTAATTTTTTATCAACGAGTTCCATTAAACGAGAAAAGTCAGAGGTTAACACTAGATCTGCAGGAGATAAGCGCCCTTCACGAGCAATACGCTCAGCGATGCCATCTTTGGCAAAAACCACATTCACCTTGATGCCAGTCTGTTCGGTAAATTGCGCTAAAATGGGTTCTACTAGAAAAGCTTGACGATAAGAATAGATAGTAAGATCTTCAGCAGCGGTTGCTGAAATTGAACTTAGTGACGATACTGCTGCTAATCCTAACAGTGCCAGACGCTTAAACGACTTCATTCCAAATTCTCCTTGGCGTTGCGTTACTTTTTATCAGCATAATGGCCCCGTACAGGGGGACTTTCATAATACTAACGAGTAACTGCTTATAGAAATGATAACAGTTATCAATTGCGATAAGGGTAATAGATCACTATCTAAGGAGCAAGTATTGTTTAAGGATATAAGCTAACTAAGATTAAAATATATTTTTTAAATGTACTGCATTAATTACAGCTTCTGCGCTTTTCGCAGCAAGCGAATAAACAGTTTAGCCATTGATAATGCGAGTTACAGCAATGTTACTGCCGAAATACTAACAAGCTACAGCTCGCTAGTTACTCGCTAACGAAAGTCTATTTAAAAGCAGGCTACCAATATTTTTCGACGGTAATTTGCCCTGGTGCTCGACGTAGATTCTTCACTAACCCCTTTTCTATTAGTACCGTTTGCGCATCAGAAATCATTCCTGGATTACCACAAATAAGTACTTGTGAGTTATCTTGCGACAAGGTAACTCCAGCCGCTTGTTCAATGAGACCGCTACTTAACCCATCAGGGATACGACAAGATAAGCCGTCTTTATATTCTTCACGAGTGACAATAGGTATCAGTTCAAATTTTTCGGGATATTGTTGCTGCAGCGCTTGTAATTGGGGTAAATAAGCCAAGTCTGCAATCATCCGCACACCGTACACCAGCACCACTTTTTCAAACCGTTGCCACGGCTCTGCTGTTTCCATAATCGATATAAAAGGCCCCACGGCAGTGCCAGTTGCCAAAAACCACAAATCAGGGCCTTGAAGTGCCCCTGAGGGGATTTCATCTAAAGTCATAAAGCCTGATGCCTTGGTGGTTACTTCGATGTTATCGCCAATTTTAAGTGCCTGTAAATCTGGAGATAACTGACCATCTTCAACAGCGACGGCCAGCACTTCGACATAATCTTTACCGGGTGGGTTAACGATAGAGTAGGCTCTAGCAATGCGCTTATCGTCACGCATCTGACTCAGTTTAATAAACTGACCGGCAATAAATGGCTCAACATCGGCGCGAATACGCAGCGAAAACAACTTGTCATTCCAATCTATACGTTCAATTACAGTACCAGTTGTCCACATAGGGTAATTCCTTGATTTTAGATCTGCTATTTATCTACTGGCAGGGTCTTTAAACAACATTTGGCTAGACCTTACTGTATTAAACTATAGGTTTGATCAACGCCTTCGGCAATAGCTGGGTAAAACTGTTTTAATAGCAATCAAACTCTATCGCTTACTTATACTTAGCTAGAACAAGGTCAAATTTTTTGTCATAAATATCCCCCATCAGCCATACTGAGGATAGTCATAAATCTGCATATCTGGTTAAAATAAACGCAGATAATCACAGGCTAGCGTCAAATTTGCATCAAACAGATCATTTTTAAGGAACAAAAATGCAGAAGAATTGGTTTATTTGGGGATTAGAAGTTTTTACGGGATTATTTCTTGCGTTTATCGCACTGTTCTTTATCGCGATAATTTATATGTATCTCGCAGATAAATTACAAACCAAGCAAGCGATTAGGCATAACTATCCAGTTATTGGCAGATTTAGATACTTATTTGAAAAACAGGGTGAATTTTTCAGGCAGTATTTTTTTGCCCAAGATCGAGAAGAATTGCCCTTTAATCGCGCCGAACGCAGTTGGGTTTATCGCGCTGCCAAAGGCATAAACCGCACCATTGCCTTTGGCTCAACCCAAAGCCACGATAAAACTGGCAGCATTATGTTTTTAAATGCGGCCTTTCCTAAATACGATTCTGATGAACATAATGACGCTGTCATCACCATTGGTACAAACTGTACTCATCCCTATGCGACAGCGAAAGTATGCCATATATCTGCGATGAGTTTTGGTGCGCTCTCGCGCCCAGCGATTACTGCGCTATCCCATGGCGCGGCCCAAGCGGGTTGCTGGTTAAATACTGGCGAAGGCGGATTAAGTGAACATCACCTTAAAGGTAACTGTGACTTAGTATTTCAAATTGGTACCGCCAAATATGGTGTACGTAATGAGCAAGGGTTATTGGATGATCAAAAACTTGAGCAAATCGCAGCCCATGATCAGGTAAAAATGTTTGAGATTAAGTTAAGCCAAGGCGCAAAACCCGGTAAAGGCGGGATCCTACCTGGCCTTAAGGTCACCAGTGAGATCGCCGCCATTAGAGGCATTCCTGTTGGGGAAGACTCAATAAGCCCCAATGGCCATCCTGAATTTAATCAGGTCGGCGATATTCTGGATATGGTCGCGCATATCCGTAATATCACCGGTAAACCCACAGGTATCAAAGCCGTCGTTGGAGACGAGCAATGGCTCATTAATTTATGTGAAGAAATACTGCTACGAGGCATTGAACACGCGCCGGATTTTTTTACTTTAGACAGCTCAGAAGGCGGCACTGGCGCTGCGCCGCAGGCATTAATGGACCATGTGGGTTTACCGCTTAAAGAAAGCCTGCCAATTTTAGTTAACCTGTTAAAACACAAAGGCCTCAAACAACGCATAAAAATTATTGCCAGCGGTAAAATGGTGCTGCCCTCGCAAGTGGCGTGGGCACTGGCAACGGGGGCAGACTTTATTGCCTCAGCGAGAGGTAATATGTTTGCTTTAGGCTGCATTCAAGCATTGCAATGCAACAAAGACACCTGTCCAACGGGTATCACGACCCATAACAAAAAATTACAGCAAGGCTTAGATCCGCGCAATAAGTCGGCAAGAGTGGCAAGCTACAATCGCTCACTGCATTATGATTTAAAGGTTATTGCTCATTCTTGTGGGGTGAGTGAGCCAAGACAATTGACCCGCCATCATACGAGAATAGTCACTGACAGTGGCGTATCTATTTCATTAGATAAGTTTTATCGGCAATACTGATTTGGACGCACATGATCCGCAGCACTTATACCAGTAGCCGTATTATAGCTATTAGACTTATCGCTAATTAATTGGCCAGTTCTAATTTTGAACTAAGCCCCATTTAGGTGTAAAATCGTGACTTAGAGCAAGCTTTTATCAAAAGGGTTTACATTTGAAAGTATCACATTCATTAATGACGCCAATGATGTCTGCAAAGACAATATCATTAACCTGTAATAACTGCGAAAGGATGTCAGAAATTGAAGGTGAGAAAATCTGTTTTAACCAAGGCGAAATCAGACGATTAACCCTTGATGCTAACGCAGAGTCAATCATTAAAATGGTTTGTAATAGTTGGTCTAAAAACGCTTAATAAGCCGTTAATAAATCGCACTATTTAAGTCTTTGCTATAACAGTGGTGAGCGCTAAAAGCATTCCCTTAATAGGCTAAATCCACCAAAGGTCAATAACAGATTATAGTTAGCAGAAAAAGCAATTAGATTGCTTTTTCTGGCTTGGAAACTTGTGGTAATTTAAGCTTGATGGCTATTTAGCTACTATATTCGCAGCTAAACATGACTAGTCGGTGATTTAAATAAAAACATCTTCGGCACTATCATCGGCTTTTAGTAAACTATCTTCACTGTTATTGTCATTGATTTTAGCCAAGGTTAAACCGCGAGTGGTAACAATCAATCCTGCGCACAACTCATCATAAACAGTTTGTAGTTCATCTTGATTCATTTCTCGATTTTCAAGCGTTGCCATAATTGCAAACCAATCAGTAGTCACTTTATGTTGTGTACCTTCTAAGGCTGCTATTAAAGAAATGTTTTGCACCCACGACCTCCATACCTAGATTTAATTACCAACTAACTTCCTACTTACCTATACGAACTCAATCCTTTCAAGGCAATTAATACTAATTATACACAAAAACGCCACTATCAAAGAGATAAAACTGCTAACAGCCACTTATCAGAGGGAGAGCGCCTGCTCATTTTGAATTTTCCATAGTTTGGCATAGACCCCATTAAGCGCTAACAAGGTGTTATGGGTCCCTTGTTCAGCCACCATTCCATCTTTAAGTACCACAATTTTATCGGCATCAATAATGGTGGATAATCGATGTGCCACCACCAAACTCGTATGACCTTTAGCAGCATCTTTTATCGCCGTTAATATTGCTTGCTCTGATTTACTGTCCAAAGATGATGTCGCTTCATCAAAGACTAGTATCGGCGCAGCTTTTAATATTGCTCTGGCAATGGAAACGCGCTGCTTTTCTCCGCCAGAAAGTTTAAGACCGCGCTCGCCGACTTTAGTATCCCAGCGCTGTGGTAATGACTCAATAAACTCAGTTAAATTCGCCAGCGCTACTGCACTTTTAACTTCAGCTTCAGTCGCATCAGGGCGACCATATTGGATATTTTGAAAAATGCTATCGTTAAACAAAACAGTATCTTGAGGGACGATTGCAATAGATTGCCGCAGCGCTTGTTGCGATAGGCCTCTAACATCTGTGCCATCGATACTAATAGCGCCAGAGTTTACATCATAAAAGCGAAACAACAGTTTTATTAAAGTGGATTTTCCGGCGCCGCTTTCACCCACCACTGCGACTTTTTGTCCCGCTGGTACAGTGAAGCTCACCCCTTTAAGAATGGGTCTGTTATCGTAATTAAAGTTCACATCATGAAATGACAACGCGCCAATCGTTGGCGAGATATCTGTGGCATTCGCTTTATCATTAATGCTGGGCACTTTATCCAATAAATCAAACATCCGCTCAATATTAGCCAGTGCCCCGCGTATTTCACGATACACAAAACCCAAGAAATTTAACGGGATAAACAGCTGCATCATAAAAGCATTAATTAATACAAAATCACCTAAGCTCATATTACCTGCGGTAACTTCTGAAGCGGCTAGCCACATCATCGCCGTCATCGCCACAGCGATGATTAACGCTTGGCCCGCATTTAAAGCAAATAATGATAGACGGTTTTTACGTTTTGCGACCTCCCACTGCTCTAGTGCAGAATCATAGCGATTTGACTCATATTGCTCATTATTAAAGTATTTAACTGTTTCATAATTTAATAAGCTGTCGATGGCACGAGTATTCGATAAAGAGTCAGCCCTTGCAGCATCCCTAACATAGCCGGTACGCCACTCAGTGGCCACAATTGAATAACCAATATAAGCAACCACGGCAACCAAGGTAATAAGCGCAAAGCCAACACCGTAGTTATAAAGGAAAATGCCAACCACTAAAGCAATTTCTAATAATGTCGGCACAATATTGAACACCATAAAGCGCATCAGAAAACTCACACCACTGGTGCCGCGCTCAATATCTCTTGATAACCCGCCGGTTCGTCTGTCTAAATGAAAATCAAGATCTAGGCGGTGCAAATGCTCAAATACGCTCAAGCCTAAACGGCGAATGGCTCTTTCAGTCACCCGACCAAACAAGGTGTCACGAATTTCGCCAATGACTACATTTAAAAAGCGCACCCCGCCATATGCAAGCACTAATGCAATAGGCACAGCAACAATAGCTGCGGTGCGTTGGCCATCTAAACTGTCGACTAAGTCTTTTAAAATAAATGGCAAACCAACACTAGCAAGTTTGGCAATGACCAAACACAACATCGCCAAAAAGATGCGACCTTTAAACTCAAATAAGTAGGGCACTAATAACCCAACGACTTTCCAATTAAGCTTGCCTACTGGTCCATCAAAATACGCCGACGGTCTCATTCATTACCACCAATGATTAAATTTAAGAATGTTTATTTCGAAACTAGCTTTTACTTTTGCCACCACACTAAGTTAACACTTAGTCGCCAATTTAGTGTGACTTGATTTGAGCAAGACTAAAGAATTTGTTTTAAGCAGCCAAAATTAAATCATCATAGCGTTTAATATCGACGCTAATAGCACTTTAGACTTACAGATATTATCATTTGCTAGTATCAAAGGTTATTTTTTAGCAAAAAAACACAAAATATTGCAAAATCAGCTTGGTTTACAGTTCTGCAACGAAAAAGAATTTGCTACTCTTTACTCGTTACTTGTTAGCGATTTCCATTAATCATTCACCTTTATTCCCAGTTCAAAGGACGCAATATGTTAGACGCAGCAAAAACGCAGGCTCCACCAATGCAATTAATTCAAACTTGGGTGTGGATGATGATTGAGTCTGGTAACCCTGAGCTTCAGGATAAGGGAAGAAATAATCTTATTTCTGCTTTTGGTAGCCTTGCAAAAGCCAATGAATATTTAGCTAATAGCAATAATTAAGGCGCTAAAAAGCGCCTTAATTATTGGAGACAAGCAGCACTGTTAGCCGCGGCGATTTAATACGCTTTGATTTAACGTGGCTAATAGCTTTTCAGTATCACTCCAGCCAATACATGCATCAGTTATGCTTTGGCCGTAACACAACTCCTTGCCGACCACGAGATCTTGGCGGCCTTCTTCAATGTTGCTTTCAACCATCACCCCAAAAATATTGTGATTGCCTTGGCTAATTTGCCCAGCAACATCTTCAGCCACTAGCATCTGTTTATTAAAGTCTTTACTGCTGTTAGCGTGGCTAAAATCAATCATAATGTTAGCAGGCAATTTGGCGTTCTCTAATTGAGTTTCAATAGCACTAACATGAGGTTGGCTATAATTAGGCTCTTTACCGCCGCGCAGAATAATATGGCAATCTGGATTACCTTTCGTGGATACAATAGCTGAGTGACCAAACTTGGTGACTGACAAAAAGTGGTGCGGAGCACTTGCTGCACCAATCGCGTCAATCGCCACTTTAATGGTGCCATCAGTACCATTTTTAAAGCCTACAGGGCTCGATAAACCTGAAGCAAGCTCACGGTGCACTTGTGACTCTGTAGTACGGGCACCGATGGCTCCCCAACACATCATATCTGCCACATATTGCGGCGTGATCATATCAAGAAACTCACCGGCGGCTGGTATGCCAGATTCATTCAAATCGACCAATAATTTACGCGCTGTTCGTAGGCCGTCATTAAGCTTAAAGCTATTGTCCATGTAAGGATCATTGATCAGCCCTTTCCAACCTACCGTAGTACGAGGCTTTTCGAAGTAAACACGCATTACAATTTCTAGTTGATCTTTAAATTGCTCACGTAGAGCAATTAAACGCTTGCCATAATCTAAAGCTGCGACGGGATCATGTATTGAACAAGGGCCAATAACAACAAGTAAGCGATCATCTTGTTTGTTTAAAATTCTATGAATGCTATCTCGTGCATTAAACACTGTTGCTGATGCTGCTTCTGACGCCGGAAATCGCTCTAAAATAGCAATTGGGGGCAATAATTCTTTTATCTCATCAATTCTAACGTCATCATTTTTGTAATACATAGTTTATACAACTCCAGCAAACAGTTATTTATGCCAACGTTAAACGTTGAGCAGTAAAGCATTACGGACAGCTTTATATTTCAAACACTAGCATACAATAAAACATCCAATCTACGGTTTTATCAAATTATTCAATTTAAATTACTGTTATTAAATAGCTTTCATATTCAAAATATAAAATATCTAATAAATTCATTCATTTCTAAAATTATCTTCAATTCAATTCGCTTTAATCTTGAGTCTGTTCCTTCGATTATTGCTATCAAAATATATCAAGCAATAAAAAACCACTTGCAGCTAACACGCTGTAAGTGGCTAAAGTAACTAGGCCTTATTATATTAATGGCGCATCATAGCTTGCAGCTTACCTTTATAACGATCTTGATTGGTCTCATCATGGCTAAGATCTAGCGCCTTTTGCATGGTTTTCTTGGCACGTCTTTGATCGCCTGTTGCCCAGTAGGCACGGGACAAACCAAAATAAAACTCATGGCGGTAATCCGCCCGTTCAACCGCACGTTTGTACCACACTAAG
This sequence comes from Shewanella sp. 6_MG-2023, assembly GCF_030547195.1. Taxonomy (NCBI): domain Bacteria; kingdom Pseudomonadati; phylum Pseudomonadota; class Gammaproteobacteria; order Alteromonadales; family Shewanellaceae; genus Shewanella; species Shewanella sp. 6_MG-2023. The sequence continues at coordinate 35,769 of NZ_JAUOQU010000018.1, read as the reverse complement.
GCTTCTTGATATTGCTTTTCAAAATACGCCTCTTGGGCCATATCAAAGTAATAGAATGGGTTATTAATGCGGGCTAATTCAAGAATTTTATGAACCTGTTTCCACTCTTCTAGTCGCTCTTGCTCACCTAATATTAATGCAAGATTATACAGGGTAGTGATATTTTTAGGTTCTAACTGAAGCACATAGCGATAGGCTTTTTCTGCCCGTTCATCTAATCCTTTATGACGATAAATCACCGCCAGAGTGTTAATACTATTGACGTGATACGGGTCTAACTCAATAGCCCGTTTTACCAATGCATACGCTAAGTCGTAGTCACCGCGTACTAATGCTTCTGCTGCAACATTATTAAAGTACATTCCAGATAAGGTTTGTTTATTAATTTGCTTAACACGGTATGAGCGTATTGAGCGCTCAGGCAAAAAATCCACTAATATGTCCGAACCGTGAAGACTAATACTATTGGGAGCGTCACGGTGCAGTAGTTTCATATTTACGTGACCATTTACGAGGTAAAAACCTCCCCTTCTATCCCATATGGGTTCTACATCAATATCTTGAAACTTTACAGGGACATCAAGTACCTGTGCGATAGCAGTTGTCAGTACCACCAGCGACATGCAGTTACCCGCCCGCTCAAGGGCTGTCACGCTGGCCATTCGGGTGTAGTGATCTCGATATTCAAAGCCCCCCTCTTGAGCATTGATGTATTCAGCAAGCCAAAGGTTTACCGGTATTTTAAGGCCGTTAACGCCACCTGAGCGAGCAAAATCACGCTGTATTTCAGTAACTATCTCATCAGGTAAATTGTAAATCTCTGCTGTAGCGGGAATATCTACCTCATTAAAATAACTATCGTTAAATAAGCCACTGACATTAACCTTGGCTTTATTGATACTCGACGTGCTAGAGCAGCCTGAAATAAAAATCAATATTAGTAAATAAAAACAGAGATTAAGGCGTGAAAAACCAAAAGATTGAATTATTAATGAATTTTTCGAAGAAACGTCATCATGATGCAACATAATTCTACCCCACATAAAAGCCTATCATTAAGCATAGAAGTTAGTGGCAGAATTGCGATTTTGAAAAAGTTACAAAAGATGAATGTAAAAAGCTTAAGCCAGTGGCGAATATTTGAATTTCATTATTACTTGGCAACTGGCGGGTCAATTTGAATAAACACCTCTTGGTTTTGATAGGTGTATGGTCGGTAGGAATTACCGGCGCAATTAAAATAACGGTATGGCGCAGCGAATACCAAACAGCCATTCGGCAGAGCTTGTAAAATATTAATTTGCTGCTGCATTTTGAGCATTTGCTGCCATTGATAGTCCTGCTGAACTTGATTTCGTATTGCAAAAGCGTCAAATGGTTCAGATGTCTTTCTCACAACCACTTTTCCCGCAGTGGCGAAAAAGCTGATACTGATAAGTAAAGCAATCATCAATACTTGAAAGTAATTAACCATGTTAAACCTCATTGCACTTATTCACTCGTCACACTTGTTCACTTTTTAAGAGTCACAAAAAAGCAGAACCCTAAGGTTCTGCTTTTAGTTTTAACATGCTCAGTGTTTAAAGCAATCTATTATCCAGCTGATTTGATTGAAACAAACTCTGGGTAAGCATCAACACCACAGTCAGATGCATCCATACCGTTGTACTCTTCTTCTTCAGTAACACGGATACCCACTGTCGCTTTAAGGATAAACCATACTACGAATGAAGCTGAGAATACCCAAGCAAAGATAACTGCTGCGCCATATAACTGAGCACCAAAGTTTGCATCAGCATTTGATAATGGTACTAGCATTAGACCTAGGAAACCGGCAACACCATGTACAGAGATTGCACCTACTGGGTCATCAATTTTAATGCGGTCAAAGGCAACAATTGAGAAGATAACCACACCACCAGCGACGATACCAATGACACCTGACATTAATAGTGAAGGTGATAATGGGTCTGCTGTAATAGCCACTAAGCCCGCTAATGCACCATTTAAAATCATGGTTAGGTCAGCCTTACCCCAGACAACTTTACAAACTAATAATGCTGAAACTGCACCGAAAGCGGCTGCTGAGTTAGTGTTTACAAAAATCTTAGCCACTGCTGAAGCATTTTCTGCGTCTGAGACTAATAATTGTGAACCACCGTTAAAGCCAAACCAACCCATCCATAAGATAAACATACCTAATGTCGCCATTGGTAAGTTTGAACCTGGGATAGGATGAACTTCACCATTTGGGCCATACTTACCTTTACGAGCACCCAGTAATAGTACTCCTGAGATAGCTGCTGCTGCACCGGCCATATGTACAATACCACTACCAGCGAAGTCAACGAAACCAGCAGCAGAAAGGAAGCCACCGCCCCAAGTCCAGTAACCTTCAATTGGGTAGATAACCGCGGTTAATACCACTGCAAAGATTAAGAAAGACCAAAGCTTCATTCGCTCTGCAACTGCACCAGACACAATTGACATTGCCGTTGCAACAAATACAACTTGGAAGAAGAAGTCAGACTCCAGCGCATGATCTGCATCAGCGGCTTGTGAGCCAATTAATGAACCAAATGATGGTAACCAGCCACCTTCAGTGTTATCGACATACATGATGTTGTAACCCACTAACAGGAACATCACACAGGCGATTGAATATAAACATACATTTTTAGTTAAAATTTCTGTGGTATTTTTTGAACGAACTAAGCCCGCCTCAAGCATTGCAAAACCTGCTGCCATCCACATGACAAACGCACCTGATATTAGAAAATAAAACGTATCTAATGCGAAACGTAATTCGGTGACGGTTGTGCCTAACGTTGCTAACTCTTCCATTACATTCCCCTTATAGTGCTTCGTTATCTAGCTCACCCGTACGGATACGGATAGCTTGCTCAAGATCAGTAACAAAAATTTTGCCATCGCCAATCTTGCCGGTATGAGCCGCTGTCGTAATGGCTTCAATTAACATATCTAAGTTTTCTGCTTTAGTAGCAATTTCCAACTTCACTTTAGGAAGAAAGTCGACTTGGTATTCTGCGCCACGATATAGCTCAGTGTGACCTTTTTGACGACCGAAACCTTTTACTTCGGTAACAGTCATTCCTTCAATGCCCATGCTTGCAATAGCTTCACGGACATCATCCAATTTAAATGGCTTGATGATAGCGCTGACGAGTTTCATCTCGACCTCCAAAAGTGTGATTGTTATAAATTTGTTTGCAAATACAATTCAATCATCAGGCCAATCATGTAAAACCATGATTCGTATAGCATTTTAAAATATAAGTTAAATAAAAAAGTCTTTTCATGCACTAATAAGGTGCAACTTTAATTTGGCGCGCACAACATTAGAGCGAAGCGTTTATAACTATTTGAATACTTGATAATAAGAATTACGCAGTTAAAAAAGTGTCAAAATGAACAAAGAAAAGCTGTGCGGAAGGGGGGGATGTTACTGATATAAAAATAAACACATTAAAGAAAGCATAAATAAAAAGACCTTCTAATGAAGGCCTTTTTATTTGCAGATTAGCTTTTAAAAATTTATAAGCTGCCAACCGTGTCAGTTGCTTCTGCTGAACTTGCAACCTCATCAGTCGTCTCTTCAGCGAGTAGATCTGCCATTAAGCTATCAACTTGAGGCTGACTGACCACTTCATCTTCAACTGCTACAACAGCCTCATTCACACTGACAAGCAAGTCTTCAGTTTCATCAGCTAAAGCAGTTTCTGTCACTTCAAGTTCTGCTTCTGTTTCAGCTGATGCAGTTGCTTGCATTTCAATTGCCGAGTCAGGCGCATCATTTGCAGTAGTCACAATTTCAGACTCGTCAATATCAGTGGTAAGCGCAACACTAACTGAAGGCTCAAGTACTTCATCTGCCTTAGCAAGTTCAATTTGGTTTTCTGCTGGCTGTATTTGCTGTGGTTCAATATCAATAACCGTCGTTGCCGGTTTCACCACTGAAGCTGTAACAGGCTTTGATTCAATCAATTGAGTCAATTCATCTTTTTTATAAACCGCGCCAGCAATTGCAGCAACAGCGATAGCCGCGACAAATAGCTTAGCACCTGAACCTGATGATTTCTCTTGAGCCTTTCTCGCCGCTTCTGCTGCAGCAAGTTGAGCTTGAGGATTCGGTTGCGGCTTAATCTCAAGTTTTGACTTAGGCTTAGGTTCTGCAACTGGCTTCGGGTTATTATGAGCATCTGTATTTACTTGAGGCTCTACTCGAGAATTTGCAGTTGCAGCGCTACTACCACTGGTCTGTGAATTAATTTCTGCAAGAGTCTGTGGTTTAATCTGAGTTGTGGCAGGTGCAGGTGCAGGTTCAGCCTTAACATCGACTTTCTTAGGTTCGGCTTTATTAACATCTGTTTTCACCTGAACCGCTACGGTAGTTTTTACTACAGGCTCTGGCTTAAGATTGTTAAAATGTCCCTTATTTGCAGCTTGAGCTATCGGCGCCTCTGCAACAGGCGCTTCAGTCTTTGGGAAAGCATAGGCTTCTGTGACTTGTGCTTCTGGCTTATCTTCAACAGTTGCTTGGGGTAATACGCCTTCTTCAGGGCCCTTGGTTCTGGCACCTAAAAATTGACCACCATCATAAATTTCCATTTTATGGCTAGATACATCACCTTCAACTACACCAGAGCTTACAATCACTAAACTGTTGCAATGTAATTTACCTTTAAATTCACCACAAACTCTTAATTCTTGACAAAAAAGCTCACCGTCAATTTCGCCACCAACTTCAATTTTAACTTGGTCTGTTGAACGAATAACACCTTTAACTTTACCGGCAACCAAAGCAGGTCCCTGTACAGTCATATCTCCATCCAATGAAGTATCAGGGCCAATAAAAGTAACCCCATTTCCTTTGTTATTCATACCAATCAGTTTCCTTTATTATTAATTTTCGACATATACTAAACTAACTTTATTAAAACAACAAATAACATTTCTTTTACATAAATTGCAGGTCAATTCCGAGCTTTTCGCTTTAAAAGTAAAACTTAATAGTTTAATGTATCGGCTATTAGTAAAAGAGCCTGTCTTTAATATATAAATTTGCTATTGAACGGATTTTCAATAGTAGCCCAAATAACAGGGATGTAGCCGAAATGATTTTTTCAGATGTGATTTTTAAACAACTTCCAGAACCACAGGCCCTGCAAGTATCTAAAATCTCAGGATTACTCAATATTGAAACCGCCTTCTATGACTCACTAAACTTTGCCTGTAAAGCTGCCGATAAAAGGCCAAAATTTCTTATTCACTATTTAGAAGCCCCTCATAAACACGCCTATTTAATTTCAGCTGATATTCTTACAACAGGTAAGCATTTAGTCTTTTGCCCTCAACTAGATACTGAGTGTGAAACTTTACTTATCTCTAATGGATTCCATGGCGCACTCCCATTGGCCGCAACTGAAGTTGACATTATTGAAGCCCTTAAAAGCATTAATGCTAATAAGCTTTATTTCAGCCACGATGCCATGTCACGTTATATTCAATCAAAGAAACGACAACCCAATACCCAACGCCAGAATGAATTACTGTCATTAACGACCAAGAAAGAGCAGCAGGTATTAACCCTGATATGCCAAGGCTTAACCAATGATGAAATCGCTGCCAATTTAGGCATATCGATTAATACAGTAAAAATGCATATTCAGAATATGTTCAAAAAAACCAAAATATCCAGCCGTGGGCAGCTTTCTTACGCCTTTGCACAAGTTTAAAAATTTAAATGTATATAATTAGCTCACTGCTAATTTGTAACGCTAGCTGTTAAATGGTGCGAGTTAACAGCTTTGAGAATTAACTACAGAAAATAACATTAATTGCACTTAGGTAAGCTTTAGCGTGCAGCAAAGCGCAACTAAAGCGCAAAATTTTTTTGATGACATAGTGCTGTTTATACTGAGTACTTCATCACCTCAGCAAAACGCGCCATAAAATTATCAAACGCAGCATTATCTGGGTAATCAAATTGATATTTATTATGGAAATAAATCGTTAAAGAGGTTCGGCCGTCACTAAGAATAATTGTGTAGCCATCAAAGCCTGTTTGCGCATTTAAGCCACATAGTTCATAGCTAGAGTTGTCGCCATCTGCAGCGGCCAGCTTTTGCCCCATGTCGGTTATCTTATTAAATACTTTTAGCGCTTCATATATATCAATGGCATTTTTCATCACTACATCCTTACAAAGAAAACCTGTTCACTAAACACCTAATAGACAAAGCAATCAATACGAATGCGCGCTTAAGGTGGCTCAAAACAATCAGTGTAAAATAATGCAGTAACAAGACTGTGAGTTAGTCCTGAGAAAGACAAATTTTATATGAAGATGGTGTATCAAATTGAATCAGTGTGTGAATGCCGTGCTGCACCGCTTTTAATTTATATAAAACGGTGCAGGTCACTATTTTCCCGCACCGTTATCCTAACAAAACCAAAAATCTACGGTTTTAGACAAGACGTTATAGCTCTTCACCTAAAATGTGCTGATAAATATTAATAATTTCGCTGACCTTGTTATTGGCTTTATCTGCATCGATTTCGCCTTTAGCGCGCTGAAGAGTCAGGCGATGACTTTCATCCCGTAGCCAACAGTAGGTTTGAGTCAGGTATTGAGCAGTCATCACAGGTAAAATCTCAAGCTCGGCTAATAGCTGAAAAATGCGCACATTATCAGACCATATGGACAACTCTTTATTTTTGTTAGCGTAGGCTAACACTAAATACTGGGCCATAAACTCAATATCGGCAATGCCACCCGCACTCTGTTTTAAATCGAACTTACCGTTTGATGCTTTCAATAAATGCTGGCGCATTTTAATGCGCATATCGCGAACTTGTTTCGCAAGTTCAGGAAGCTGGCGCTGATGCGATAGCACCTCTGTGCGAATTTCACTAAAACGTGCCGCTAAGCGATGATCGCCATAAACAAAACGTGAGCGCACCAAAGCTTGATGCTCCCATGTCCAGGCCTCATCTCGCTGGTATTCGCGATACTGTTCAATCTCGCTAACCAATAAGCCTGAAGCGCCAGAAGGTCTTAAGCGCATATCCACTTCATATAACTCTCCAGAAGTGGTTCGGGTAGCAAATAAATGCACAATGCGCTGCGCAAGTTTTAAATAAAAATGGCCATTATCAATCGGTCTTTTACCATCTGTAGCGCCTGCGCCTTGATGGTTATGTAAAAAAACCAGATCTAAGTCAGAGCCATATCCCAGCTCAATGCCACCTAATTTTCCATAACCAATAATAGCAAAGCCCATTTTCTCAGAGCTTGTACCTGCAGGTATGCCGTGCCTTGAGGAAATTTGATGCCAGGCTTGTAATACCACTTGCTCAATGATGGCTTCTGCAAGGTAGCTTAAGTGATCGCTCACCTCCATCACAGGTAGCACGCCAGTAATATCAGCGGCGGCAATTTTTAACTGTTGTGACAGCTTAAACTGGCGCAACGCTTCCATCTGTTGTTCCATGTCATCTTCTGGAACGCGCAATAGGTACTGCCTTAACTCACTTGGGTAGTCATCCAGCGGGGTGGTATCGTAAAGCTGAGCCGGATCGATGAGTTCATCCAGTAACATCGGAAAATTCGCTAACTCTTCGGCAATCCAGGGGCTAGCACAACAAAGGCTAATGAGCTGCTGACGGGCGCCGGGGTTCTCACACAATAATTCAAGATAAGTGGTACGGGTTAAAATTTTATCTAACACCCCTGATACCGCTTTTAATGCCACGCTCGGGACTGGTTGCTCTAATAATTCATCCAACAATTTAGGCATTAATTTTTCAAGAGTTTCACGTCCCCTGGGGCCTATTGAGCGTTTTAATACATTACTGCGCCAATCATCTAAGCTTGGCCATAAACTATCATCTTCAACATCATGCTCTTCAAGTAACGCTAAGGCATTTTCCTGATCATGAATTTGCCATAACTGGCAAGTCCAATGCTCGCTTGAGTCCTGTTCATCTTCGCCACCGACAGTATCTTTAAAGTGGCGATGAATGTTGCCCATGGCATTGGCAATTTTTTCCCGCAAGCTGTGCTCATCGCTCTCGCCCATGGCATAGCATAGTCGCTGCCAATCAGTGGCATTGTCGGGCAATGTTTGGGTTTGCTTATCATCAAGAGCTTGAAGTAGGTTTTCAACTCGGCGCAGTAAAATGTAGCTGTGTTTTAGCTCATCAACGGCCAAGTACTCTAACTGACCTAAGTTATATAAGGTATCAATTGCGCCAAACAAACTTTGCTGTCGCAGTGAAGGTTCTCGTCCGCCACGTATGAGCTGAAAACTTTGCACCACGAATTCAACTTCGCGGATCCCGCCAGCTCCCAGCTTTATGTTGTCTGTGAGCTGTCTGCGTCTAACTTCTTGTGCAATAAGTCGTTTCATTTTCCGTAGCGAATCAATGGCTGAAAAATCGATATAGCGACGATAAATAAAAGGCCTTAATAAGTCATGTAAGTCATCACTATATTGCGTCCAAGGCCCGAGTACTCGCGCCTTAACCATGGCGTAACGCTCCCAATCACGACCTTGCTCTTGATAGTAATCTTCAAGACCACTGAAACTGACCACTAACGGGCCACTTTCACCGTATGGACGCAGGCGCATATCGACCCGAAACACAAAGCCATCAACGGTGATTTGATCTAATAAACTGATCAGTCGTTGACCCATTTTGATAAAAAATTGCTGGTTAGCTTGAGCGCGGCGACCACCGATGGTTTCACCATGTTCAGGAAAGGTAAAAATCAAATCAATATCAGAGGAAAAGTTCAGTTCTCGACCACCAAGCTTACCCATACCGAGAATAAGTAACGGCTGTGGATTGCCCTCTTCATCTGTTGGGGTGCCGATTTGCTGACACATATCGGTGTAGAGCCAATCGCGAGCACCAATTACCAGCACTTCGGCTAAGCTAGATAAATCCAGTAGTGATTCTTCAACATCGCAATAATTTAAAAAGTCTCGCCAAGCGATACGTACCATTTGGAAGTTTCGAAATTGACGTAGCTGTTTTTTAACCTGCTCTTCTGAGCTTGATGAGGCTAAATTAGTGTGTAATTCACCAGTAAAAGACTGTCTATCGAGCTGAGTTAACTGACCATCGAATAGCAATTCAATCCACTGGGGATTACGGCACAATTGCTCGGCAATATAATCACTCAAACCTAACACTAACTTTAATTCAGCTTGTTGTGACAGGGTTAGTTTTTCAGTGATTTCAGGCCATGTTTCACAAAGCCTTAACCAGTAACGTGCTGCAATTTCATTAAGCTCTGCAGACAAGACGTTGTTACTTTGGTTGTGCATGTTTATCCGATCCCTTTGGCAAATGACTAAGACTTACACATTTCAATTCGACATATTATGTCAAGGTGTGTTATACAATAAAATCAACGATCGCATAAATAGCTAGTCGATATTGTACCTTCGATTAAGACTACTATATCCTTTACAACAGTAATACCGAACCATGTAAATATTTAGTCAGTTTTAAGCATATAACTATGCGACTTGATACTATATTTATATATGTATTTTATACTATTTGGAGAACACATGGCTGGCATGCTTCCTCGTGTCCTTGCAGTATTTTCAGCGCTGATCTTGTGCATAACATTATCAGGTTGTGGTGATGACAGACCTGAAAAAATTACGCAATATCAGCAGCTGTCACAGCAGCGATTGACTCAACTCGATTCAATGCTAAACGCAGGTGAGCTTCGTAATGCCACCTTACTGACACAATATACCAGCTTACTTAAAAACAGTAAGCCTGATCTGGTGCCGCTACTTGATGAACTGGCGCGTGATGCGACCTCAAGTGGCCCTATGTACCAATCACTAAAACGCAGAACCAGTGAACTGGCCGATTCTGCCAACTTCGTTGATTTAGATCAGCAGCTCGAAGAAGCGCAAAATATTTATCAAGCAGCTGATTCAAGTTTGTTTAATGACATGCTTTCCGATCCCGTTAATGTGGTGGCTGATTTATCAGGTGGACAGCTGGCAAGGGTTAACGCCATCAGCCGTGAAGCCGAAGCAATGGCCAACGGTAGCGAAGATTTTGGTGCAGGAAGCCAGCTAGTGGGTAACCCCGCTTATGGTAGCTGGCAAACTAATTCAAGCGGCATGTCATTTTGGGCCTGGTATGGCATGTATTCGATGTTCTCTAACATCATGAATCCTGTACGCTATGACCGCTGGTCAAACAATCGTGGTTACAGCTACTACAATGATGTCGGTCGCTACCGTTATACGTCTCCTAAACAGGCGAGCGCGCAAAATCGTACATTTGAGAACACCAAGAAAACCTTTAATTCTCAAGGTAAGCAATTTAATAGCCCGTATGCGAAATCACGTACAGGCTCAACCAGCTTATCAAGACAAAGTACTGCAACACCTAAAGCCAGTACTGCCGGAACCAAAACAGCACGTAGCACAAGTAAGTTCCGTTCAAATTATTCCAAAGACAGCAGTTTCCGTAATTCAACTAGCCGCACCACACGCGGTGTACGCCGAGGCAAATAAGGACTAACCATGACATTTTTAAATGACTTCGGACTCACCCTAGATTTAGCGATAATTTTAGCGATTGATCTGACCATCGCGGTGATCTTACTGGCGCTAATGCGCTACTTACAAGGCTGGAGCGTGAGAGTAAACAGCCGCGCTGAACTCGCAGAGCGTGATAACTTTGCTTTTGGGGTTAGTACTGCGGGTGCCGTTCTGGCATTAGGGATTGTACTTTCAGGGGCGATTACAGGTGAAGCTGCTGATTCGTATATTGTTGAAGCCATTGGCATGACAGCTTACGGCTTATTTGGCTTACTTTTAATCAAGTTTGGTCGAGTACTACACGACAAAATTGCCTTAAATGAAATCGATAAAAACAGCCAAATTATCAATGGTAATATGTCGGTTGCCATCGTTGATGCCGCCGCTGCTGTTGCCACAGCAATTATCATTCGATCGGTATTAATGTGGGCAGAAGATATTACCTTAGATACTTTCATTGCTATCTTTACCGCCTTCTTAATCTCGCAATTAATGTTAGTGTTATTAACTCGCTTTCGTGAGCACCAATACGCTAAACGTAATCAAGATGCCTCAATGCAAAAAGCACTAGAGCAAGGCCAAATAGCCGTTGCGATTCGTCACAGTGGTTACATGATTGCCATGGCATTTACCTTTAAAGCGGCCAGTCACTTTATTATCTATGATCCAACTGCTTACTTAATGAATATCGTCGGCTGGTTAACCTTCTCGATAATCATGCTGGTAGTGTTGTCGCTATTACTTGCTGTGGTTAAAAAGCTAGTTTTAGCTCAAATCAACCTAACTGACGAAGTTGAGAAACAACACAACGTCGGTGTGGCTGCAGTTGAACTAGCAATTAGTGTTGCTGTTGCACTCATTTTAGCGGCGTTAATGGCATAAATAGATGAATAATACTTTGCTTGAACAGAGCCAGGAGGGCTGCGACAAGCAAAATAGCCCTTCTCAAACAGGCACCTTGCCTCCAGCGAATAAACGCAGCCTTGCTTGGTTTGATGATGCCCTATTGTTGGGCATTATGGCCTTACTGGCAGGCTGTGGTCTTATTTACGAATACCTACTTTCCCACTATGCAGGCCGCATTCTCGGCGCCTTAGAAGCTGCTATTTACACCATGATAGGCATTATGATTGTGTCTATGGGCATTGGCGCCTTTGCCGCTCGTAAAATTCGCTGTGCCTTCACCGGCTTTGCGATGCTTGAACTTATTGTGGCATTTTGTGGATCATTAGCGATTTTAATTACCGCCGCCGTGATTGGATTTGGCCAGCAATTACCGTTAATTATTGCCAACACCTTAGGCCTGCCACCAGATCATTTACCTGACGGCGGTTTTATTGGCGTATTACAAAATCTTAGTGAATATTTACCCTATATCTGGGGGGTTATTCTAGGTTTGATGATCGGCATGGAGATCCCGCTGATTGCCCGCGTACGTCAATCCTTATCTGAAGAGCACTTGCTGCACAATGCCGGCACCATTTATGGCGCTGATTATGTCGGTGCGGGTGCTGGCGCGGCTATTTGGGTACTGTTCATGCTGTCGTTAGATATTCAGCTCGCAGCAGCGCTCACCGCCAGTGTTAACTTGTTAGCAGGCTTTGTGTTTATTTGGCGCTTTTGGCAGCAAATCCGCTGGGCTAAACTGATCCTCGCAGGACATTTTATCGCCACAGGAGTATTAGTGCTACTGGCACTGCACGGCCCCAGTTGGGAGCAAAATTTCAATAACCTGCTATATAAAGACAAAGTGGTGTATTCAGAAGCTACCCGTTTTCAGCAGTTAACCTTTACCGAGCGGCTGCGAGGCAAAGGTCAAGCGCCAGTGTATTCGCTATACATTAATGGTCGATTACAGTTCTCCAGTATTGATGAGCACATCTACCACAGCTTTTTAGTTCACCCGACACTTGCAGCCAGTGCAAGGCAGGATAATGTGCTAATTATTGGCGGCGGAGATGGCTTAGGGCTTAAGCAAGTTTTCAAATGGGATCCAAAATCGGTCACCTTAATGGATTTAGATGAACAGCTCGTCGACTTGTTTAGAGAGCCCCATGAGAACATGCCAGAGCGTGTTAGCAATGCCATGTTAGCCCTTAATGGCGATGCACTAAATGATCCTCGCGTTAAGCTTATTTATGATGACGCCTTTAATGGCATTGATAAACTGATTGCTGACAATCAAAAATTTGATGCCATTATTGTGGATTTGCCAGATCCGAGTCACCCTGATTTAAATAAGCTTTATTCTGATTTATTTTATCGAAAACTGGTCGAGCTATTGAGCGCTGATGGGGCAATGACGGTACAATCGACTTCGCCTTATCATGCCCAAAATGCCTTTATTTCTGTAGGAAAAACCATTGAATCGGCAGGGTTTTCGGTCGAGCAATACCATCATAACGTGCCAAGCTTTGGTGAATGGGGCTGGTCTATCGCCACCTTATCAGGACAAAATGCCAAGCAACGTCTAGCCCATAACGAGACGTTGCCCATTAATGAGCAATGGCTGACTCCTGGGCTTATACATGGCGCATTTGAGTTTCCTGGCACATTTTATAATGATGCTGACACTATCAAAGTGAATAGAATTGGCTCATTACAGCTATACCATTACCACTTAGCATCTTGGTCTGACAACCAAGGGATGAATCTTTTTTAACCAACTCAAAAATAGTCTTGACATAATATGTCTAAGTGCTATCTTTGAAACCTAAGACATAATATGTCAATAAGGACGAATATGAATATCCATAAGATTGCTAACCATTTGACAGAACTTGGCGACCTTAGCCATACCGGTTTGAAGTTTGATTGTTTTCCAATTGATGGTGATGTTGAAGTATTACAAGTCAACGTTGCTGGCCGTGAAGAATTACCGGTATTTGTATCGGTAACTGACAATCAAATCTTATGTATCAGTTATTTATGGGATGAGAGCGAAGTAAAAACTGAAACTCGTACCCAAATGTTTGAAACTATGCTTGAACTAAACATTCCAATGCCTTTGTCATCTTTTGCAAAAATTGATGATAAATATGTGGTTTACGGGGCGTTATCAGTCACCTCAAGCATGGAAGAGATCGAGCAGGAATTATCAGTATTGTCTGATAACTGTTTAGAAGTCATCGACGAACTTGTCGAATTTTTGAAGTAAGGAGCCATATCATGGGCATTTTAAATAAAATTTTAACGGCATTTCGTGGCGGCGCAAATGAAGTCGGCCAAACTATTGTTGATGCAAACTCTACTCGTATTTTTGAACAAGAAATTCGTGACGCAGAAAAGCATTTAACTAAAGCAAAACGTGAGTTAACTGACGTTATGGCGAAAGAAATGCAAGCAAGCCGTGAAATCGATCGCCTGAAACGCAGCATCACTGAGCACGAAGGTTATGCAACTCAAGCACTTGAAAAAGATAACGAAGCGTTAGCTATTGAAGTTGCTGAAAAAATCGCTCAGTTAGATCAAGAGCTAGCAGAACACGAAACAGCGAACAGCAGCTATTCTGCACATGCTTTACGCTTAAAAGAATTAGTGAAGAAAACCGAGCGTCAATTAACTGATTATCAACGTCAGCTAAGCATGGTTAAAACCACTGAAAGCGTACAAAAAGCCACCGCGACTATTACTGATTCATTTGCATCAAGTAACTCAAAGTTAATGAATGCAAAAGATTCACTAGAGCGTATTAAAGCTCGCCAGCAACAGTTTGATGATCGCCTACAAGCATCAGAAACCTTAGCTGAAGAGAATAGCGACAAGTCTTTACACGCTAAGCTAGCAGAAGCAGGAATTGGTGAGCAAAAGTCTAGTGCTAATGCTGTTTTAGAGCGTCTTAAAGCGAAAAAAGGTTAATTGACTATGGGATTTCTGCGTGGCCTATTTGGCAAGAAAGAAGCCCCTAAACGTCAGCTTGACCATGTGAACAAGCTACTCAAGGGAGATATGATCTCCCTTGATGATAGTTTTGCCTTACCTGAGCAACTACGTGGGCAGCAACTTAAAGTTGAAGCGATTCATACTTATGAATATGAACGTTCACAACAATGTGAGTGGTTACTTCGCGGTCACAGTGGCACCGCTATTTTCATGTCTTACATTGAAGAAGATGAAGCTTACTTAAGTTTCTCTGTCAAAGTAAATCGCTCTATCGTTGAGCAAATTTTTGATCTCGATGAATTCTCACAGTTATTTGAAGAGCCCGGTAATGCTGAGCTCAAAACACTACCGCTTTCAAATGAATTAGACAGTGAATACGCACGCTGGTTAAGTGATGCTTATCATCAAGTTGAATTTGCCACTTTTGGTTATTTCCATCGTCAAGATTACCGTGGTCAAAAGCCACCTCAAGATGATAGTAATCAACAACGAGGCGATGGCTTTGAAAGCTACTCATTAGTTGATAGCGATGAAAGCCACGCTGTGGATGTCGAAGTTTATGAAGGTGGCGATACTGAAGTCATGTTGACGCTATATCGTCCATTAACGGATATTCGCGAGTTTTGGCCGGCAAGCTAAGTTAAAGCGGTTTTAGGGAGTTAAACCAACCATGAGTAAAGGTAAATCGTTACCAGAAACCTGGATAAAAAATCAGCAAGCGGCCAAGGCAACCCAAGTCGCGTTTGATTTAGATGAAAAGTTTCAGTACCAGATCCGAAAAGCCGCCCTTGATGCAGGGGTCAGCCCTTCAGATCAAATTCGCTCAATACTTGGTTTAAGCGTCACTAAGCGCCCCAAAAGGCCCAGATTAACCGTATCGTTAAGCCAAGATGATTACGTCTTACTAGCCCAGCGATACGGGTTAAATTCAGATGCACAACTTGAAATTAAAAAGCGCGTTTTAGATGATTTAGTGCAATTTGTAGACGAATAGCTGATGTTTGGATTTTAAAAAACACGCCTTGTTTAAGGCGTGTTTTTTTTGGCTGCAATTAAGGTTTACGCCATACCCCATGATTGGTAGCATCACTGCACTGCTTTTGCAAAACGGATTTGTATCGATGATAGATAAAAAACGCTGGTCATTAAAAACCTTAAATGGTCCCAGCCCTTTCGAACTGGCGATGATGGTGTTATCGCTTTTTTCAGTCTTTATTGTGATTATGCTGACTTTCAGCAAAATAGATCCTGAAACCAGACGGGTATTATTGTTTATTGATACCAGTATCTGCCTCTTGTTTATGTCGCGCTTTTTTTATGAACTTTTTAAAGCCCCAAGTAAGAAGTTTTATTTAAAACATCACTGGATTGATTTTGTTGCCAGCATCCCTGCAATTGAAGCACTGCGTATCGCCCGTGTTTTCCAAATATTACGGGTGATCAGATTAATTCGTGCCACACGCACACTAATCATTCCGCTATTAAGACAAAGCAAACAAACCACCTTAGCCGGGTTATTAGTGGCAATGGTGTTTATTTTGGGCGCAGCTTCCGTGCTAATTTTATTAGTTGAAACTGGGGTTGAAGGCGCCAACATTCAAACTGCCGAGCAAGCCATTTGGTGGGCATTAGTGACCATATCAACCGTGGGTTATGGTGATTTTTATCCAGTTAGCACAATTGGCCATATCATTGGCGCGATTGTAATTATTAGTGGCGTGAGTTTTTTTGGGGTGATTTCTGGTTACATGGCATCGGTTTTTGTCGCGCCAGACAGCAATGAACGTGAAGAGCGTGAAGAAACTAATAAACAGGATATCAAATCTGCATTAGAGCAAGCATTGGAGCGTATGGAGCAAAACCAGCAACAAATGGAAAAAAACCAGCGTCAAATGCTTGATGAAATAGCCATTTTAAAACAGCAGCTTATAGACAAGAATTAACCAGCACTCACCACATTCGGAGTATTTCATCTATAAAAAAATAAGGCCTATCAACTGATAGGCCTTATGTTTAAATGTTTAGCTTACCAGTATGGCTGGTTTTTTAAGGCACTTTTACGAGAATGCTCCATGGCAAACAGCAAACTAGCCTCTTTATCTTCAAGCCAACGGCCAATATCCACGTCGGTCTCTGCAGTCAGTTTAGCCAACAATTGATAACAACCTAAGGTTTGAATACCTAAGGCTAAATCTTGCCAAGGCGCTCTGAATGCTTCGCGGTCTTCTGCTTGATACAATTCACCATAAGCAAACCCCACCAAGATACTTTCATCTAAGCAATGGGCCACTTTTTGATAATCAAGGCTATCCATTGCCGCGCTCATTGGCATTACATCTACAATCCGCTGCCATGAATCTTGTTGTAAACGATTAGCAAACACACCCAATTCAGGATAATCCACTAAGCGGTGGGAACCATTGGCAGTTTTTAATAATAAATCCACTAATTCAAGCTGTAATTGACCGTATTCAGGTTTAAGCCAAAAAGCCTCGAGATTATTATCAGCAACAAGCTTAGCCGCACTGGCTTTAGCTAATGCCTTTAGCGGCGCTTTATTAATGGATTTACCGAATAAGTTTTGACGCTCATCAATAATTAAACTGAGGCTTTGCAGCGGCTCTATAAATTGTAGTTGTTGCTCTAACGTGTCGAAGTAACTGAGCACTTGTGAATTCAATAATCCAAATTGGCTTAGAGTCAGTCGCAACAATCGAATACAAGCCCGCAGTTGCATCCATAATTGTGCTTGCTGAGAAATTTCATCACTATCAAGCAAGATTGATTCAATGATCTGCCAGCGTTCGATGCCCGACTCTAATAATACTTCCAAGGTTTTTGATAAACTTTTATCGCTGGGTAAGCGAATATAATCGATGCTCTTTAATGATTGCGCTTGTGAGTGACCTGAAAGTAAATAGCCGCGCTGGGCTTTACTCGCTTTACCTAATCTCACCGGAACATGACGAGCAACGTCAATAGCCAACTGCAATAGCGCTGACGTGTCACCAGCTAACAGTTCAAACTCCACTTCACAAATGGGATCGGCTTTGCCGTTAGCCAGGACATTACCGGTATCAAATGCAATCTCAACTAAACTATCGCCAATATAAACATGCCATGATTGACGGCAAAAATTAGTTTCAAAAATACAGCTGATTTCAGCTTGCAGCTCACTAACCAGCATTTCTTGCGGCCAAATGGTGTCAGGAAATAATGCCAGTTCGGGGAAATCTTGCTCAATAGCCACATTATATTCGGGCCGAGAGTGAATACCGCCAATAACTTTGCCCGCAGTTTTAATGGTTTGCTCGGTATACTTTTCAGTTTGGCGTACCCTAAGCCCCATCAAATGTTGTCTTAATTGTAATTGAGGTGTATCAAAGTATTTGTTTGATAACTGACAAGTTTCTTGAGGGGTAGCGCCGTCCAATTCATTCAGTAATTTTACCAATAAATCATGGTATTGTGGCTGTATAAACAGCTTAAGTTCTATCTCAGAGTCCATTGACTTCTTTTTCACCTTGTCATTAAATCTTCATTAATGCGTCATAATTAGTTCATAATGTCACATTAGTGTAATAAAAATCCCTTAGGATAGCGTTACTCAGTTCTATATACTGACTAATATCAACTGTAGATTAAATTAAAAACACAGTTTCATTATGTGGACGCTTAAGGTAACATGCGCCCGCTTTTCCAAAATTGGAATCATTAAATAGGTTAACCGCAATGCCAGTAAACTCTATTTTAGGAGTGTTTGCAAAATCACCCCTTAAGCCCTTAGAACAGCATATCGACAAAGTTCATGAATGTGCAGTACTACTTGTACCATTCTTTGACGCAACGACCTCAGGTGACTGGGATGAAGCGGTCAAAGTCCGTAAGCAAATAAGCTTACTTGAAAATGAGGCAGATACGCTAAAGCGTGAGATCCGCCTTACCCTTCCTAGTGGGTTGTTTATGCCAGTAGAGCGTACTGACTTGCTTGAGTTATTAACTCAACAAGACAAAATCGCTAACAAGGCAAAAGACATCTCCGGCCGTATTATTGGTCGCCAATTAGTTTTCCCTCAACAAGTGCAAGCACCGTTTAAAGCTTATCTCAAACGTTGTTTAGATGCTGTCTCTCTTGCTAAGCAAGCAATTAACGAACTCGATGACCTTCTCGAAACAGGTTTTAGAGGACGTGAAGTCGAATTAGTCGCCAAAATGATCAATGAATTAGATCGTATTGAAGCTGATTCAGATGATTTGCAAATCCAAGTACGTCGCTTACTACTAAGCTTGGAAGCAGATTTGAATCCTATCGATGTCATGTTTATGTACAAGATTATCGAATGGGTTGGAGGCTTGGCAGATTTAGCCGAGCGTGTAGGCTCTCGCCTAGAGCTAATGTTAGCTCGCAGTTCATAACTAAAAAGGTTATCAAGGAAACAACATGGTTGATGTATTAGTCACCAATGGCCCAATGCTTATTGGTATTGCGGCTGTATTTGGATTTTTGATGGCATGGGGTATTGGCGCAAACGATGTCGCTAATGCTATGGGAACCTCTGTGGGTTCTAATGCTATCACTATTAAACAAGCTATTATCATTGCAATGATCTTCGAATTCGCAGGTGCATACCTTGCGGGTGGCGAAGTGACCAGCACAATTCGTAAAGGGATTATTGACGCGAGTTATTTCGTCGATTCACCTGAATTACTGGTTTACGGCATGATAGGTTCTCTACTTGCTGCAGGTATTTGGCTGATCCTAGCCTCAGCTCTAGGTTGGCCTGTATCTACGACTCACTCTATTATTGGCGCTATTGTTGGCTTTGCTGCAGTAGGTGTTAGCGTAGATTCTGTTGAATGGGGCAAGGTTGTTGGCATTGTCGGCTCTTGGGTTGTGACTCCTGCGATATCCGGTTTCATCGCCTTTATGATCTTCCAAAGTGTTCAAAAACTCATTTTTAACACTGATGATCCGTTAGCCAACGCTAAGCGTTATGTACCTTTCTACATGGCTTTTGCAGGCTTTGTGATGTCACTTGTGACTATTACTAAAGGTTTGAAGCATGTTGGATTGCACTTCTCAACTGCTGAAGCCTATGGCTTAGCCGCTATTGTTGCCGTTGTTATTGGTATCTTTGGTAAGATTATGATCGGCCGCTTAAACATGAGCACCGACGTTAATCGCCAAACTGAATATGCAAATGTAGAAAAAGTATTTGCTATCTTAATGGTAGTTACCGCTTGTTGTATGGCATTTGCTCACGGTTCAAATGACGTTGCTAACGCCATTGGCCCATTAGCAGCTGTAGTTTCAGTTGTTAACAGCGGCGGTGAAATTGGCTCTAAAGCGGCTTTAGCTTGGTGGATTTTACCATTAGGTGCGGTTGGTATTGTGATGGGTCTAGCTATCTTTGGTAAGCGTGTAATGCAAACCATTGGTAAAAACATCACTCACTTAACCCCAAGCCGTGGTTTTGCTGCTGAACTTGCTGCAGCATCAACAGTTGTTATTGCATCAGGTACCGGTTTACCTATCTCGACAACTCAAACACTAGTTGGTGCGGTATTAGGTGTGGGTATGGCTCGTGGTATTGCCGCAATTAATATCGGTGTAGTACGTAACATCGTTGTTTCTTGGGTTGTTACCTTACCTGCGGGTGCGGCATTATCTATCCTGTTCTTCTTCACCATCAAAGGGATATTTAGCTAATAACTCGTCAGTTATTAAGCTAACCACGCAAAAGCCGGTCATATTAATGTCCGGCTTTTTTGTTTCAAATAGCAAACTTTCGTTAATCAGCGGGCTAATTATTCGCTTCATTTAGCCAAAGCATAACGTTTTACGCATAATCCCATTAGATTAATCAGTAATATCGCTTATTTGAATAAGACTTTTGCGTTCTTCCTTGCAATCAAGTCGCTAAATAAATAGCATGACGGGTAGTTCTAATGGTATGGAAAAATAACGTGTTAAGAATGTTCACAATGGTAGTATTACTACTGCTCTCAAATGGCTTAATGGCGCAACAAGCGACGCATTTCATTACCGATGATGTCGATATTTACATGCATAGTGGTCCAGGGACTCAATACCGTATTTTAGGCACCATCGAAGCAGGCCAATCAGTTACCTTATTAAACGAAAGCCAAAACGATTACAGTAAAATTCGTGATCATAAAAACCGTGAAGGTTGGGTGATTTCTGAGTTAGTTAAAAAAGGCACCGGCCTTAGAAACCGTTTGCCAATTGTTGAAGCAGAACTCGCTAAAGCCAAGCAAACTTTAGCGCAGCTAGATCAAAGCTCTGAGTCTGTAACCCAACAGCTAACAGCAGCTAACCAACAGATTTTATCTCTAGAATCAGAGCTTGCTAGCGCATCTCAACAGCGCGACCATGCGATTAAAGAATTGAATGCGATTCAAGATAATGCTCAATCAAGAATGTGGCAACAAGGCGCATTAATTGCTGGATTAGGCGCCTTAATCGGTATTTTCCTAGTCTATCTACCAAGACCACAACGTAAGAAGAACAGCCGCTGGATGTAGTCCTAGCTCAATTACGCGACTTATCTTACCTGAAAAGCCAATGCCATTGCATTGGCTTTTTTGTTTCTGCTTTTTGAGCTTACGCTGGCAACAAAAGCACAATATTTACCCCCTCAAAAAAGTCGTAATTTTGCCTGCAAGAGGTATAAAAAACACCTAGGCTATATTTCATCATCACAACTGACACTAAATCTTGCTCAACATCACATTTTAATCGTATACTCGCCTCGATTTCGTACATTGTATACAAAATAAAAAACATCATAATAAACATCTTGTTTACAAAGTTAGTAAACAGCTCAAGACGGAATGAAAATTATGTTCAATGCCAGTGAAGTCCTAAACGGTCATTACAATAATGCTAGCTTAGATGAGCTATTCTCAGCCATAACTAATAATTACATCGTTGATGAAGAACTGTATTTATCTGAGCTTATTAAATTAGTGCCATCGTCTGATACTGAAATTAAGCAAATCACTGATAAAGCCCATCAACTGGTCTTGAAAGTGCGCCAATTTGAAAAGAAAGGCCTAATGATTGGCATTGATGCTTTCTTGCAGCAATACAGCTTAGAAACTCAAGAAGGCATTATCTTGATGTGTCTTGCTGAAGCATTATTGCGTATCCCTGATGCCGCTACTGCAGATGCCTTAATCGAAGATAAGCTCTCTGGCGCTAAGTGGGATGCGCACTTAAGTAAAAGTGATTCAGTGTTAGTTAACGCATCCACTTGGGGCTTAATGCTCACAGGTAAAATCGTTAAGTTAGATAAAAACATCGACGGCAAACCTAGTAACTTGCTAAACCGTTTAGTTAATCGTGTTGGTGAGCCTGTTATTCGTCAAGCAATGAATGCCGCGATGAAGATTATGGGTAAACAGTTTGTGTTGGGACAAACGGTTAAAGAGGCCCTTAAAAACAGTGTTGCTAAGCGCCAGCAAGGTTACACCCACAGCTATGATATGCTCGGTGAAGCCGCCTTAACCGCTAAAGATGCACATAAGTATTACACTGAATATAGCCATGCGATTGCTGAATTAGGCGCACAAGAATACGATCTATCAAGCGCTCCTCGCCCCACAATCTCAATCAAATTATCGGCGCTGCATCCACGCTATGAAGTCGCCAATGAATCACGTGTACTCAGTGAATTATATGACACTGTCATTAAACTCATCGTGCAAGCGCGCGAGCTCAACATCGGTATTTCAATCGATGCCGAAGAAATGGATCGCCTTGAATTATCACTCAAGTTATTCCAGAAGCTATATAACGCCAACGAAACTCAAGGTTGGGGCTTACTGGGGATTGTGGTTCAAGCCTACTCAAAACGTGCCCTGCCGGTATTATGTTGGTTAACTAAGTTATCCCGCGAGCAAGGCGATGAAATTCCAGTGAGACTAGTAAAAGGCGCTTATTGGGACAGTGAGTTAAAATGGGCTCAGCAAGCTGGCGACGGTGGCTACCCACTTTACACTCGCAAAGCCGGCACGGACGTATCATATTTAGCCTGTGCTCGTTATTTACTCTCTGACGCCACTACAGGCGCCATATACCCGCAATTTGCCACCCATAATGCCCAAACAGTTGCCAGTATCAGTGCGATGGGCGCGAATCGTCACTATGAGTTCCAGCGCCTACATGGCATGGGTGAAGAGCTCTACGACACTATGCTGGCTGAAAGTGGCGCAAAATCCGTGCGTATCTACGCGCCTATTGGTGCCCATAAAGATCTACTGCCTTATCTGGTAAGGCGCCTATTAGAAAACGGCGCTAACACCTCGTTTGTTCACAAATTAGTGGACCCGAAAACCCCTATCGAAAGCTTAGTGGTGCATCCATTAACCACTTTAAAAGCTTATAAAACTTTAGCTAATAATAAAATTGTTCTACCGGAAGATATTTTTGGTATAGAACGTAAAAACTCTAAAGGATTAAACATGAACATCATTTCTGAGTCTGCGCCATTTTTTGCCGGCGTTGACCAATTTAACGATACCCAATGGACTGCTGGGCCATTAGTCAATGGCGAGACCTTAAGCGGCGAAACCAAAAATGTACTCAGCCCATTTGACACCACTAAAACGGTGGGACAAGTAGCTTTTGCCAATAATCAGGCAATTGAAGCTGCATTAAGTTCTGCCCATGGCGCTTTTCATCGTTGGAGTCATACCCCCGTTGAGCAGCGTGCATCTGCACTGCAAAAACTGGCTGACTTACTTGAAGAGAACCGCGAAGAGCTGATTGCCCTTTGTACTCGTGAAGCAGGTAAAAGCTTACAAGATGGCATTGATGAAGTCCGTGAAGCAGTAGATTTTTGTCGCTACTATGCTATTCAAGCCAAGAAAATGATGGCGGCGCCAACTTTGCTTCCTGGGCCGACGGGTGAATTAAATGAACTATTCATTCAAGGCCGCGGCATCTTTGTTTGTATTAGCCCTTGGAACTTCCCATTAGCGATTTTCTTGGGCCAAGTTACTGCGGCGCTAGCTGCTGGTAATACCGTGATTGCCAAACCCGCTGAGCAAACGTCATTAGTGGGCTACCGCGCTGTGCAATTAGCTCATGAAGCAGGCATTCCTGTCGATGTACTGCAGTTCTTACCAGGCACTGGCGCTACTGTTGGCGCAGCGATCACCGCTGATGAACGTATTGGCGGTGTGTGCTTTACTGGTTCAACCGGCACTGCCAAATTGATTAACCGCACATTAGCTAATCGTGAAGGTGCTATCATTCCGCTCATCGCTGAAACTGGCGGTCAAAATGCGATGATAGTTGACTCGACCTCACAAGCAGAACAAGTGGTTGCAGATGTGGTTTCATCGTCGTTTACCAGTGCAGGCCAGCGCTGCTCGGCATTGCGAGTGCTGTTCTTACAAGAAGATATTGCCGATCGCGTATTAGATGTAATGCAAGGCGCGATGGAAGAGCTCAGTATTGGTAACCCAAGCTTTGTTCAAACTGACGTTGGCCCTGTGATTGATGCCACTGCAAAAGCGAACCTAAATGCCCATATTGATCATATCTCGCAAGTTGGTAAGTTAATTAAGAAAATCGACTTACCCGCAGGCACTGAAAATGGCCACTTTGTGTCGCCAACAGCGGTAGAAATTGATTCAATTAAAGTGCTTGAGAAAGAACATTTCGGGCCAATTTTGCACGTTATTCGTTATAAAGCCGCTAATTTAGCCGCGGTTATTGACGAGATAAACAGCACCGGCTTTGGTCTTACTTTAGGAATTCATAGCCGCAATGAAGGCCATGCGTTAAATCTTGCAGACAAGGTTGATGTGGGTAACGTCTATATTAATCGTAACCAAATTGGCGCAGTAGTGGGTGTACAGCCTTTTGGCGGTCAAGGTTTATCAGGTACTGGCCCCAAAGCAGGCGGACCACACTACCTTACTCGTTTTATTACTGAAAAAACCCGCACCAACAATATTACTGCCATTGGCGGTAACGCGACGTTATTGTCCCTTGGTGATGCTGAAGACTAATAATTAGCAGGTTTGAAACCATAAAAATGCCCGCAGCTGCGGGCATTTTTTGTTCAAGCTATTTTATTTAGGTTAATAGTGTTCAAGCTAATAGTATTTACCGATAAAACCATCAACGGCTTACCATTAAGTAAGCAGGTATCACTTGAATCGCCATAACAAAGCCCAATCGAGACAAGGATAGGCCTTAGCACTGCTTATAAAGCTAAGCTTTCTTTTTCAGCAGCAGTTTTACGCTCAGGGCTTGTCTTAACATGGGTTAAGTACAAAGGTAAGCCCACGAGTAAAAAGCCGCCGACTAAATTACCTAATGCCGTTGGGATTTCATTCCACAATAGGTAGTCGCTAACAGTAAAGTCACCGCCCATGATCATTGAAAATGGAAATAGGAACATATTAACGATTGAATGCTCAAAACCCATAAAGAAGAACAGCATCACAGGCATCCACATTGCAGCCATTTTGCCGCTCACTGAGGTTGAGATCATAGCGCCTACCACTCCCATAGACACCATCCAGTTACACAACATGCCGCGAATAAAAATAGTAAACCAGCCTGCCACGCCATGCTCTTGATACCCTAACGTACGTGACTCACCAATTGAGCTCACTTTAGCCGCTAATACTCCACCGTCAGTGTTGTAACCATAAGTTAGGATATAGGATGCAAAAAATGCCACGGTTAACGCGCCGGCAAAATTCCCCACAAACACTAACCCCCAATTCCTAAAAAGTTGCTCCCAGGTACATCCCGGTCGCTTGTTAAGGACAGCTAAAGGCACTAAGGTAAATACACCTGTCAGCAAATCAAACTTCATCAGATACAACATAATAAACCCAACCGGGAATAATAATGATCCGACTAACAAGCTACCTGTTTTCACGATAACGGTAATGGCAAAAAAAGCGGCAAGTCCCAGTATCGCGCCAGCCATAAATGCCCTAACTAATGTATCTCGTGTCGACATGAAGATTTTTTGCTCCCCAGCATCTACCATCTTGGTAGCAAACTCCTTTGGCTCGATATATGACATAGTGCATTCCCTATAGTTATGTAGTTGACTGCTAATAAGCCAACTTCATACCAAGGTTGATAAATGCTTATAAATCAATACCCTAATCTAATTAGATTTTTTGAAAATGGTTGTAAGTAGTGCAAGCTGCACCTAGATAGCGCAAAAAAGCCATTATTGAAAGGCCGTATTTAGCATCAAGTTTGTCTCGCTAAATGAAGCGTAATGAGCAAGTTAGTGGTTGTTGCGGCGGATAAGTGAGTCTTCGTTAAGACTCAAATGGTACCAATAATCGAATATGGTTATTGTAGTGACTAGCAATAGCTTGATGACTAAATGGTTAAATGGCAATATTCATTTTAAGCTCTAACTTGTATGGCAGCGCTGATAACTTTTGCTTGAGATTTTGCTGAAATACTTTGATATCACCGGTCTTTATAATTGACTCTTCACTAGGTACGACATTGATATCAATTCTAAGCTCATTTCCCACTTTGACGACACTGCCTAAATGCAGGGTTTCTTGGCTATCAACTTCTTTCATGCCTTTGGATACTTCTGCAATCAGTTCTTGTTGTGGTGCCATTTGCAATAACTCTTTGACCGCTTGACTCACCATAGAAAAAGGAACTTTCAAAAAGTAAGCTGAAATTAATATCATCATGAGTGGATCGGCATAACCTGCATATTGAGCCAGCGAAGTTTGCGTTAAGCCCCATGCGATAACAAACCCCAGCGTAATAGCCATGCTGAGCAAAGTATCCATCTGCCACTGCTTAGTTTCTGCTTCAATTAACCCTGAGTGCGACTCGCGGCTCATTTGGGTTATTTTCCACCAAGCAAAACCACAACCAAGGGTATTTACCAGCCCAAAAACACTCGCTACACCAATGTCTAACGGCTTGACACCTTGTATTAAACTATCGATTGCGCCGAACAGTGAATAAATCACTAGACTCATAATCACTAAACCTTTGATCGCAATAACAATAGGTTCAAACATCGCCTTACCATTGGGAAAACGCTTATCTTTCGGGGAATGGATAAGCTTAGCGGCGAGCAGTGACAAAATAGTTAACAGCAAACTAATTAACGAGTATAAACCATCAAAGGCTATGACTAAGGAACCCAATATCAGCCCAACCGCCAAGCCGCCTACAGCAAACATCAGCGCAAATACTGAAGACAGTATCAACACTTTTTGCTCTATTGCTTGAGATGGCACACACATATGAATTCCTCATAAAATTAATCATTTACCCGTATAGGTAATTGAGTACAGTTTGGCATTCTGTATTAAATCAGCAATGACAAACTCAACGTCTGTGAGGTTATTTTGATAGTAATATTATTATAGCAAGGCTATTCAATGACTTAGTTTAGCAACCATCTGTCAATTATATTGACAGTGAGTGCTTGGCATGAATCCGAAATAACACGAATAAGCTAATACAAAGGTGATAGCTGGTTATTGAAATGGACCAGTTGAACAGTTTGATTTAATGACCCATCGAGGATGGGCTTATCATGAACACAAGATTAAAAAGCAAATAGATAGTCATTTAACTGATCGGCTAACCAGTTTGTCGCGGGATGCTCATTAAGGCCACTTGCTGCAAACATGCAATAGTCTTCCTGCAATAAACCGTAAGTATGCTTAATCACCGCAATGGATTGCTGCCTCAATAAATGTTTAATCAAGGGTTCAGGCATTACACCCCAAGCATCTTCAGTTTGAATGGAGCTAAGAATGTAATCAAAACTTGAAAAACCAATATAGTTACGGGAAAAAGGCTGTAATTCAGGATTGGACTTTTCATTTAAATATACCATTGATGCTTGCATGGCGCTGCGCAAGTCTTCATCTGACACTCGGCGTTTTGCTGCCAAGGGGTGGTCATGACGGCACACTGACATCATGCGAATTTTACCTAAAGGATGTGATGTCACCATGGCACTATCAGTGCTTTCATAGTCAATTCCAAAAGCAAAATTAACTTGCTCAGTTTCAACTAAATTGGCCAGATCGCCGGTGGAGGCCAGCACAATATTAAATGAGGTTGCTGGAAAGTGATTATTAAGCTGATGAGTCAACTCTAACCAAATATCGTCAGGTAAAGAGTCGTCACGGGCAATCCATACTTCTGCAGCAAACTCACCTTTAACTTGACGACAGGTTTGGCGGATCCGCTGCGCCGCTGTCAGCATACTTTGGCAATCTTTATAAATAGCCTTACCTGCTTCGGACAATGTGACTTGGTTACCGGTGCGATCAAATAATGCGGTATCGAGATCTTTTTCCATCGCTTTAATCGCCATGGTCATTTTGGTGCGATTCTGTTCTGTTTGTCTCGCCGCTTCTGACACAGAGCCCAGCTCTGCGACCAAACAAAAAGCTTCAATTTGCGAAAGTGTCAGTGCCATTATTATTCCTATAGTGAGGCTACCTCGCTAAGATAGCCTATTGCTTTGTGCCACAACAGTACGCTTTATCAATTTCGCTAGTCAGTTATCGGTTATCAACATAGCTTAGGCAATGCTAACCATCTTAAGGGAAAAAATGAAATCTAAAATTACAGCGGATATGGGAGTTTGAGGCAGGAAAGTGAGGTAGTAAAAGGCAGCTTGATAACAATCCTAATAACCATCAAGCCCTCACAGGCAATATTCGCACTATTGACTATCAAACAAACCGTTGCGCTTTAAACCTCGATGAACGTTTTTACATAACTTGGCAAATTTTTCTAAATCGCCAAAGCTCGGGGTGGCATTATTGTCCAGCGATGATTGCCAATAACTCACTTCACTATCAACAATTTCAAGCAGTTTTTTGGGACAGCCAATACAGCTACTATTAAAACCACATACGGCTAAAGCAGGATCATCTAAGGGAAAGGTATCTTTAACTTGGTTTATAAGTTGCTGCATTGCAGTCATTCTATCTGGTTTCATAATCAAGCGGCTCTTGCATCAATGAACGCCGATAATATTGCAGCGGCTGTTAAAGGTCAAAATACAGCCACCAAACCGCCTCAAGGTTAATGAGATGTATACTTTATTGTGCTGCAAATACAGTTAGCATGTGCCATTAAAGTAAAACCAACCCTAGAAGCAAAGAAGTCTAGACGTCTAGATTGACACTAATTTGTAGATCTCCTATGCTGACTATCATTGCACAAGCTATCATCATTGAAACTGAAATAACATGGATTGCTAAAGTAACTCGCAGCCTATTGGTGCAGCACCAATAACCATCAATGAATTGAATAAGATAATAAGAGAGACTCACTTGACCACACAAACACAAAAATCGGCCACCAGCCCAGCCTCCTTTGTTGCTTTACTGCCACTATTTGCTTTTTTAGCCTTATTTATTGGCGCTGGGGTTTACTTTCAAAGCCAAGGTGTAGACTTTGCTTTTTATCAGTTACCTAGTGTTATCGCGATTTTACCGGCGATTATCTTGGCGTTATTACTGTCTAAGCAAAAATTAAATCAATCCATTGATACTTTCATTGCCGGTATTGGTCACAGCAATATTATTGCTATGTGTCTGATTTATCTATTGGCAGGCGCCTTTGCCTCTGTCGCTAAAGCGACTGGTGGTGTTGATGCTACGGTTGCGCTGGGCTTATCAATGATCCCATCGAACTTATTATTACCCGGCTTTTTTGTTATTGCTGCCTTCATTGCTACCGCGATGGGCACCTCAATGGGTACCATTGCAGCGGTAGCGCCGATTGCATTAGGCGTTGCTGATCAAGCGCAAATTGATTATGCATTAATGGCTGGCGCAGTATTATCTGGTGCATTATTTGGTGATAACTTATCTATTATTTCTGATACCACCATTGCCTCAACCCGTACTCAGGGCTGTGAAATGAAAGACAAGTTCCGTGAGAACTTAATTTTCTCGCTGCCAGCATCAGCAATTGCCTTAGTGTTATTTGCTATTGCGGGTCAGGGACAAGCTGACATTGCCGCCCAAGAAATTGACTTCATTAACGTTATTCCTTACCTAACGATATTATTTTTAGCAGTATCAGGAGTTAATGTGTTTGTGGTACTAACCGTAGGCATACTGCTAGCTGGCGCTACAGGCCTGTTCACTATGGATTATAGTGCGGTCCAATTTGGTCAAGATATCTATGCTGGTTTCACCAACATGCAAGAAATCTTCATTCTATCTATGCTTGTTGGTGGTTTAGCTGCGCTGATGACACAACAAGGCGGTTTAACCTTTGTAAGCCAGAAGATTGAATCTTTGATCGCCCGCTTCTCTAAAGCCAAAGCTGACGCATCACCCCGCGCTGCTGAACTAGGTATGGCAGGTATGGTTGCAGCAACCAATGTGTGTGTCGCTAACAATACGGTATCGATTGTGGTTGTCGGTGACATTGCCAAAGACTTAGCCAGCAAGCATGGCGTTGCACCTAAGCGCGCGGCGAGTGTTTTAGATATCTTTGCTTGTATCATTCAAGGGTTAATTCCCCATGGCGCTCAAGCACTATTGATAGCATCAACCTTTGCCATTAGCCCATTAGCTGCTATTTCACACGCTTGGTATTGTATGATTTTAGCTGTGGTTGCTATTTCAATTGTGATATTGCGTAAACGCGCTTAATTCACTGTCAAACCAACGGCATAAAACCTGAGAACAACCGACTTAATGATGGTTGAACTCAGGTTTTATTTTATATAAAAGAGCGGTTTAAAAGTGTTAGTCTAAAGTTAACATTTGTATATCAAACAACCCATGAGCCAATCAATTCAGTTTAATAAACATTACGATTTATATTTAATGATTATTTTCATGTCGTTAGCGACTGCTGTAATTAGTGGCCTTGGCATTGGGGCGGCGTTAATTGCTGAAGTGTCTCGTTTGGGTATTAACCCACTGAGCATTAGAGCTGATACCTTAGGTGACTATATGAGTTCACCGTTAGCCATTGTTTACAATATGTCATTAGTCATTGCTGGAATGTGTTTAATACTGGCTATGTCAGCGCGCTACTTTGTCTTTGAAGATGGCTACAGCCGAGGTATTACCGTCACTGGCGCTACCTTAGGCGTATTAATTGTACTCATTGGTATCTTTCCAATTAACTTTTTAGAGCAACACCGTCTGTTTTCAACCGGTTATCTCATTTGCACCTTTTTGCTGCATTGTTTTTGCTTTATGGAATACTTTCGCAAGCGTAGCGCTTTAACCAGTCCATTATTCGCTCTAAATATTATTGGGTTAATATTTTCAATAATATTGATGTCTTTGCTTAACTGGTCGACATTAGATTTTGATCCTTGCAGCCATGCTGCCAGTGACATTTGTTGGATGTCCTTGGTGATGTGGGTACTGACTCAAACCAATATTTTGTGGTGTATGGTGTTAGCCATTGATATGAAAAACCGTATTAAGCAGCAACATCACCTTGCCAACTTATCGCTTGTAGGAAACTAATTTTGGCCAATAATATGCGCTTAGAGCAGTATTTAGCTCACTGCGGAGTCTGCTCAAGGCGCCAAGCCCAAAGGCTTATTGCCGCAGGTAGAGTGTGCTTTAATGGTCAAATCGCCTCAGAGTTAGATCGCGTCAGCCCCAATGTGGTAAACCCCAATATTTTACTAGACGGTGAAACTATTGCGCCACTAGAGAGCAAACAATATTGGCTATATCACAAACCCGTGGGCATTGATTGCCGCTTATTACCTGAGTTAGCCTCCAGTTTAATCCATCACTTACCCGCTTCACCCCGGCTGTACCCTGCAGGAAGATTAGATAAGGACTCGCGCGGATTATTACTACTGACAAATGATGGCGCGCTAACTCATCGACTGATGCATCCTGATTTTGGCCATGAAAAAGTCTATCAAGTCACGGTAAATAAACCACTTAAAAATGATTTTGCCGCGTTAATGAGTGCAGGAGTCAGCTATCGAGATGTGACCACTAAACCTTGTAAGGTCTCTGTCATTGACGAGTGCCAATTTGAGATAACGTTAACCCAAGGGCTTAATCGACAAATTCGCAGAATGTCCCAAGCGCTGGGCTATCACGTTGTTGATTTGCTAAGAGTGAGCATGATGAATTGTCAGCTTGCTCAGTTGCCAGAAACAAAAATGCGGCCCCTAGAGGCCGCAGAATTAGTCACACTGCAGCAGCTACTTAAGTTGTAGCTGCTTATCAATTATTTTACGATGTCCATTTCTTCAAGTAAGTTGTCAGCATTATCTAAATACTTCATCACCCACAGCATGTAACGGCTATCCACTTGGATTGAGCGGTTAGTTTGAGGATCATAACCCCAGTCACCAATGATGCTTTCGTAAACGCCATCAAACAGTAAACCCACTAATTCAGCGCGGCCATTCAAAGTTGGAGAACCTGAGTTACCACCAGTGGTATCTAAAGTCGATAAGAAGTTAACCGGTACAGAATCGATTGATTTCATGTAGAAATCGCCGTACTGCTTTTGCTTAATAAGCTCAAGTTGCTTAGTCGGTGCATCAAATGGAGCTGCACCAGTATCTTTCGCAACAATACCTTCAAGACGAGTAAACGGCGCCGCCACTAAACCATCTTGGGGCGAGTATCCTTTTACGTTACCAATCGTGACTCGTAAGCTTGAGTTAGCATCAGCGTAAACCGGTTTACCTAGCTCACGATTATAGGCAATGACCGCATCCATATACTGTGGACGCACTTTCATTAAGTCTCCAGCAAGTTGTTTTTGCGCTTGTTCGCGTTGCATTTTTTCATCAAAGGTCATCACCGCATATTGAATAAACGGATCTTTCGACTGATTAAACTCAGCTACCGACTTATTCATCCAAGCTAAGCGGACGTCTTTATCTGACAGTGTGGTATTGGCATACATGCTATCAAGGGTTTTCATTAGCTTGGCTTCATCGAAGTTTTTACCAATCGAGAAAGCCTTATCAAAATCAGCTAAACGCTCAGAGGTTGGCAAAGCGGCATAACGCTTGAGTAAGTCTGCTAACATGGCTTTATCAACGCTGGCAGCATAACGACGGTCAATACGCTCCATACTTGAGGTAAACTGAGTCATGTCGCGTTCTTGATAGCCAGGCTCACGCTGCATATCCGGTAACGCTTTTTCATGAGCTAAACGATATAGGCGCTCAGCGGTGTTCTTCATGGTTGAATAACCCATGTAACTCAGCAGTAAGTCACGTTCTTGGCCTTGTTGGTCTAAGGCAATTAACTTATCTAACTGAGCTAATGTTTCACCATATTTCGCCTGACGCTTGCTATCTTTGCTAATCCACTTAGCTAATTTTTGCTCTAAACTTTTACGCTCATCTAACATGGTAGATTTACCGTAAAACTCAATCATCGAAGTAAAGTTTTTAGCGTAATTGGCTAATCCTGCAATTGAGCTTTCATATTTAATTCGCTCATCACTGCCTTCTGGGGCTGTGTCTTTGATGATTTCAATTAAACGTTCACGCAACACTTTACCTTGCGGATAAGCCCACTCAAATTGGTTTTCGATTTCATTCGCGATGCGATAACGGTTAGTACGGCCGGGGTAACCTGCCACCATAACAAAGTCCCCTTCGCTTACGCCTTTTGCAGACACTTTAAGAAAGCTTTTAGGCTCGTATGGGACATTATCTTTACTGAAATCGGCAGGCTTACCATCTTTACCGACGTAAGCACGGTAGAATGAAAAATCGCCAGTGTGACGTGGCCACATCCAGTTATCGATATCGCCGCCATATTTACCCACACTGGCTGCAGGATTATAAGTTAGGCGAACATCGCGGATTTCCATCTGTTTAACTAAGTAATACTCAAGACCACCATGAAAACTATAAACCTTACAGCGGTAACCATCTTGCGCTTCACACTCTGCGACTAATGATTTCTCTTTTTGCTCAATGCCTTTGTAAAAGTCATTACCAGTTTTGCTCATTTCACCGTCTTTTATTTTAGCGGTGACATCAGTAACAGCTTCAGTAACATAAATACGTGAACCCGGTGTAGCAGGTAATTCTTCTGCATAAGTTTTAGCTAAAAAACCATCTTGTAACAGGTTGTTCTCTGGGGTTGAGTTGTACTGAATAGCGCCATAAGCACAATGATGATTAGTAACAACCAAGCCTTTAGGCGACACAAATGATGCTGTGCAGCCACCTAGGCTAATCACGGCATTCATTGGAAATTCGGTTAATTTTGAAATCGATTTGGCATCAATCTCCAATCCTTTTGCTTTAAGCTCATCAGCCATTGCAGGTAGCTGATAAGGCTGCCACATTCCTTCGTCTGCTTGGCTGGCAAATGTTGCCAAAATTGCAGCGCTTAATAACCATGTTTTCATTATTATTCCATTTTTAATAAAAGAGCCCCAAATTGCCTGTATTTTAATGCGGTCACAATGTCATATTGAAGCAACAATGTTCAGATTTAAGGCATAAAAAAGTCAGGCGGATAGCCTGACTTTATCATATTGTTTCTACAAAGAAATAGTCTTTGAAAAATGCCGTTACAAAGCTTATCGACAACACAGCTTCATTTATTGGCTTTTTTAGCTTAAAGCCACCATCAACTGAGCAACCACAATCAACAAACCTAATAGACCTGCGATAGCTAAGGCAAGCTTGCCACCACACACTTCATAGCCACCTAATTGTTGCTTACGCAGTTTTAATGCCATGACTATCGGCAAGAAGATAATCATAACCACTAACGGTATGGCCGCAAAGCCGAGCACTTGGAAAAAGCCATCAGGGTAATATAAAGCACATAATAGTGGCGGCACGAAAGTGACTAACCAAGTTTTAGCACGGCCTGCTTTATCATCTTTTGCTCGGGTTAACTCGGCAACATAGTCAAACAAGCTCATGGTAACGCCTAAGAAAGAAGTCACGAGTGCAAGATTGGCAAATAAATCAATAAACTGACTGACAACCGCTGAGTTAGCTACAGCTTGTAATGCATTAACTAGCGCAGGTAATGACCCTGCAAAACCATTTACCGTTTCACCGCCTAAGGTACCTAAAGTGACCAAAATCCATAAGATATAGCAAACTAGCGGGATAGTAGAGCCAATCAATAGCACTTTTCTTAACGAAACGGCATCACCGTCTAAGTAACGAACAATGGTCGCAATACACACATGGAAACCAAATGAGGTAAATACCACAGGAATAGCCGCTAACCATAAATGGTCAAGCTTATCGCCTTCGGCGACATTGGCTGAAAAATTACTTAATGATGCCACAAGGTTTACTTCAGGTAGCAAAAATGCCACCACTAGAACCAATAACACGATCATCGCGGTAAATAACACCCGAGATACTTTATCAATCCACTTCACGCCAACGGCAATTAGGCCACCAAATACTAACGTAAATAGCAGTACTGACACTTGGTTATTTAAATCGACATCTAATAATGGCTCTAAGCGAGATTCAAGTAGCGATGATCCGCCCATTAGATACACCATGGTCAGGGCAAATAACAAACTTAAAAACGATCCGCCTTGAATAAGTTGACCAACCTTGCCTAAGGTTTTGCCTGTAATGGCGTGGACGTTATCACCCACACCAGTACGTAAGTTAATTTCTAACATTAATAAAGAGGTATAAGCTGATAATCCCCAGATAACTACCAGCAATAAAATCGCAGGCATAATACCTAGCGCTGCGGTAGCAAGTGGTAAAGCTAACATCCCCCCACCAATAGCAGTTCCTGCAACAATGGCGATTGAGCCAAGTATTTTTAAGTTCAAAACATGAGTCCCGTATGGTTTTTATTTATTGGTCGTTTTACCAAGTCTTATTGATATGGTCGATTTCGACAGTAGCAGAAGGAGATTATCACTAGCAAGAGACTTAGGCATTTAAAGGCCTACACGCGCGTTAATAAACAATTACGCAACATATTGATAATTACTTTAACGCAAGGATTTTGCAATGGCGTAGCATTACAGCCATACAAGAGGGTTTTGAGGCTAGCAAACAATTTGAAGAGCGATATTAATTGAGTAATCACATATAAAACTACCCATCTACAAATGAAATGATGAGTAAACTGACTATGCAGGTAAACCAGAACAAGATAAATAAAAAAGGAAGACCTAAGTCTTCCTTTTACATAGTTAACAACAGGTATTTACTTATCTAATGAGACTGTAACTAATTTTGTGTAACTGCTTATCAACACGTACTCTATAGAGAGTCAAGGATAGGCAGATACTCAT